>DATDCH010000263.1:0-28813 GCA_036524455.1 Kofleriaceae bacterium | reverse complement strand
AGCTCGGTCGCGCGATTGCCAGGTTCACCCTTCAAGAGCGCGTCGAGCTTGTCGTCGATCGACGAGCGCGGCGGCACCTTCAACGCCGACGGTTGTTCGAACACGAACGCCGGTGCGCTGAGGCCGCCCTCGGCGAGCGCTTTCACCGCGCCGACAACTCGCTCCCACGACGTCGAGGGATCGATCATCACGTAGACGAGTCGGGGCTGGGGAACCCACTTCGGCGGTATGCGCCCCGTCGCGAGATCATCCTCGAGCTTTGCGAACGCCTCCCTCGCTCGGTCGCCGAGCGTGGCGAAGTCCGCTTGCGCGTGCTCGCCGAACTTGATCGCAGCGGGGGTCAGCGTGACGGTGGGCGCGGTGCCGAGATCGCGAGGTACCGGCAGGTCGGTGCGCGCGACGAGCCGCAGGTCATCCGCGAGCTGCACCAGCAAGGGCGGTTCCTTCGCTGCCTCGACGAGCAGCGCGCCGAGCGCGTTCGCTTCCGTGCGGCACTCGGCGGGCGTCTTGTAGCCACCGCTGCACGCGGCCGTCGCGATCAAGAGGAGCGCTTTCACGCCCCGAACATGCGCCGAAAATGGCAACGGCGGAAGTCCGTCAGGACCTCCGCCGTCACCATCCCTAACAAGTTAAGCGAAACGAATCAGATCAGGTCCATCGAGCCGAGCACCGACTTCACCGACGTGATGCCGGCCTGCGCCGCGGTGCGGCTCGTGTAGAGCTGGCTGACACCGACGACCTGGCCGTTCTCCGCCGTGAGGACGAAGTAGTAACGGGCGTCGGTCGCGGTCTTGATCGTGAACGCGCCCGCGAGCTTCGACGCGTCTTGAATCGCGAACGCGCCGTTCCACGCTGCCGACTTGGTGGTGTAGTTCTCCGAGCTCAGCACGACTTCGCCGTTACCCGCGTGCAGGTTGAAGCGGAAGCCCGACGTGCCCTCGAGCACCTCGACGCGCGCGCCCGACGTGTTCGCCTCGAGCTTGTCGAGGTAGCTCGTCACCGCGTTGACGCAGCTGGTGATCGCGCGGGTCGCGCTCGACTTCGTCGCGTACGCCTGGGTGAACGCGATCACTTCCCAATTCGCGGCGCGCAGGCGCAGGTTGAACTTGCCCGACGCCGTCTTGTTGACCTGGTACATCGCCGGGTCGACACCGTTGTCGAGCACCGAGAGCACGCCGTTGAGCGCGCCGGTGCGCGACGTGTAGCCTTCCGAGGTCAGCAGCGTGCGGCCGTTGCCCGACACGACGTGGAAACGCCACTGGCTGTCCGACGACTGCCAGAGGTCGACTTTGCCGGGGAGCGAGGCGTTCGACTCGGCGTCGACGTACTCGTCGCCGAACTCGTCGCCGCTGGTGGCGCAGGCGGTAACCGAGAGCGAAGCAAAGGAGAGAGCGAGGATGGTGATAAGCGACTTGATCCGCATGATGGTCGTCCCCTAATACAAGGGGTGGACCAATGTAGGACAAAGTAACCATCTGAAATCAGAAGAGCAGATCTCCAGTTAAGTTGCGTCCGTGCAACTAAATTTGCTCGTAGGACTTATTCACAGCCCTGAAGTAAGCTTTCGGATAACTCGCCTCACTGGCCGGACCGCGCGTTCGCTCAGTCGTAGCGCAGGCCCTCGACAGGACGCAGCGCGGCCGCCGACTGGGCCGGCGCCCACGTAGCGCCGAGACTGATCGCCATCGTCACGCCGGCGACGAGCACGACCTCGAACCAGCGCACGTCGATCGGCAGCCGGTCGATCAGATAGACCTTGGGGTCGAGGTGATAGCCGTACGCGCTGACCACGTAGCAGGTGACGAGGCCGATCCCGACGCCGAGGATCGTGCCGACGCCGCCGATCGCAACGCCCAGGAACTGGAAGACGCGCGACACGCTCGACGACGTCGCGCCCATCGACTTGAGGATCGCGATCTCGCGCGTCTTGTCGGTGACCATCATCGTCAGCGCCGAGATCATGTTCACCGCAGCGACGATGATGATCAGCGTCAGGATGATCACGAGCGCGAGCTTCTGGAGGTTCAGCGCCGTGAACAAGTTGTGGTTGAGCTCGTACCAGTCCTGCACTTGATACGGTGGACCACCGAGTGCGCGCTCGAGCTTCTCGGCGATCTCGCTCGCGCGATCGACGTCTTTGACCTTGAGCTCGACGCCCATCACCTGATCGCCGCGACCGACGAGCTCCTGGGTGTCGCGCAGCGACGTGTACATGAGGCGGCGGTCGTACTCGTCGAAGCCGCTGTAGAAGATGCCGCTGACGCGGAACTTGCGCGTGCGCGGGGCGCTCGACTTCGCGCGCCACGTGTCGAAGTCGATGTTCGAGAGCGGCACGACGACCGTGACGTCGTCGCCGACTTTTGCCTTGAGCTTGTGGGCGAGCTCCTTGCCCATGATGATCGGCGGCAGCTCGCCCGGTGGCACCTCTTTGCCGAGGATGTCGATCGAGCCCTGGACCATGTGCTGATCGAGATCGAGCACGCCGCGCACGAGCGTCGGATCGACGCCTTTGATCGCGACGCCCGACAGCTCGCCCTTGCCGCGGGTAACGAGCATCTCGGCGAAGATGAACGGCTGCACCGCCGTGACATCCGGATCGACTCGCTGCGCCGTCTTCATCACGTCGCGGTACTCGGCGAACGTCGCCTGTGACTTGAGCACGATCACGTGCGCGTTGACGCCGAGCACCTTGTTGCGGAACTGCTGCTGAAAGCCGGTCGTGACAGCGAGCACGATCGTCAGCGCCGCCACGCCGAGCGCGACGCCGAGCACCGACACGCTCGTGAACACCGTGAACAGTGCGAGCAGCCCGAACACGGCGGTCGAGACCATGCCGAGCACGAGCGTCAGCACACCCCACGGGCTCGTGCCGCCCGACGTCAGCACTTGAACGAGACCGGCGATCGAGATCAGCGCCGAGGCGCCCGCGCACCACAGCATCAGCCGGTCGCGTTTACCGCCGTAGAGATAGCGCCAGCCGATGCGAACTTCGTAGCTCAAGAGTGACCTCAGCTTGCCTCGGCGGACGCGCTCACGCTACCGAGACACACGGCTAATCTAGCGGTTGCGTTAGCCGGCCAGCACGAGTGCATCGCGGTAACGCGCGACGAGATCCGATGCGCCCCGCCGCCCGCCGAGCGCCGCCATCATCCGCAGGGCGAGTCCCACGCCGATCAGCGGATTGCGTCCCGCAGCGCGTCCGAGCTCGAGCGTGAGCTTGCACCAGAACATCCACGGCGGCTGGCCTTGCTCCCCGTGCTGGATCATCACGAGCCGCAGATCTTCGAGCTGCTGCTCGGCCGTGAGCAGTGCGTCACGCCGTTCGGCACCGTCACGCAAGATTGCCGCGATGCGCTCGCCTGGCGGTGACGCAAGTGCCGGCGTAGCAAGCTCGAGCGCACAGGCACAGGTCGCGCGCACGATCGAGTCCGGCTTGAGGCCGCGCAGGCCGGCGAGGTACGGCATCCAGTCGGCGCGCGGCACGTCAATCCATGCCTGGCGCAGCGCCTCCTCGGGCTTCATCTTGCGCACCCACTCGATGAGCTCACGTGGAGCGGCCATGGAGCGCAACGCATCGACAGGTTTCTTCGCCGGAGCGAGCATCAGTTCGCGAACCCAGACTACGACGCCCCCGCCGCGACCGCCACCTGCAGCGCCGCCCGACGGTGGCTGGTTCCGACAACTTAGATACAAACAGTCTTGACTGACTGTTTCTTGGGAGGTACACCCTGCCCGATGCCGCCGGAGGCCGCCCGCGTACCGAGGACGCAGCAGCAGCGCCGCGATGAAACGCGCCGCGCTCTCCTCGACGCCGCCGTCGAGAGCTTGATCGAAGTCGGCTTCGCCCGGACGACCACACTCGAGGTTCAGCGGCGAGCGGATGCTTCGCGCGGCGCACTGCTCCATCATTTTCCGTCGAAGACGGAGCTGCTCGTCGCCGCGATCGATCACCTCGCGGAGATGCGTGCGCGCGAGCTCAAGATGTTCGCGGCACAGTTGCCCGATGGCCGGGCGCGTACCGACGCAGTGCTCGAGCTGCTGTGGCAGTGCTTCACCGGCACGTTCTTCCAGGTCTCGATGGAGCTGCGCACCGCCGCACGCACCGATCCGGAGTTGCGGCCGGTGCTGATCACCGCCGAGCGCGCGCTGCGCGATCGCATTTTCGCGCAGGCCAAAACGCTGTTCGGCAAAGACGTGAGCGAACATCCCGGCCTCGAGCGGGCGCTCGACTTCACGCTGCAATTCATGATCGGCGCGGCGATGACCGCCGTCCTGCACAAGGACGACGGCGGTCGACTGCGCGAGCTGATGGACGATTTCAAACAGCTGTTTCCGACGGTGTTGACCAACGCAACAACCAAGCGACGCAAGGTGAGCAAATGAGTAATGAGCTGCGATTCGACGGAAAGGTAGCAATCGTAACCGGCGCAGGTGGTGGCCTAGGCCGCTCGCACGCGCTGCTGCTCGCGTCGCGAGGCGCGAAGGTCGTCGTCAACGATCTCGGCGGCACATTCACTGGCGAGGGGAAATCCGCGTCGGCAGCCGACAAGGTCGTTGCCGAGATCAAAGAGAAGGGCGGCGAAGCGGTCGCGAACTACGACTCGGTCGAGGACGGCGACAAGATCGTCAAGACCGCGATCGACACGTGGGGCAAGCTCGACATCCTGATCAACAACGCGGGCATCTTGCGCGACGTCTCGTTCGCGAAGATGACGCAGGCGGATTGGGACCTCGTCTACAAGGTCCACGTGCTCGGCGCGTTCCGCTGCACGCACGCAGCGTGGCCGATCATGCGCGACGCTGGCTACGGCCGCATCATCAACACGTCGTCGGCCGCCGGCATCTACGGCAACTTCGGCCAGGCGAACTACTCGATGGCGAAGCTCGGCCTGCACGGCTTCACCCAGACGCTCGCCGCCGAGGGCAAGAAGCGCAACGTCATCGTCAACACGATCGCGCCGATCGCGGGCTCGCGCATGACCGAGACCGTGCTGCCGAAGGAGCTGCTCGAGGCGCTCAAGCCCGAGTACGTGTCGGCGCTCGTCGCGAAGCTCGCGCATGAATCGAACGAAGAGACCGGCGGGATCTACGAGGTCGGCGGCGGCTTCTACGCGAAGCTGCGCTGGGAGCGTGCTGCCGGCAAGACGTTCCGGCTCGGCCGCACGATCACGCCCGAGGATGTCGACGCATCGTGGAAGCAGATCAGCGGCTTCGACAAGACCGAGCATCCCGGCTCGGTCGCCGAGTCGATGCAGCCGATCATGCAGAACGTCGAGGCCGGCCCGAGCAAGGGCGGCAACCAGTTCATCGACGTCGACGCTGCGCTCGGCTACACGTATCCCGAGCAGCAATGGACGTACGACACGCGCGACGTGTCGCTCTACGCGCTGGGCGTCGGCGCCGCGAAGGATCCGACGAACGAGACCGACCTCGCACTCGTCTACGAGATGAGCGGCAAGGGCATGAGGGTGCTGCCGAGCTTCGGCGTGGTGCCCGCGATCACCATGGTCTTCGATCAGGCCAAGCGCGGCATCACCGCACCTGGCCTGAGCTTCGGCCTCGACCGCGTGTTGCACGGCGAGCAGTACACCGAAGTGCTGCGCCCGCTGCCGACCACCGGCAAGCTGTCGACGAAGGCGAAGATCAAGGACATCTTCGACAAGGGCAAGAACGCGCTCGTCGTCACCGAGTTCACCACGTACGACGAAAACGGCGACGTGCTGATCAAGAACGAGCTGACCACGTTCGTGCGCGGCGCCGGTGGCTGGGGTGGCGAGCGCGGCCCGAGCGCTGACATCAACGTGCCGCCCGACCGCGCGCCCGACAAAGTCGTCGAGGACAAGACCAGCGAGAACCAAGCGCTGCTCTATCGCCTCTCCGGCGACTGGAACCCGCTGCACGCGGATCCGGGGTTTGCGAAGGCGTTCGGCTTTGCCAAACCGATCCTCCACGGTCTGTGCTCGTTCGGTTTCGCGACGCGCGCCGCGGCGCAGCTCGCGCCCGACGGCGACCCTCGCTACATCAAGAGCATCAAGGCGCGGTTCGCGTCGACGGTGCTTCCGGGCGAGACGCTCGTGACCGAGCTGTGGAAGGAAGGCGGCAAGGTCATCTTCCGCACCAAGATCAAAGAGCGCGGCGAGGTCTGCATCTCGAACGCGGCCGTCGAGCTCTGGACCGAGCTGCCGAAGCCGAAACCAAAGGCGGCGCCGGCGGCGGCAGGAGCGACCCAGGCCGCGGTGCCGAACAGCGCGGACATCTTCCGCGCGATCGGTGGCTTTGTCGGGGGTAACCCGGCGACGGCCGAGAAGGTGAAGACGACGTTCCTGTTCAAGCTGAGCAATCCCGAGTCGACGTGGACGATCGATCTGTCGACGCCACCGGGCGCGGTGCATGACTCCGCCGTCGGCAAGCCGGCCTGCACGCTCGAGATCAGCGACGCAGACTTCATGGCGATGGCGACAGGCCAGGCCGATGCGATGAAGCTGTTCTCGACGGGCAAGCTGAAGATCTCGGGCGATGTGATGGCTTCGCAGAAGCTCGGCTTCTTGAAGAAGATCACGCCGGAGATGGTGCTCGCCGAGACGAAGAAGCGATCCGGTGGTGCGTCGCAAGCTGCCGCCGCGAGTGTGCCGGCGGGTGCCGCGGCGTACACGCCGACCGTCGACGACGCGTTCGAGGTGTTCGCCGAGGTGATCAAACAGAACCCCGACGTCACGAAGGTCGGTGTCGTCTACGGCTTCAAGGTCGGCAGCAAGTCGTTCATCGTCGATCTCAAAGCCGGCGGCGTCTCGAAGGGTGAAGGCGCGGCCGAGTGCACGCTCGAGCTCGCCGAGTCGGACTTCCTCGACCTCACGCAGGGCAAGGCCGATCCGATGAAGCTGTTCACGACCGGCAAGCTGAAGATCAGCGGCAACGTGATGGCGTCGCAGAAGCTGCAGACGCTGTTCAAGATCGATCCGAGCAAGGCGATCGAGACCGTGATGAAGCGCCGCGGCGGTGGTGCAGCAGCGGCGCCGGCGGCAGCGTCGGCGCCCGCCGCGAGCAAACCGGCCGGCGAAGCACACGGACCGAAGTTCTTCGCAGCGCTGCAAAAGCGGCTCGCCGACAACGGCGCGCTCAAGAATGAAGTGCGTGCGAGCCTGACGTTCAACGTCACCGACCCGAACGCATCGCAGTCGTTCGACCTCGGCGGTGATGCGAAGGCGACGCTCACGATCGCCGACGCGGACCTGCCTGCCCTTGCGGCCGGCAACGTTCGCTCTCTCTACCAACACGGCAAGCTGCGCGTCGACGGTGATGTCACCGTCGCGCACCGGCTCGGCTTCCTCAAAGGTTTGCTCTAAGAAAGGAAATGACCATGCCCCGCAAAGTAAATGTCATCGGCGTCGGAATGGTTCCATTCCAGAAGCCAGGTAAGAGCGAGGAATATCACGTGATGGCGACGAAGGCCGGCAAGGCCGCGCTCGCCGACGCCAACGTTCCGTACGATCAAGTCGGCCAAGCATTCGCCGGCTACGTCTACGGCGACTCGACGTGCGGCCAGCGCGCGATCTACCAGCTTGGCCTTACCGGCATCCCGGTGTTCAACGTCAACAACAACTGCTCGACCGGCAGCTCGGCGTTGATGCTCGGCGCGCAAGCGGTCGCCGGCGGAATGGCCGAGTGCGTGATCGTCGTCGGCTTCGAGCAAATGGAAGCCGGCGCGCTGCAGGCGAAGTGGACCGATCGCGCGAACCCGCTCGACAAGTTCGTCAACGTGATGAACGAGGAGCAGGGCTTCAACCAGGCACCGCCCGCCGCGCAGATGTTCGGCGGCGCAGGCCGCGAGTACCGCTGGAAGTACGGCACGAAGAAGGAGACGTTCGGCAAGATCGCCGAGAAGGCGCGCCTACACGCGTCGAAGAATCCGTACGCGCTGTTCAAGGAGACGTACTCGCTCGACCAGATCATGCAGTCGCCCGAGGTGTTCGATCCGCTGACGCGCTACCAGTGCTGCCCGCCCACGTGCGGTGCCGCTGCTGCAGTGCTGTGCTCCGACGAGTTCGCGAAGAAGCACAACATCGCGAACCCGGTCTACATCGCGGGCCAGGTGATGACGACGGACTATCCGTCGACGTTCGAAGAGCACTCGATGATCAAGATGGTCGGCTACGACATGGCGAAGAACGCCGCGAAAAAGCTCTACGAGCAGACCGGTATCGGTCCCGACGACGTCGATGTGGTCGAGCTGCACGACTGCTTCACCGCGAACGAGCTGCTCACGTATGAAGCGATCGGCCTGTGCAAGGAAGGCGAAGCCGAGAAGTTCATCTGGGACGGCGACAACACGTACGGCGGCAAGTTCGTCACGAACCCGTCGGGCGGCCTGCTGTCGAAGGGCCACCCGCTCGGCGCGACCGGCCTCGCGCAGTGCACCGAGCTGGTGTGGCACCTGCGCGGCCAGGGCGAAGCTCGCCAGGTCGAGGGCGCGAAGATCGGGTTGCAGCACAACCTCGGTCTCGGTGGCGCCTGCGTGATGACGATGTACAAGCGCGACTGAGCCGCGGTATATGCCGCGCATGAAGCGCTGGCTTGCATGTGTGGCGTTGCTGCTGGCGTGTCGCGAGCAGAACACCGAACCGCCGACGGGCAACGAGGTCAAACCGCCGCGCAGCGCGGCGAAGCTCGTTCCCGAGGCGGGTCTGCCCGCGCCACAGGCCAATCTCATGGGCACCGTCGCGAACGGCGTGTTCCAGACACCGAAGGATCCACCGGGTGTCACCCAGAAGCTGTTCGCCGACGATGTCGCGCCCGGCACGCTGCCGCTGTCGATCTCGATCGAGACGATCGGCGACGTCGCATCGGTGATCATCCCGCGCGGGTCGGCGCTGCCGGCGGCGCACACCGAGGTGTTCTCCACCGCGCTCGACGACCAGAACCGCGTCGAGGTCCACGTGCTGCAAGGCGAGCGGCCGCTCGCGAGCCAGAACCGCAGCCTCGGCAAGTTCCAGCTGTTCGGCATTCCAGCCGCACCGCGCGGCGTGCCGCAGATCCTCGTGACGTTCACGATCGATCGGCAGGGCGTGCTCAGCGTCAGCGCACACGACAAGGCGACCGGGCAGAGCAAGCAGATCACGATCGAAGGCGCGACCGGTGCGCTCGACAAAGCTGCCGTCGACAAGCTGCTCGCCGAAGCGCAGGCGGCCAAAGCTGACGACGCCATCCGCCAGGCGTGGACGACCGCGCGTAACGAGCTCGACACGATGATCTACTCGAGTCGCAAGTTGATGAAGGACGTCAGCGGCAAGCTGTCGAAGCGCACACGCGCGCGTGTCGAGCGGGAGCTGAAGGCGGCCGAAGGCATTCTTGCGGTAAGCACGAAACCTACCGATCCGAAACTGCTCGTTGCGGTCACAGACTCGTTACGCAAGGCCATGCATGTCGCGGCGCAGGAGCTGTACGACACCGCGGCGCCCCAGCAACCCTAGTACAATGGTGCGACCGGGATGGATCGCACCAACCGTGACGGCAAGAGCAGCGAGCCCGGTCTCGACGAGACACTACCGAGCGGCGAGCACCCCGGGCTCCCGAGCGGCGAGCACGCAGGTCTCGAGGAGACGCTCGCGAGTGGCAACCACGGACCGAGTCCGCTGCGCAGCGGCAACCAGCCCAGCGCGCTGACGCGATCGACCGGCGGCCCGCGGGCATCGCTGCCGCATATCGAACGCGGCACCGCGATCGGCCGCTATACCGTCGTCGACCGGATCGGCAGCGGCACGATGGGGTTGGTGCTCGCCGCGTTCGACCCGACACTCGATCGCAAGGTCGCGATCAAGATCGTCCAGCTCGATCATACGGGCACGACGTCGGGCCGGCAGCGCCTACTGCGCGAAGCGCAGGCGATGGCGAAGCTGCAGCACCCGAACGTGGTCACCGTGTTCGAGGTCGGCACGTTCGAGGACCGCGTGTTCCTCGCGATGGAATACGTCGCCGGCGCGACATTGCATGACTGGCTCGCCGAGGCGGGCCGCACGCGCCGCGAGATCATCACGGCGTTCGTCGCTGCAGGGCACGGGCTCGCTGCCGCACATCGTGCCGGCATCGTCCATCGCGACTTCAAGCCGGCGAACGTGCTCGTCGGGACGGATGGTCGCGTACGCGTGGCCGACTTCGGGCTCGCGACGGCGCCGACCGACGCTCCGCCGCCGCCGGTCGAGGTATTGCGCGACAGCGATCCGGGACCGCTCGGCATGACGAAGACCGGCGCGGTACTCGGCACGCCCGCGTACATGGCGCCCGAACAACATCGCGGCGAGCACGCCGAGGCTCGCGCGGATCAGTTCGCGTTCTGCGTCGCGCTGTACGAAGCGCTCTACAAGGAGCTGCCGTTTGAAGGCGGTGCGTTCCTCGTCTATCAGGACAACGTGCTTGCCGGGCGTGTGCGTGAAGCGCCTCGCGGCAGCGATGTGTCGGCGCGGATTCGTCGTGTGCTGCTGCGCGGACTCGCACAATTGCCCCGCGATCGCTATCCGGACATGGAAGCGCTGCTCGCCGAGCTATCGCATGATCCCGCCGCGAATCGCCGGCGGATCGCGCTGTTCGGCGCCGCAGTGCTTGCGGCGGGCGGCGTCGCGTTCGCAATCGCCCGCAACACAGGCGATGACGATCCGTGCGCGGCCGCTGATCAACCGGTCGCGAACATCTGGACCGCAGCCGACAAGCGCGCGCTCGAGGCGAGCTTCAAGGCGTCCGGAAGCCCCGGGGCCGCCACCGCGTTCGCACACGTGTCGCGCAGGCTCGACGATCGGGTGACCGCGCTGCGGGCTGCACGGCGCGAGGCGTGCGTCGCAACATCGGTGCGGCGCGAGCAGTCCGCGGAGCTGCTCGATCGCCGGATCCGGTGCGTGGACGAGCGCGCGGCCGCGACGACGGCGTTGATTACTGTGCTGACCGAGCAGCGCGACATCGACGTGCTGATGAAGGGAATCGACGCGGTGATGTCGCTGCCGTCGATCGAAGCGTGCGCCGACACCGCGGCGCTGCTGGCTGCGGTACCGCCACCGCCGGAGCCGCAGCGCGCGCAGGTCGAAGCGCTCAGCCGGCGCGTCGACGTTGCGGAAGCGCTCGTGAATGCCGGCGTATATGCAAAGCCACTCGACGAGCTCACCGCGCTCGCGCGCGAGTCCGATCCACTCGGATATGCGCCGCTCTCGGCGCGCGTGCACAGCGTGATCGCCGACATCTACCTGCAGCTCGAACGCAACGAGGATGCCGTCGCCGAGCTGAGGCGAACCGGCGAGTTTGCAGCCGCGGCACACGACGACGAGCTCGCCGCGATCACCTGGACGAGCCTGTTTGGGGCGCTCAGCGCGCGACAGGGCAAGCACGACGAAGCGCGCGGCGTGGAGACCATCGCGGCGGCTGCGGTCGTGCGCGCGGGCAGCGCGCCGAGGCTCGTCGGCGGTCTCGAGTATTCACGCGGGCTCGCAGCGCTGTGGCGCGACGAATACGAACCGGCCGCGCGACACCTCGAGGCCGCAGCGAAACAGTTCGAGCAGGCCGGCCGCTCGCAGCAGTCGCGGCTCGCGAACGCGCTCAACACCGCAGGCACCGCGCTCACGTGGGCGTCCAAGTTCGACGAGGCGCGCCCGCTGCTCGAGAAGTCGCTCGCGATTCGCGTCGAGGTCCTCGGGGCGGAGCATCCGAACGTGGCGTTTAGCCATCACGGCCTCGGCATTTTGTTCGATAGCATCGGCAAGCCCGAGCAGGCGCTCGAGCACTTCCAGAAGGCGGCGGCGATCAACGCGAAGGCGTATCCGCCGGATAACGCGCACATCGCGAAATCGCTGGTGAGCGTGGGCCTCGTGCTAGGCGAGCTCGAACGCGTGGACGAAGCGCTCGAGATGCAGAAGCGCGCGCTGGCGATCTTCGAGAAGCACCCAGAAGACAACCGCAAGTACATCAGCACGGTGCTCTACAACCTCGGCCTTGCGCAGATGAGCGCGAGGCAGTTCAAGGAGGCGCTCGCGACGCTCGAGCGCGGGCTTGGCATTGCGGAGGCCGAGCACGGTGCGGAGAGCCTGCAGGCCGCTTCGGTGCTCGGCGGTCTGATGGCCGCCTCGGATCTCGCCGGCGATCACGTGAAGGCACGCGAATACGGACTACGCTCGCTCGCCATTCGCGAGAAGAAGGGCGGTCGAGACTCCGACGATGTCGGACGCACGCTCGGCGATCTGGCACAGAACGCGAACCACCGCGGCAAGCCACAGGAAGCGATGCAGCTGATCGACCGCGCACTCGCGATCCTCGAAAAGCCCGGAGCGCCCGAGACTCCGGTCCGCTTCGAGATGCGCAAGATCCGCGCAGTCGCCGAGCTCGCGCTGCGGCGCGCCGACGCCGCGCTCGCGGATGCGAAGATCGCGCGTGATGGGTTCGCGGCCGCCAAGATGCCGACGTCGGCCGCCGACGCTCGGCTGTTCGTCGCTGATGCATTGTGGATGCAGGGTGGCGCACGGCAGCGGCGCGAAGCGATCGCGGAGGCGAAGGCGGCACTCGAGGAAGTACAGGCGACGCCGAAGCCCGACACCGAGCTCGTCGCCCGCGTGCGCGCGTGGCTCGACAAGCACAAGCTCTGATCAGCGCATCACGATCGTGCTACGGGCGCGGCCGTAACGGCCCAGCTGCGTCGCACAGGGGACACTTCTCGGCGACCACGGCTCGATCGCAGCCGCCACACGCGTACGCCACGACGTGGTAGCCCGGCTCGCCGTAGTCGACGAGCTGCTTGGGCTTCGGCGTCTCTCCGCCGTACCGCGCAACTGCCGGCACGAACGCGAGCGCGAGCAGCTCGAGCTCGCTGCACTGCGCGCACCGCTTCGGCACGGTCACGCGGCTGCGATCGGCGAGCGCACGTGCGAGCCCACCGGCCGCGTTGCAGCGCGGGCACATGTCGTTTTCGAACGCGACCTGCGTGCATGCGACGCACGCGATGCGATACGTGCCGTCGACGAATTTCTCGCCGTCGTGCGCCCAGCGACCTTCGTTGTTCGGCTCGCCGGCCATCACCTCGAGCGCGCGATCGACATAACTGCGAATCTCGAGTAGGCGGCCACCGCACGCCGCGCAGCCCGCGTTGACGAGCTGCTCGAAGTCGGCTTGCGACAGCGCGCCCATCAGCGCCGCTGGACTTGGATCTTGCGGCGCGCGATCGGATTGCGCTCGAGCACGCGGCGCGCGAGCTTCTGCAGCTCGGGATGGACGCGGAACCGCGGATCGAGGAAGCGGCCGAGTAGATTAACGTCGGCGTCGCTGAGCGCGACGAGCTCGGTCTCCGCTTGCTTGCGCTGGTTCGCGGCGAACCTTGCGAACACGCGAGCGACCTGCATCTGGATCGCGATCTGCTCGCCGTCCTTCTTCGGTACCTCGAGCGAGTCGAGCAACGCGAGCGCTTCCTTCGGCTTGCCGGTGCGCGCCCACGCTTCGGCGACGATCGAGCCGGCGAGCGGCCGCGCCTGCTTACGCTCGGGGTTGTCGAGGTTGATCGTGTCGGCGTTCTTGCGTGCGTCGGCGGTGCGGCCGAGCGACAGATAGAGCTGGCACTTGAGTAGCGCGACGTCGTCCTGCATCGCGGGCGGGAACTTGTTGAGCGGGAGCTTCTCGATCACCTTGATCGCGCCCTGCGGATCATCGCCCGCCATCAGTTGTGCGCGCGCGAACATGTTCGTCGGATCGTTTGGATCCTTCGCGGCCTGCAGCTTCTCGAGCGCTTCCTTGCGCTTCTCCGGCGAGCTCGCCGCGCCTTGCAGCAACCCCACGACGCTCTTCTGCTTGCGGATGAACAAGAACGCGCGCAGCAGCACCGCCGCGAGCAGCAGCGTCAGCACGCCGATCACGATCAAGAAGATCATGGAGCCGGTGCTGATCGCGAACGCCCAGATCGCGGCGGTGATGCCGCCGATCCAGTACAGCGTCTTCTTCGGGAATCCGATCTGCTGTTGCGGTGCGGCCTCGAGCGCGGTCTCGGCCTCGGTATCGGCCTTTGGTTCGGTCGCTTTCTTCTTCGCCACGCGGGGGCAGACTAGCGCACCCACCCGCCGGCACAATGGAGGAACGCCGCTAGTTGCTGCCGTGGAACTGGTCGCGAACCTTGCGTAACTCCTCGCCGGCCTTGCGGACCTCCTCGAGGTT
This sequence comes from Kofleriaceae bacterium, assembly GCA_036524455.1. Classification (GTDB taxonomy): domain Bacteria; phylum Myxococcota_A; class Polyangia; order Haliangiales; family Haliangiaceae; genus JABFXX01. The sequence goes on along the minus strand of DATDCH010000263.1, from coordinate 14,647 downwards.
CCTGCGCAGATCGTCGCCCGCCGCTTTGACCTCGACGTTCCAGTCGTCGCCTTGCCCCGAGCCCGAGTCCGAGCCCGAGCCCGGCTGCGGCTCCGGCTGAGCGATCGGCGCTTGCGCCTTGTCATCGCGCGACATCACGAACGCGACGATACCGGCCGCGAGCCCCGCCGCGACCAACGCGACGATGATCATCATCAGCAGCGGCCTGCCCTGCCGCGGCTGCGCTTGCGGTTGCGGTTGCGCCTGTGGTTGCGGTTGCGCCTGCGACTCGTGCTTCGCGCGCGGCAACGCATCGACGGTCGAGGCCGCCTCGCGCTCGACGCGACGCACCTCGCTGCGCAGCCGCATGTCGCCGTCCTTGATCGTGTCGGCCGATTCGCGCTTGCCAGTGACCGCGGTCGCGACCTGTTGCCGGCGTTGTGCGATCGCCTCTGCGCAGCTCGTGCGCACCGCCTCGGCGACGTGCGCGATCTCCGCGCTGGTCGCTGCGATCCCGGCCGCCGCCGCGAGTGCCTGACCGAATTCGCGCGCCGTGCGCGGCCTGCGTTCGCGATCGCGATCGAGTGCGCGCCGGATCACGTCGTCGACCAGCGGCGGGCATTCAGGCCAGTACGTGCGCACGAACGGCACGTCTTCCTCCGTAATCGCCTTCCAGATCGCGAAGTCGGTGGCGCGATCGAAGAGCCGCTGGCCCGCGAGCGCTTCCCACGCGCACACGCCGAGCGAGAACACGTCCGCGCGGCCATCGAGCTGGTCGCCGCGGATCTGCTCGGGCGCCATGTACGGCAGCTTGCCTTTGATCACGCCGGTCCGCGTGCGCGGGCCATCCGTCATCATCTTCGAGACACCGAAGTCGAGCACCTTGCACACGCCGTCTACGGTGACGAACAAGTTCTGCGGCGACACGTCGCGATGGATCACGGGCGTTGGCCGGCCCTCGATGTCGTGCAGCGAGTGCGCGTAATGCAGGCCTTCGCACGCCTGCGCGAGCACCGACGTGGTGAGCCGCAGTGCTTCCCAACCGCGCGGTGTCGACCGGATCAAGTGATCCCATGACACGCCTTCGAGATACTCCATCGCGAGATAGAGCTCGCCGTCGGCCTCGTCGAGCTCGAACGTCTGGCACACGTTCGGATGCGCGAGCGCGGCGGCGATCCGGCCCTCGTTGAGGAACATCTCCTTGAACTGCGGGTCCTGCGCGAGGTGCGGCAGGATGCGCTTGATCGCGACCACCTTCTCGAAGCCGCCGACACCTTGCAGCCGCGCGAGGAACAGCTCCGCCATGCCGCCGCGGCCGAGCTCGATCAACAGCTCGTAGCGACCGAGCCGATCGTCGCGCAATGCCCTCACCGGCGTCGATGTTAGCTCAGGATCTCGACGCGGGCGCCGGCAGACAGCGCCACCCGCGTACCGCCGCCGCCCGGTGCGCGCTCGATCAATCGCGGACCTGCGAGCCCGGCGTCGACCAGATCACGCCGGCAGCGCGAAATCAGCATGTTGATCTCGGGTCGCGATACTTCAGGCCGGCGCGGCCACACGATGCTGCGCAGCTGGTCGTCGGTGACGAACTCGCCTTCGCGGTAATCGCGCAGCAGCGCGACCATCAGATCGAAACGGCGATCCGGCAAGTACACCGCGTGCTCGCGGCCACCGACCGTGAATACGAGGCGACCACCGCGCGGCAGGATCTCGATCGTGACCTGCGTCGGCAGATCGGTCTTGCCGCCGACCGCAGTGGTCGCGACGCGGCCCTCGCTTTGCCCGATCACGAACAGCTCGCCCTCGTACGTAAACCGATCACCAACCGAGAGAGGAAGGAGCTGGCCTTCGCGTAAGAAGTCGTGTTCCGCTTCGCCGAGTCCCTCGCGCAGCTCGACGTAGAGCTGGTCCTGCGCGATATGCAGCATGAAAGCAGCGGGCTGCCAGTTCCGGACGATCAGATCATCGTCATCCCCACCTCCGACGACAAACGGACTGTGGGTGACGCCAAAGCTTGCGATCGCCTCACCCGTCAAGTTGCTTCGTCGCTCGAGCACGAACTGTGGTCGCGCATCGCGATCGATGTCTGGCAACTCGATCTCGATGCGCAACACGAGCCCGGGTAGGCGAATTTCATCTCCGTCCGCAAGCAATGTCTCGTTCTCGATGGCACTGCCATTCAGCTCCACGGGCGCTTTCCCCAGTGGCACGAGCTCGACGCCTTCACCGATCAGCCGCACCAGCACGTGCCGGCGGCTGACGCTCGGATCGGTCGCGACGATATCGCAATCGCGCTGCCGGCCAATCCACAGGCCGTTCGCGCCGACTCGCCGCGACGGACCTTCCGCGACGACGACCATGCAGCGCAGGCGCGGCGGCTCCATCGCCATCCATGATGCCAGCGTTTGCTCGACCGCCCCAGCTGCCTGCGGGTTTTGTCCAGGTTCGTCGCCAGGTTGGGTCGCCTCGTGATCTCTCGATATCGCCATGAACAACCTACGACTACTCGCCCTCTCTATCCTTCGTGCATGCGGCGACAAACCTGACGAGCTCGAGCGCATCGGTTGTCGACGCGCAGTAACTCACTTGACGCCGAAGCGCGCCGCCAAGCGATCTGCTTCGACGATCAGCTCGGCTAGCTCGGGATTCTCCGCGGCGGTCGCGCGCAGCGGTGCGATGATCGACAACGCGTCCGCGATCGCGGCGCGCGCGGCGTCGCGACCCTCGACGACCTGCGCGAGCAACAAGATCCCCGCAGCAAGCTCGTGACGGCCTTGCGGAGTATCGCCCTGCACCAGGCTTTCGCGCAGCAGCTCGACGCTGCGTCGCAGTGCGACAGCGGCTGCACGGCGATCACCGGCCGTGATCTCGGCACCGCCGAGATGCCCGTACGCCATGCCGAGCTCGTGGCGCATGCGTCCTTCCGCGTTGGGCGTCTGCGCAAGGCGCTCGTAGATGACGATCGCTTTCTTGAGCGCCTCACGCGCGTCGGCGCCGCGATCGAGTGCCATGAGCGCGTCACCGAGCGTCATCGCCGAGGTCGCGAGGTCACGCTGCCATTCGAGGTTGTTCGGCTCCAGCGCGGCGACCCGTTGCGAGATCGCGTCGCTCTCGCGAAGCCACGCCAGCGCCTCCGCGTGATGACCCGTCTTGAGCTTGAGCGCACCCAGATGATCGGTAGCGACGCTGACATCTCGCTGCCACTCGGCGTTCGACGGCTCGCGTGCAGCGACCGCGCGAGCGTCGGCGAGCCCGGCGAGGTACGCGGTCTCGGCCTCGGCGTCGCGCCCGGTCGCCTCCTCTGCAAACCCGACCGCGAGCCGCGCGTTACCCAGCGCGCGCCGCGCTTCGACGTCATCGGGTCGCTTCGCGATCCGCGCTTCGGCAAGTGCGAGCAGCGCGTTCGCTTCCTCGACCACGACGGGCACGAGCCCGATCAGGCGCGCCGTGTTCATCCGCTCGTGACGCAGCGACGCGAGGTCGGTGGCTGCATTGCCGGCCGGACCCTCGGCACGCACGCGTGCCACCGCGTCGGGCAGAACCTCGTCGAGTAGCGCCAGCGACCCCGCGAGATCGCCTGCCACACGCGCGAGGCGCGACTGGCCGATGCGTGACGCGATCAAATGCTCGCGCAACTCTAGATCGCTCGAATCGCTCGCGAGCTCAACACACGCAGCGAATGCCGTACCCGCATCGGCGAGCGCGCCGAGCCCTTTTCGGGATTCGCCGAGGCCGAGGTACGCCCGGCATTTGGCGAGCCCGATGCGTGGCGAGAACCGGTGGAGCGCCGCCAGGTTTGCGGCGACGAGCGCTCGCGTGAACGCGACGTCCGCCGTGGCGAAGTCACCGGTCGCGATCGCGACGTCGCCGGCGAGTCGCGACGCCGAGCTACGCTGCAGCCACGCGTGCGCGGAGTCCGGCGTCGGGCTGCGCTGCTGGTACGCCAGCACGGCGCGCGCGACACCCGAGAGCGCGTCGATGCGTCCGACCTTGTCGAGACGCTCGCGCAAATCACCGAGCACGAACTCGAGCAATGCCTCGGCCGCCGCGCGCTGCGTATCGGCGCTCGCCCGCGCAGTCTCGGCACGATCGCGCTCGCTCTCGGCGACACGACGTTCGACGATGACCTGCCAGAGCGCAAGGCTGCCGAGCACAACCGCGACCGCGCCGGCGGCGCCGATCACCGCAAGCTTGGTGCGGTGCTTGCGCAGCCAACGGAGGACCAGCTGGCCCGGCGTGTAGTCGTGAGCCTTGACCATCCGGCCGGCCTGCCAGCGCTTGAGATCCTCGGCGAGGTCTTGCGCGGTGGCGTAGCGATCCGCCGCTGCCGGCGCCATCGCACGCTCGATGATCGCGACGAGCTCCGGCGGTAGGTCCGGGAACCGCGCCAGATCGCCCGCGACGTGAGCGACGGACTTCGCGGCAGAGTCGATGCTCGTCCGATCCTCGTTCGGCGCTTCGCCGGTGATTACCTGATAGAGAATCGCGCCGAGCCCAAACACGTCGGCGCGCTCGTCGACAGGTGCACCGGCGGCCTGTTCCGGCGCCATGTACGCCAGCGTGCCGAGCACCTCGCCGGCGCGCGTGACACCGTCGGCTTGCTCGCCGGCCGGCTCGGCGGTCGTCGCGACGGCTTCGTCAACCTCGCGGCCGACGCGTGCAATTCCCCAATCGAGGACGACGACCTCGCCGAACGGCCCGACGAGCACGTTCTGCGGTTTCAGATCGCGATGAATGACGCCTTCGCCGTGCGCGTACGCGATCGCATCGGCGACTCCGATCACCGCGGGCAACAGGCGCAACCGCTCCTCGAGCGTGCTGGCGCCTGCTGCTGCGCGATCGAGCGTCTTGCCGCTGACCATGCGCATCGCGAAGAACGGCTCGCCGCCATCCAACGTGCCGGCGTCGTAGATCGGCAGGATTGCGGGATGCTGCAGCCGCGCGGTGATCAGGCGCTCGCGCAGGAAGCGGCGACCGAGCTCGGGGTCGTTTGCGCGCAGCAGCTTCAATGCAACGGGGCGATCAAGCAGCCGATCATGTGCCGCGAAGATCCGTCCCATGCCACCGCGCGCGATCTCGTGATCGAGCACGTAGCGGGGCTCGCCGTCGGCAAGGTGCTGAGTCGTCGCGAGGTCGCTGGCCGCCGGCGCCAAGCCCTGTGCAGCGACGAGTGCGGCCACCGCCGCGAGACAGTCCGGGCACGCGTCGAGATGTGCGTCGATCGCGACGCGAGCGCCGGCTTGCAGCGTCGCGTCGACGAACGCGAGCAACTCGCCATCGCTCGGGCACCCCATGCCACGATGGTACTATCGACGGCGGGATGGCGAGCGCAGGAGAGCTCGATGCTTGCGTCAAGCGCGCGCGTGCCGCGCATCCCACCGTCGACGTCCCGGTCGCGGAGTTCACCGCGTTGCTCGCCGAGCGTGCGGCCGGGCCACCCCCGTGCTCGGTCGGTGACCTGCGCATCGAGGATCTGTGGCTCGCGCTGGGGTGTGCGCGTGGTGATGTCGCAGCACTGCGCGAGCTCGAGGCTGCGATGGCAACCGCCAGGGTCGCGCTCGCACGCATGCACATGCGGGGTGATGCTGCCGACGAAGTACTGCAGATCGTGCGCGAGCGCATGCTGGTCGCGGAGCCCGGCGAAACACCGCGCATTCTCGCGGCTGCCGGTCACGGCGAGCTGCGCGGTCTCCTCCGCGTCGCCGCCGTGCGCACCGCGCTCAACCTCCGGCGTCGCGATCATCGCATCGAGCACGCCGACGAACCGCTGTTCGCCGCACTCGCCGCCCAGGAGGACAGCCCCGAAGCCGCGGCGCTCAAGCACGAGCACCGCGCGGCATTCAAGGTGGCCGTCGAGGACGTCCTCCGCTCTCTCGAACCGCGCGAGCGCAACGTACTGCGCATGCATCTCGTCCATCAGCTTTCGATCGACGAGATCGGGCGCACCTACGACGTGCACCGCGCCACCGCTGCACGTTGGCTGACCTCGATCCGCGATCGCCTACAAGAGGAGACGCGCCGGCTGCTGCGCGAGCGACTCGAGCTCGGCGATCGCGATCTGGATAGCCTGTTCCGCGTCGTCGAGAGCCAGCTCGCCGTCAGCTTCCGCCGCGTGCTCGCGACCGTCCCGGCGTCTGACAAGCGGAAGTGATCACGCGCTCTTCGCGCGAACGACGCCGATGCCGTCGACCTGGAGCGTCCGGCAGATCGCTTCGAGCGCCGGGAGCTTCGCCGCGACCTGCTTGTCGATCGGCAGGTTGCCGGCGATCGCACGACACGCGATCGACTTGTGCTCGCCGAGGTTCAACACGACGAACGCCGAGTAGCCGTCGCGATCCTTCGCCGTGTACGCATACCCGTTCTCGAAGCTCTCGACCGCAACGACGTCGCCATCGGACTTCAGCCGGCGATACTCGAGGTCGTCATCGAGAACATCGGCATAGCTGCGAACCGAAATTGCAGCCGTCGGTGAATAGCCGCGCGCGTCGGAGAGCCAGTAATCCCAACCACTCTGCTGGGTGTCGGGACGCCCGGTTCTGCCCTCGGGCATCTCGATCGAGAACGTCACGCCTTCGACGGTTTCTCGATATTGCTTGGTCTTTGCTTTGGTCCAGTCCTCGGTGGAACCGTTACTTCCACACGCGCTCAGGACCACGATCGCCAGAATTGAGTGCTTCATGCATTGCGATCACGAGCCGGCGCGCTAAGTCGCACGCGGTGCATCTCGCAAGAGACCGTCGACCATCTGGCGCGCGATCGGGTGATAGCTCGCCGCATGCTGCGCGTAGGTCGCGGTCGCCACGTCCCGCGTCGCCGGATTCGCCGCGAGCGCCGTGTACAGAGGGCGCAGGTACTTCATCCGACCGACGTGCCCGAGCACCTGCTGCACGCGCGGCACGACGGCGGTGTAGCCCGACTTCAACGCGAGCGTCAGCCATGGCACGAGCACGTCGTAATTCTTGCTCGCGGTCAGCTGGAACTGTTCGTCGAGTGTACGGCAGGTCGCCTCCGGTGCAGGCCGCGGCACGCTCTCGAGGTAAAGCGCCCACTCGATCGCGGTCCACGCCGCCGATTGTTCGCGCGCCGGAACCGCGCCGCGCAGCGCTTCGATCGCGTCGAGCCGTGTCGAGACATGCGCGTGCGCCGTGGGTGGCACGCCTTCGCCGTCGATCCACGCGCGCGCGTTGACCTTCGCGAGCGCACCCGGCAGTGCCGCTTCGATGTGCGCTTCGAAGTCGTCGGTCGTGATCGCGCCGAACCGAAACGCGGTGAGATAGCTCTTGAGCCAGCGCGCGAACGCATCGCGACCGACCGCGGCTTCGAGCTCGCACAGCAGCAAGTAGCCCTTCTCGTAGGGCACGAGCGAGTACGCCTCGTCGGGATCGATGCCGGCGAGCTGCGTGCGCAGCTTCGTCAGCGCAGGCCGATCCTTGAACCGCGCGAGCGACTCGTCGAGCTCGCGGCGACCGAGCGCAGCTTCGAGCGCCGCTACGTCGGTACCTGAAAGTGCCTCGACGATCCGCCGCTCCGCGTAGACCGTGAAGCCTTCGTTGAGCCAGAAGTGCTCGGCGTTCGCGTTCGTGACGAGGTTGCCGGTCCACGAGTGCGCGAGCTCGTGCGCGACGACCGAGACCAGCGAGCGATCGCCGGCGAGCACCGTCGGCGTCAAGAACGTGAGCCGCGGGTTCTCCATGCCTCCGTACGGAAACGACGGCGGCATCGTCAGGATGTCGAAGCGCTCCCAGTCGTACGGGCCGAACAACGCTTCGGCCGCGGTAATCATCGCCTCGACGTCGGCGAACTCCCACGCCGCTGCGTCGACGACGCTCGGCTCGGCCCAGACCCGGCAGCGCGGCGACAGATCACGCGAGGCGAGGTCACCGATCGCGAACGCGAACAAGTACGGCGGAATCGGCTGCGGCATCTCGAAGCGATGCGTTGCGAGCGCGCCGTCGTCACGTCGCCCGCGATCGGCGGCGGCCATCACCGCGTGCAGCTCGCGCGGAAATGTCAGCTCGGCCGTGTAGCGCACGCGCAGGCGCGGCGTGTCTTGCAGCGGCACGACCGAGCGCGCGTGGATCGCCTGGCACTGCGAGAACAGAAACGGGTGCTTGCCGCCCGACGTCTGCGCGGGTGCGAGCCACTGCAGCGCCGATGCCTGTGGCGTTGTCTTGTACGTGATCCGGATCGACGGCGTCGGCGCGGCGATCTCGATCGCGAGCCGTTTGCCAAGGATCGGCTCCGCCGCGTGCAACACGAACGGCAGCGCGCGCCCGCTCGCATCCTCGACGCGCTCGATTGCCAGGTCGCGCGTGTCGAGATCGAGCGTGCCGCTCGCCGGCGCGCGAAAGGTCAGTGTCACCTCGGCAGCGACGGTCTGCGCCGCAAAGTCAACGCGCGCGGTCAGCGCGAACGACTCGGTCTGGGCTTGCGCGTCATCGCAATACGAGTGGGGATCCAGGCGAGCCATCGCGGGCATCCTACGTGAAACCCTTTGCGCGTACGCGGAATCATAGCTACCACCTAGCCATGGCATCTCGCGCCGGTACGGTGGCACTGCTGGTCGGCAAGAGCGTGCTGCGCGTCGTGTGGATCAGCACGATGGTGCTGACCCCGCTGTTCGGCTTCTGGCTCGCGTCGTCACTTGCCGCCTACAACAACGCGAGTCAGTGGCTGTCGCTGCTCGTCGGCCTGCTGCTGTTCCCGATCTTGCCGGTCGGCTGGGACCTGTTTTACGTGTGGCGGCAGAAGCGCAAGCAGTGGACGTCGCCCGCGATCCTGACCGGCATCGATCGCCTCGTCCTGCGCACGCTGATCATCAACGGCCTGTTTCTCGGCGGCATGATGTGGAAAGCGAAGGACGAGTCGTTCCGCGCGATCGCGGTGCGCGGCGACTGGATGTTCGACGGCTACAACGGCCCGATCGCGTCGGCGGTGCGCAGTATGCTGCTCGACTTCGCAGACCGGTTCGACAAGCGCACCGTGGTCGACAACCACTACGGCAAGAGCGATCAGGCGCCGACGGACATCAAGCCCGTCGAGGACACGCCGGCGCCAGCGGCCGGCGAGCAACCGACGCACCCGATGGGTTGGCCACTGCCCGTCGCGTTCGATCCGATCGTCACCGCCATGCCCGACAGCGAGCAAGCCACCATCGAGAGCGTCGGCGCGTACCTCGCTGCGCGCATCCCCGACAAGAAGCTGCTCGTCAAAGCGATCCACGACTACGTCGTCAATCGCCTGCACTACGACTACGACGCGTTGAAACTGATCGAAGCCGGCGACTACGAGAACACGCCGGCGCAGACCGCCGAGGCCGTGTTCGCGGCGCGCACCGGCGTGTGCGAGGGCTACGCGCGGCTCATGGTCGCGCTAGGCAAAGCAGCTGGCGTCGAGATCGCGTACGTGACGGGTTACATCCGCGACTCGCGGCGCCGCATCACGATCAGCGACGATCCGTGGGATACGAGCTCGCGCGAGGCGCTCGAAGGTGTCGGCCACGCCTGGAACGCGGTCAAGCTCGACGGCCAGTGGCACCTGATCGATGCGACGTGGGACGACCCAACGAAGGGCACCAACAAGACGACGTATCTGTTCGTGCCGCCCAAGCTGATGGCGCTCAATCACTTCCCCGAAGACGCGAACTGGCAGCTGTTGCCAAGCCCGATCTCGCTCGGTGACTTCGTGCGCCAGCCGATGTTGTCGCCGCGCATCGGCGAGCTCGGCCTGTCGCTCGTGGCGCCGACGCGCTCGCAGATCACGGTCGACGGCACGGCGACGATCGTGTTCGATAACCCGCACGGCGCCGAAGTCGTAGCCGAAGCGCATCGCGACGGCAGCTCGCGCGATGCCGATGGTGTGCGCTGCAACGTCGCGAAAGGCACGCGCACGACCATCACGTGCAACCTACCCGAGGGCGAATACGAGGTGGAAATGTTTGCCACCGCGGCCTCGAACACGCGGAGTGGCGCGTACTCGCTCGATTACGTCGGATCGATCCTCGTAAATAGTCACTGATGCTCTCGGAAATCTGAGCGGTACACTACGCAAGTGCGCGCGATCGCGAGCTGCGGCCGTGGCACATGCCTTGAAGACGGTGGCCCGCATGAAGAGACTCCTCTCATTAGCCCTTCTCGCCGCGTGCACCGACAGCAGCACGACCGAGATTCCTGAAGTCAAATCGGACGTCGAGCGCGAGCTCCAGCCGAACGTCAGCGCGGGCGAATTTGCGACGCTCGTCGATGGCAACACCGAGTTCGCCGCCGACCTCTACAAGCAGGTCAAGGACAAGCCCGGCAACCTGTTCATGTCGCCGCACAGCATCTCGATCGCCCTGGCGATGACGTACGCCGGTGCGAACACGAACACGGCGACGCAGATGGCCGCAGCGCTTCATTTCGACGTTCCCGGCACGCAGCTCCACGCCGCGTTCAACAAGCTGGACCTCGAGCTCGCGTCGCGCGCCGCCAACGCGAGCGGCAACACCATCCCGTTCCGCCTGAAGACCGCGAACGCGATCTTCGGCCAGAAGGACAAGACGTTCGAAGGCCCGTTCCTCGACACGCTCGCGCGCAACTACGGCGCCGGCATGCGCGTGCTCGACTTCAACGCCGATCCAGAAGGCTCACGCGAGACGATCAATCGCTGGGTCGAAGAGCAGACGAACGACAAGATCAAAGACCTGCTGCCGATGGGCTCGATCACCGACGCAACGCGCCTCGTGCTGTCGAACGCGATCTATTTCAGCGCGGCGTGGGACGAGCCGTTCAAGGCAGAAGAGACAGCGGATCGTCCGTTCAAGCTCGCCGACGGCACGAACATCTCGGTGTCGACGCTGCATCAATCTCACGAGCGCGGCTACGCGGAGGGCGACGGCTACAAAGTCGCCGAGCTGCCCTACGACGGCGGCCAGCTCTCGATGGTCGTGATCGTGCCCGACGATCTCGAGTCGTTCGAAGCGAGCCTCGACGGTGCGCGCATCAAGGCGATCATGGATTCGATCCAGACGTTCCTGCTCGACCTGACGCTGCCGAAGTTCAAGTTCGACGCGCCGCTCGGGCTCAAAGAGGTGCTGATGAACCTCGGCATGGTCGACGCGTTCACCGACGGTATCGCCGACTTCTCGGGAATCGACGGCACGCGCAACCTCGTGATCACCGACGTGCTCCACAAGGGCTTCGTCGCGATCGACGAGAAGGGCACCGAGGCGGCTGCCGCGACGGCGGTGATCGTCGGTGACACGAGCGCGCCGCTGCCGGCGACGCTCGTCGTCGACAAGCCGTTCCTGTTCATGATCCGCGACCGGCCGACCGGCGCGATCCTGTTCGTCGGTCGCGTCGTCGATCCGCGCTAGCGGAACAGCCGTTTGAGCCAAGCGACGAGCCCGTGCCCGGGTGCGCTGGCGTGGTGCAGCGCCTGCCCGAGCTCGTGCTCGTCGAACCACACGCCGTGGACGTCGCAGCGATCGATCGTCGCGCCTTCGAGCACCTCGACGATCATCGGTGTGTGGCAGATCGGACATCCGCGATCGCCGGGCTTGCCCGTGCTCTTCGGCAGCTCCCAGGGTGCGAGCGCCATCTCGCGTACCATCGCGACGAGTGCGTCGTTCTCGACGAACAGACCACTACATGGCGTGCACGCCCAGCGATCGCCCTGATACGAGAGTGGCGACTTGCACGCAGGACAATCGAGCGGCAGACCCTTGTGCGCGCTCACGAACAGCGTGTGGGCGCGCGGCCGAACGCGCTGCCAGTTGCTGATCGCCAAGCCGCCCGATGCTGGGCCTGCACCGAACGCCTTTGCGATGCTCGCCATCGCGCCTGACATCCCGCTGTGCCCCGACGGCATGTTCGAGATCACCGATGCGGCATCGGTACCGCTGCGAACGCCGGATCGCTGGGCCGCGGTGCTGGCGGTGGCGCCCAATCCTCGAAAGCCACCGCGCCGGCTCGCGCGCGCATACGCCGCCGTCATCGTGTCGCGCGGAATCCACACGCCGTGGCTCGCGCATCGCATCAACCGCCCGTCGGCAACTACCAACGAACCGAACGTCAGCGAGCACGTCGTCATCGGCTGGCTGCATTGTGGACACGCTTTGCCGGCCTTCGTCTGATCGCTGATCGTGAGCTGATCCTTCGAGCCGTCGATCTCGCGGATCGACTCGGCGAAGTCGTCGGCGGATAACTGCATCCCTTGGCACTCGTCGCACACGAGCCGGCCACTGAACTCGCGCAGGGCGACGTTCGCGCAGACAGGACACAGGAATGCGGAGGTTCGGTAGGCGTCGGTCATGACGCGCGAACGTACCGCGTTAGTACCAGGACTTGATCGCACCGACGTAGCGCAACGCGCCGATCGGCTCGAACTCGATGCCTAGCGACATCGACCAGTCGTTCGGGTCAGCGACCGAACGCGTCGCCGACGCGACGAGCCGCGCGCCGATCATGTAGCGCGTCGCCGAGCTGTACGGCCCCCAGAGCTTCCACGGGCAGCGGTACCCGAACGCAAACGCGCCGGTCAGGTGCGTCATGCTCGACCCCGCGCGCAACGTGTAGACGCGCTCGCCGTCGTACATGAACATGTCGAGGTCGTCGCCGGCGATCGAGACCTCGGCACCGCCAAACACGCCTTGAGGGCGCAGCTCGATCCACGGCCCGAGCCGGACTTTGCTGGTCGGAATCGGTAGCGTGACGTCGGCGCCGAGTGCTGCGTCCCCCATCGCTGTCTGGTCGTGCAGCTGAGAAGGCGGCTGGGAGCTGCGCGCCAGGTTCTGGTTCTCGACCGGTGTGCGCTCGACGCCGAACCCGAGCCGGATCCAGGTCGACCACTCGAAGAACGCGCGGTCGTCGCGCCAGCGAATGTCGTGGTCGTCCTCGGCCAGGTAGTAAGGTGAGCCCGCCGTTGCCGTTCCGGCGGAAATCACTACGAACAGCGGCACCAGAAAACGCACATCCCTTGGACGCACCACCCCAGCATGCGGTCCAAGATTTCTCCGGGAATGGTGCGGATCGGGGTGCTAGGCTAAACCGCGTGTCGAACCGCAGGCAACGCTTCGTGTTTGGGGTTCTGGCCACGCTCGTCGGCGCGGTCATGTTCGAGGTGGCCTCGTCGTACATCGTGTTCCGCGGCCTGCCCCTGTGGCTCGCCGCGGCCGTCGGTGTACTGGCGTTTCCGCTCGGCCCTGTGACCTGGCAGCTGCTCGGCGAACGCTCCCGCAAGAAGAAGCTTGCCGCCGCCAAGACGCCGCCGAAGACCACGCTGACGGCGGGCGACCGCTACTGGCTGCGCTGCGTCGGCGTCGCGCTGATCGTGATCGGACCGATGATCGCGATCGGCCGCTTCGACGTCGCACGAGCGGTATGGCGCAACGGTCTGTGGTGGTGGCCGACGAGCTACGAGCCCACCACCACGCACGGCGGTCCGCTCTCGCTGATCGGTGCCGGCATGCCGCGCACGATCGACGTGTTCGGCACACCGCTCCAGCACGTGCCGTCGGATGCCGAGCTCGTCATCATGGTGCAGCCGCCGCCGGAGCCGGGGCAGCCCAACATGAAGGGCGTGCTCGCGTACGGCGACAAACAAGTGCTCGCGATCGCCAAAGGCGAAGGGCTCGCGATCACGAAGGACGAGATCGGTCCGAAACTGGCCGAGATGAACAAGCAGCGCGACAAGATTCCTTGGCTGCCCGTCGAAGCCGTCGAGCTCGTCTCGCACACCGACAAGGAGATCATCGTCGCGAGCGCGGGCTGGCGTTCCCGCGCGATGCTGCCCGGCGTCGGTCCGAGCGCGGAGCTGTTGCGCGAGCTCGGTCGCGCGCCGAAGGATGCGTTCTTCGTCGCCGGGTTCGTGCCGAAGACGACGCGCGACGTGCTGTCGACGAAAGCCGGCGCGGCGTGGCTCTACAAGACCGGCGAGAAGCTCGTGTTCGAAGGCCGCGTCGAAGCGAACGACGAGGCCGCGGCGAAGAAGTTTGTCGCCGACGCCACGCGCGAGCTCGACAAAGCCGCGCATGATGTACCGGAGAAATGCCGCGAGGAAGTCGGCAAGATCATCAAGGCGATCCAGCTCGATCAGACCGGGGCGTTCGTGACCGGCCGCCTCGAGGTCGACGGCGCCGCGCTGATGGGCGTCGGGTTCTGCGCGTTCAAAGCTCGTTAGGCGGGTCGTAACGTACGAGCTCGATGACGACCGCGCCAAACTTGGTGTCGGTGCGGAGCAGCAGCGGCACGCGCGCTTCGTCGTCGGAGATCCACACCGAGAAGCTGTACTTATCGAGCGCAATGCCGTCGTAACGCACGGCGGGCTTTTGCGCCGATGCGAGAAACTCACGCGCTGCGTCCCATACGCCCACGGCGATATCGAAGTGATCGATCGTGACTTCGAATTCGCCGCGCTGACCGACGCGCGACTTCCAGCCGCGCAGCGCACCGGCGGCTGCGTGCACGTTGTAGCCCTGCCCGCTCCAGCCGCGCTCGCTGCGATTGTGCTCGGGCTCGCCGTCCTCTTCGAGCCAGCTCTCCTCGAGCTCGTGAATCGGCATGCCGGTCTCGAGGTCGAGCGTCGTCGTCAGCTCCCAGCGCAGGTTCTTGATGAACGACAAGAACCCGGCACTCGCGCCGCGCGACCGCACGATGATCGCGGGCCGCCCCTCGAATTCGCCGGCCTTGCC
>DATDCH010000262.1:0-4204 GCA_036524455.1 Kofleriaceae bacterium | reverse complement strand
TCCCTGGAGCGCGGCGGCCGCATTGCCAACAAAGATGGCCTCGAGGCCGCTCGACTTCAGTGCCCGGAGAAGTGAGACGATGAACGCCTCGTCAGGCGACATACACGCCGGGTCGGATTTCCTTGAGCAGGAAGCGGCGACCGCTGCCAAACGGCCGGAGAAGAGACTCGAGGATCAGGAGGAGGTCGCCCGGATCCATGTCGGGCAGCAACGGCGCAACGCGGTCTCGCAGTGCGAGAACCCGCGCAGCGAGTGCCTCTGCCTCTTCCGAGCTCATGGCCCAAGGATACCGGACTCCGTCGGCGCGCGCGAATCCGACAAATCCGACGTAAATCCGATCGATTCGCGCTCGCGACGCTACGGCCCGATGTCGCGCGGCGTCGCGTTCGCGCTCGACGACGCGGATGCGCCGGTGAGCGCATCGGGTGACACGGTGACGTCGAGCTCGCTGCCGCTCACCGAGCCGTGACAGCCCGCGCACACGGCGTCGAACAGCCGCACTTCGTCGCCGGCTGCGTTCGTGATCCGTTCGCGGATGCCGAGCGAGATCCGTTCGCCGGGGCCGAACTGGTGCTCCTCGGTCATCTCGATGACCATGGTGCCGCCGTCGGCGAGCCCCAGGAACACGGGCTTGCCGGCGGGCACGCGGATCTTGACCGAGCCGTCGTCGGCGAGCGATGCGCGGCCGATTTCGCCGCCTCCTGCGTCCTTGACGACGATCTCGCTCGCGGCGCGGAATTCGTCGACGGGACGGCCACGGCGCAGGTTGCCGGTGAGCAGCGTGAACGCCATCGGCGCGTCGGGGAAGTGGACCACGGCGTGCGATGGATCGCTTTGATCGGCGTAGCCACCGAACACGAGCTGGCGCCGATTGTTGTAGAGCGTGCGCGCCGGATACTTGTACGCGAGCACGGCGTCGACGATCGCGCGACCGCCGGCCGGGGCTTCGAGCAGCGATTGCGCGCCGGTGCGCGGGTTGACGGCGACCAGGCGCCACGCGAGACCGGTCGCGCTCGGCGCGAACGACGCCATGATCTGACCGTCGGGCAGCGGGAATGGTGAGCGATAGGAACCGGCCGAGCCCATGCGGCCCGTCGCGGTGCCACCGTCGATGATGCGCATCGAGGGCAGGTAGCCGGGGTCGAACCGATCTTGCTCGAACGGACCGATGCTGCGGTTGAACATCGCGAGCGCGCCACCGCCGCCGGGCAGGACCGGGCGGCCGTCCATTCCGACGTCGGTGAGGATGAGTAGGAAGTTGCCGTCGACGCTCTCGCGGATGTCGGTCGCCGAGGCGAAGCCGACCGACGGGTACAGCGTGGCGAGGTCGGTGAGGCTGATGAACGGCGACTGCGCGCGCTGCGCGAGCAGTGGGTGATAGTCGGTGAGGTCCCAGTTAATGCGGCGGCCGCTGAGCTGGTAGAAGTCGGTGCCGCCGACCTTTTCGGTGGTCATCGTCACGCGGCCTTCGCGCATGAACTGCGGATTGATCTCCGACGACGACAGGAACGTCATCTGCTCCGGCTGACCGACCGGTGCACCCGATGCGTTGACCTCGACGCGGAACAGATCCGATTGCGGCAGGTTGCGCTTCTTCGACGTGCCGCCGGTGCGCGTAGACGCGAACACGATGTAGCGGCCGTCGGGCGACCACGCGGGATCGAAGTTGTGCACCATGCCCGACGGCGGCGTGACCTGCGTGCACGTGCCGCTTCCCAGACTCACGACGTAGACCGAGAGCGGTGC
The DNA here is from genome assembly GCA_036524455.1 of Kofleriaceae bacterium. GTDB lineage: Bacteria > Myxococcota_A > Polyangia > Haliangiales > Haliangiaceae > JABFXX01. The sequence goes on along the minus strand of DATDCH010000262.1, from coordinate 2,458 downwards.
GGAGGCGGATGGCCGCGCGGCGAACGCGACGCGATCGCCGTCGTTTGCGACGTCGGGGCCGGAGACATCAACCGCGCCGGGCGAGAGACCGCTGCAGCCGCCGAGCAGCGAGGCCGCGGTGCCGGTGACGCTGAGGTTCGCGCCGAACGCTCCGCCGAACGTGGCGGTGACGCTCTTCAGATCCGAGTTGCCTTGGAACGTGTCGAACTGGAGGCGGTCGGCCATCTGGCCGGCGGGCCGGTCGACGTAGACGAGATCGATCGTGCTGCCCATGCCCATCGACGTGACCTCGCCGCCGAGCGCGAGGCGCTCGCGCGTGATCCATTCCTGGACGACGCAGAACGCGGTGACGTTTGCGGGCGGCGTGTTGCCGCTCCACGCCGGGCAGCCGGCAGGGTCGGAGCCGTTCGTCGCGCCCGGCGTTTCGAGCACGGCGCCGCCGCGATGCGCGGTGCCGCCGACCTGCGTGACGGGGACGCGGTAATCGTCGACGAGCAAGCCCTTCGCGACGGCGCGGCCACGACGTGCATCGGGGAACTCGAGCGCCAAGAATTCCTTCTTGAGCAGGTCGTAGTTCTTCTCGAGCGCGATCGCGGAGAAGAAGCCCTGCGTGCCGGAACGCGCCTTGAAGTCGTTCGTTGCCGCCGGCGAGTGGCAGGCTTCGAACAGGCAGCCGCGCTGCACGAGCACCGGTTGCACGTGATCTTCGAAGAACGTCTTGGTCGGCGTGTCGGCGAAGTCGAGCTTGCCGACCGCTTGCGCCCAATCGCGCAGCGTCTTGTAGTCATCGTCGTCGGCGTCTGCGAACTGATCGCCGCCCGTGTGACCGCGACCGCCTGCGGCGACCGCGAGCGGTACACGCAGCAGCTGCGAATCGTCGACGGGGTTGTTCACGAACGACCACGCCTGACTGAAGTTGAACGCGATCTGCTCGTCGTTGTCGCCGCACGTGATGTAGAAGTCCGATTGCGGCGCGCCGTGACAGTTCGACGACGTGCAGCCTTTGTCGACGAGCACGGGCTGGATGTCGGATTTGAACTTGCCGAAGTTCGCGTTGCCCGTGTACGTCGCCGCGTTGAAGCCGGCGGGCAGCGCGGTCGAGCACGAGCCGTTGCCTTGCTGCGCGGGGTTCGGCGGCTTGAGGCCGTTCGCCGTTGCGCCGTTCTCGAGCCACGTCTGCAAGGTGAAGTAGGCATCCGACGACACGTCGATGATCGATCCGCCCGCGTGCAGGACGTCGAGCGGCAGGAACTTGTCGCGGTACTGCACGGACAGCTTGTTCGGATCCATCGGGTTCGGCGTCGCCGGCGCGACCGACTTGATCAGCAGCAGCGGCTGCTGGTACGGGCCAAAGCGCGTCAGCAGATCGCGGCGCTTCTGCACGTTCTCGAACGTCGTGACGTCAAAGTTACCGGCGGCGAACGCATACGGATCGCCGGCGTTGGTCGAGTGGCAGCCCGACGTATTGCCGGCGCACTTCTGCTCGAGGATCGGCTCGATGTTGCGCTCGTAGAACGTTCGCCCGGGCGGCGAATCACCGCACGCGCAGAGCGCAGCTACTCCGAGGAGGACGCCCCTTTGAAAGTCCATTGTTGAATCCTATCGCAAGTGAGCCACGTCGTTGCGCGACGTGGCTCACTTCGGATCACTATCGATTTGCTACGTGCGCTACTTCAACGAAGCGAGGGCCGCAGATGCGAAGCCTCGGACGATTCCCGACTTGTCATTGGAGGCTGTGCGCAGCGCGGCCGCGGACTCCGTTGAGCCGATGCGGCCGAGTGCCCACGCCGAATTGCGGCGCACGAACGGATCTGCGTCCGTCGTGACGAGCTGCTCGAGCGTGACGCGTGCACTCGCCTCCCGATAGACACCGATCACGTTGGCCGCGGCGGCGCGCACCTTGGCATCCGAGTCAGAGAGCCGCGGGACGAGCGGCTTGACGTCGACCTGACCGAGCAGCTCGCGCCATGCGCCGACCGCTGCAGCACGCACGCTCGCTTCGCCGTCGTTCAGCGCGGTGAGCAGTACGCTGTTGCCGTCGATGTGCGCCATGTAGCCGACCGCGCGGACGATCGCGACTTTCGCTTCCGCCGACAGGTCGGTGCGCGCGATCGCAGTGCGGAACTGCGGCAGCGCATCGAACTGGCGCACGCGGCCGAGGAAGTCGGCTGCGTTGCGCACGTTGATCGAGTCCGCTGTCGCTAGCTCCGCTTTGAACTGCGTCGCGAGCTTGTTCTTCGCGCCCGGCCGCTTCGCGATCCACCATGCGGCAACTTCGCGCACGGCGAACCGGTCGTCGTCGAGGAGCGAGACCATCGTGGTCATGCAGTCGGGGCACACGAGGCCCTCTGCGCGCTCGACCTCCGCGACGATCGCGTCGACCGAGCCACTGTTCACGGCCGCAACGATTTTGCCGTTGCTGCCACCTTTACCTGCGAACGCTGGCGTTGCTGCAAAC
>DATDCH010000261.1:0-9762 GCA_036524455.1 Kofleriaceae bacterium | reverse complement strand
GCGCGGAGCCAGGAGATGCACGCAAGGTCGTCGTCGAGATCACGGCGACCGGTGCTGCACTGCAGCGACGCGGCAGCGAGCTGACCCGGGCACGCATCACGCTCGCGCTCGATCGATGGAGCGCTGCGGACCGCGCGGAGTTCGCGGTGATGTTCGGCCGGTTCACCGCGGGGATGACGAGCGATGCGAGCTAACGGGCTACGCCGGTCGCTCGGCCTTGTTCGCGTGATACGCGGCGAGCAGCTCGGCCTCCCTCGCTCGCGTCGGTCCGGCACGCAGCACCGTCGGATCGGCCAGCTTCGGCGGTGGGTCGCCCTTCGCCTTCGCTTTCTCGGCGAGCTCGCGCGTCACCTTCGCGCGGCGCTCGAGCTCCGTCGGCAACCATGCGAGCAACGCTTTGACGGTGTCGTCGATCGGGCGGAATGCGAGGCCGGCCTTGCGCGCGCGTTCGTTCTTCCAGCGGTGAAAGCCGGCGAACTTGTCGACGGGCGGCACCCAGATCGGGAACGAGTCCTCGCCGGCCATGCCGTTCTTCGCCAGCCACGCGGTCGGTACCCAGGTCAGCTTCGCTTTGTTGCCCGACGCGGCAACGCACGTGTCGAGCACCGTGCCCCAGCGTCCCGTCGGTGCGACGGCATTGAACGTGCCGGCCGTGCCGTCCTCGGCGAGCTTGACGAGCCACTCGGCGAGATCGCGCACGTCGATCCATTGCAGTGGATCGTCTGGCGAGCCCGGTGCGAGCACTTCGCCACCGCCGCCGATCCGCGACGGCCAGTACGTGAATCGGTCGGTCGGATCGCCGGGACCGATGATGTAGCCCGGCCGCACGATCGCGGCTCGCTCGGCACCGAACGCGGCGGCGGCCGCGCGCTCGCACAACACCTTGAGGCCGCCGTAGTTCTCGAACGCGTCCCCCATCTTCTCGACCGTCGGATCGGTCAGCTCGGCGAGCTTCGTGCTCTCGTCGCCGCCCGCCGCCGGATTCTCCGCGTACGCCGAGATGCTCGAGATGTAGATGTAGTGCTTGGCGCTGCCCGCGAGCAGCTTCGCCGACGCTTCGACGTGGCGCGGGAAGTAGCCGGAGTTGTCGATCACCACGTCCCACGTCTTGCCCTGGAGCTGCGCGAGCCCGACCGGGCTGCCCTCGGGGTTTGTCTCGTCGGCAGGTAGCCGCGGATCGCGATTGCCGTACAGGTGCTCGACCGGCTGCGTGAGCGGTTGGATCTTCTCGCGCTTGCCGCGATTGAAGATCGTGATCGAGTGGCCACGAGCGAGCGCCGCATCGATCGTCTTCGGACCGAGAAAGCCGGTGCCGCCGAGGATCAAGATCCGTTTCGGCTGCGGGCGCGCTTGCGGTTGCGACGACGCGGCACGCGGTGCGCGCGTACCGGTGTCACACGCGGCGAGCGCGGCCGCGGCGGCGGCGCTGCGCAGGAGATCACGACGAGTGAGACCACGACGAGAGCTCGACATCGCGTCGACGTTACCGTGATCGCGCGCGCGAACCGAGTACGTCGCAGGCGTCGCACCGCGTCGCAGTCGCACGTTTTTTCGACGCGCGATTATTTCTTGCTCGGTCGCGCGCGCGTTGTCTTGTCGACGTTATCGAGCACGGCTTCGACGCGATCGCCCTTGCGATCGAACCGGCCGCTCGCCCGGCCGCCGATCACGCTGACGAGGTATTGGTCGCCGCGTGGCAAGACCGCTTCGAACGTGCCATTAGCCGCGACCGGAATCGCGAACAGGCCCGCGTCGTGCTCCGAGAGCGACGCCTGCACGACCGTATTTGGCGCGAGCTTGCCTTTGACCCTGCCCTTCACCGTGACTCCACCGGTCTCACCGAGCTTGATCTCGAGATCGTTCGTCGACGCTGCGAGCTTGTGCCGCGCGACGAAGCCGCCGACCGCGTTCGCGTGATGCGCCGAGAATCCGTACGTGCCCTCGAGCATCATGAACCGAAACCGGCCCATGCCATCGCTGCGCACGTGCTTTGCGATGTCGCGACGTGAATCGATCAGAGTGACGTACGCATCGGCGACGGGCACACCGGCGAAGTCGACCACCGTGCCTTCGACGACGATCTGTGCCGGCGGTTTGATCGTGTCGACTTCGATCGACAGGTCATCGAACCACGCGATGCCCTTCTCGCCCACCATCCCGCCGATGACGATGCGCTCGGCCTCCAGCGGAATGTCGAGCTCGACAGTGGCCTGCGTCCACTCGGCCGTGCCAGTGACGCGGCGATCCTCCATGCCCTCGAACCCAAGCGGGGCGTCGCCGCGATCCGCACGCAACCAGATCGCGGCGCTCCCGGCACCCTGCGTCTTGATGTAGCCGTGCACGCGCACGCGCTTGCCGAGATACGGCTTCGCGTCGAAGCTCGTGCTGGCGGCGTGGCCTTCGCCGCCGGTCACCTCGAGGCGCAGCGAACGCGCCCCGCCATGCTTCTGGTCGGTGACCGCGGCATGCACACCCGAGCGCGACTCCCAGGCCTTCGGCCTCGTACCATCGAGCTGTTCGAACCCGAGGTTCTGTTCGGCAAACGGCCCGGTCGGCTGCGGCGCGGCCGCGGGTGCGGGTGCGGGAAGTGGAGCGGGAGCCGGAACGATTTTCGGCGCGCCGGAGCACGCGGCCACGATGGCAAGGATCAGCGAGCGCATAGCAGGTGCCTACACAATAGAGGTTCGACCACTGCGAAGGGTTGCACGCGAACGCCACGTAGTAGCAAACCGAAAGGATTTGCGATGAGCATACGAGCTTTATTGATGTTGGCGGTCGCGGCATGCGGCGGCGACGATGGCGGTGGCGCGGGCGTCGATGCAGGCGGCGGGGGCGGCAGTGCCACCTGCACCGTGAACGCGACCGCGACGCCAAACCCGGCGAACCGCACCATCACGGGCGTCGGCAGCATGCAGTGCGATGCGAACGCCAGCCTCGCGCTCAACGTGTGCGTGCAGTGGAATCCGAGCGGCTCGTACGTCGACATCATGTGCATGATGTCGAGCATGTCGGGGGTCAAAGACTTCCAGGTCCAGAACGTGTCGAGCTGTGGCCTCGCGAACGGCCGTCGGTTTCGCACGCGCGTCGTCGCGACTGTCGACGGCACGGCCCAGCCCGAGAAACTGTCGGCCGACGTCGGCTGCGAGTAACAATCGGGTGCGTAGATGGCTCACTAACACCGCCACGCAACTCTGAGCGCTCGCTCCGGCGCGTACGTAGTAAGCTCGACGCATGAAATCGCTCGTCGACCGTCTCGCTTCCTACGCGGAATACCATCGCGACAAGCGCAACATCGCGACGCATTTCGTCGGCATTCCGATGATCCTCGTCGGCACACAGGCAACGCTCGCGCGCATCGGCATCGGTCCGATCAACGCTGCAGTGGGCGCGACCGGTCTCGCCACGCGCTACTACCGCGCGCTCGATCCGACGTACGGCGCCGCGATGGGCGCGGTGCTCGGCGCGACGTGCGCGATCGGCACCGGCATCGCCGCGCTGCCGATGCCGCTGTGGGCCGGGGCTGCCGCGAGCTTGTTCGTCGGCGGCTGGGCGCTGCAGTTCCTCGGCCACTACTTCGAGGGCCGAAAGCCGGCGTTCCTCGACGACCTGAAGGGTCTGCTCGATGGGCCGCTGTTCCTCGTCGCCGAGACCGCGTTCGCACTCGGCCTGTCGCCGGCGCTGCGCGCGGAAGTCGAGCGCCGTGCCGGCCCGACGCGTTGGGGCAAGGTCGCCGCCGCGCCCGATCTCGCGGCCGTACCCGCCGCGTAATCATCGTGAAGCACGAACGCCGCGAGTCACCACGCGACTTCGCCGCTCAAGTCGCCGCGCTTCTACCTCGCATCGCGCAGGTGGAGCTGCCGCTACCAAGCCAAGACGAGCTGATCTCGCTCGTCGAGCCTCTACGAGGAAGAAGCGCGCCACGCCGAGTTCGGCGTTGCGTGGCAGCCCGTGCCCGGCAGTTGCCTGTCGGTCGTCGCGATCACACCGCCGTTGCCCGCGACACCGGGCCACCTCGCAAGGCTCGCCCCGGCGACGCGTCGCGAAGCGACGTCGATCGCGGTCCGCCGCGACGGCGGCGAGCTCGTCGCGTGGGCGCTGCTCGAACAGAACGCGACGACGCTCCAGCCGCTGATCATTCGCGCGCTCGGCTCCGGCGTGGTGCGGGTCGATTACGCCGGCGCGGCGCGCGCGCTGTACGCGCGTGGTGAAACGTATCTGCTCGGCCCCGAGCACGAAGTGATGTCGCCGTCGCAGATCCTGACCAGGACGTTCGCGCCGTGGGTCGCAGGCGCAGACCCGACGGCTCGCGTCGACCTGCGCGCTGCAGTCGTCACCCGCATTGCGGCGCGGGCGCTAGACCATCAGCACGGCGGCATGATCTTGATCATCCCGGCGAGCGTCGATGAGCCAACCGGCGTGCGCATCCACTACGGCGTCGCGGACGGCGCGCACGTGCTCGCGCGGCGATACGCAGACGTGATCAGCGACGTCGCGACGCCCGATCGGCTGCAGCGGCTCTACGGCTCACGACTGCGCGGCCTCGACGGGCGCGTAGCGGTGCGAGACGAAACCCAGATCGCGTTCGCCGAAGCGATCGAGCTCGTTGCGCGGCTGACTGCGATCGATAACGCGGTCCTGCTCGACACCGATCTCCGGTTGCGCGCGTTCGGCGTGCAGGTCCTCGAAGGCGGCGCACCGCAGCAGACGTTCGAGCACGCCGATCCGTACACCGGGAGCAGGCACGTCGATGATCTGGCGACGTTCAAAGGCACACGTCACCCGGCCGGTGTGATCTTCTGCATGCGCCAGCAGTGCGAGGCCGCCGCGATCATCGCGTCGCAAGACGGCCGGCTCTCGCTCGCGGTCAAGAACCCGAACGGCAGTGTCGAAGTGATCGGCAGCTACGAACGCGCATTTGGTTGGAGCTGAACATGCGCTACGCGCTCGCCGGCGCGATCGCATGCATCGGCGCCTGCTCGCAGCCGCAAGCCCCGCAAGCGCCGGCGATTGCTGTTCGCGATGCACGCGCGAACGATGCCGCAACCGAGACCGTGCTCGTCGATGCAGCGCCGCCGCAACTCGATCGCGACGGCGACGACGATCCCGAAGCCATCGGTTCCGGTGCAGCACCGCAACACGCTCGGTTCGAGAAGGTCGGCACGCCGCCGCTCGCGCTCGCGCGGGTCTGCGATCTGACGCCGCTCGGCGACGCGCTGTACATGGCGCACGCGAATTCGCCACTCGGCAGCGACGGTGCGACGATCACGCGCTACGCGCCCGATGCCGCACGCCCGTTCGCGGTCGCGTTCGACTGGAATCGGCGCGGCGAGCCTACGCGCGGCGGCGGTGCAGGTCAGGGCTTCTTGCGGGTGCATGCGATCGATGGCCGGCTCTACGTCGCCGACGCAGATCCGCCGTACAACGGCCTCAAGCTCGTCGAGCGCGGCACCGAGGGTTACGTGTTCGTATCTGCGCGCGACGGCACGTTCGCGCCGCCGCGTGCGCCGGGCAAGAAACCGCCGACCGCGCCCGATCTCACCAAGCCCGACGGCAAGGCCGGCGCTGGCGTGTTGCCGCGCGCGTATCACGTGCTCGACGTGATCCGGTTTCGCGGCAACCTCTACGCGTCGACCGGATCGGTTCCACCCGACGAGCGCGCGTGGCGCGGTCCCTCGCCCGGCGCACTCCACCGCGCGAGCACCGACGGCGCGCGCTGGCTCTACGAGGTCGACTATCCGTTCCCGTACGAAAGCGGCGTGTGGCGCCTCACGTACCTGGTTCGGTTTCGCGATCGGCTCTACGCCGGCATCCAGGACTACGACGGCCGCGAGCCGAACGACTTTCTCATGTTCATGCCGGAAGCGCGGCCCGGCCGGCTCACGCTGGAGCGCAAGCACATCAAGCCCGTGCGCGTCACCGCGACGGGCGCGGCCGGCACGCTGCGCTGGTGGGTCGACACGCACGCGACACCGCCACGGCTGTACTGGCTCGCATGGGACAGCGGCGATGTTGTCGTGCGCGCGACGACCGACGGCGACACGTGGACGACGCTTGCGTTACCAGCCGGCGCAGGTCGCGCCGCCGACATCGCGCGGTTTCGCGACACGGTCGTACTGCTTACCGAACGCGGTCTATGGCGCGTGACCGGAGACGTCGTCGACAAGACGCCGATCGCGCGCATCGATGACAAGCAGTCGCCTTTTGCGGTGACCGATCTGTTCTGTGCCGCGCCGCTCGCGGTGTTTCGCAACGAGCTCTATGCCGGCGGTCAGCGCGGCGGCTCGCTCTGGAAGCTCGTTGTCGATGCGTCACCGAACCACGTGACTGCGCCGGCATCGCCGAGCGTGAACAGCCCGGCATCGCCGAACAGCGGCGACCGCTGATGGCTGCGGCACCCGCTCAAACAGCCGACGTACCATTCACTCTGCCGCTCGCACTGCTTCTCGCACGACATCAGGAATGGATCGTTCGGACGCTCGGCGGGTTTCGAGCCTCCACACGCAGTCACGAGCACGACGAGCGCCATTCGCAGCATTGGGGTTGCGAGTACGACGGAGGAAGGCGCACGCTTGTTCGCCCACCGAGCCGGCAAACTCCGACCGCCATGAAAAGTTACTGTGTGCTCGTCGCAATCGCCGTCGGCTCGCTCGCCGCGTGCGGCGGCACACGCACGACGACACCGAAGCCGGCGCCGTTCGACCTCGCGGCAACCGTGATTCCAGGCACGTTCGATCCGGGTCGCGGTCCGGACGGCAATAGCATCGTCCTCGACGCACCCAAGGGTCTTATCGTCGTGGACACCGGCCGTCACCTCGAGCATCAGGGCAAGCTGCTCGCGCACGCGCGCAAGGTCGGCAAACCGATCGCGGCGATCATCAACACGCATTGGCACCTCGATCACTCCGGCGGCAACGCCGAGCTACGCGCGGTGTATCCGCACGCCGAGCTGATCACGACGAAGGCGATCGAAGGCGCGCTCGTCGGCTTCTTTCCGCAGAACCGCGCGAAGACCGACGAGGTGTTTGCGAGTGGCAAGGCATCGCCGCAGCAGCTCGAAGACATCAAGCTCGGCCGGGCCGCGATCGACGATCCAGCGAACTTGCGGGCGAGCCGGCCGATCACCGCATCGGGCAGGGTCGACATCGCAGGACGCACGCTCGAGTTGCGGGTCGCGCCGTTCGCGGCGACCGAAGCGGATCTGTGGATCTACGACGACGCAACCAAGACCGTAATCGCCGGCGACCTCGTCGTGGCTGCGGTGCCGTTCTTCGACACGGCGTGCCCGGAGGGCTGGCGCAAGGCGCTCGGCGAGATCAACACGACCGCGTTCGAGCGGCTCATCCCTGGACACGGCGAGCCGATGGATCGGCGCGCGTTCGAGTCATGGCGAGCCGCGTTCGATGCGCTGCTCGATTGCGCGGCATCGCCGCGCAACGTGAACGAGTGCGCGCAGGGCTGGGCGCGCGATGCAGCCGCGTTCATCAGGCCCGGCGACGAAGCGCGCATCGCCGAATTCGTGACCTACTACGTCGCCGAGATCCTGCGCTCGCCCGCAGCACACGAGCGCTTCTGCAAGCCGCTCGCGGGCTAGAGCCGGCGGCGCAGCGCGAGCTCGTCTTGTTCGAGCGTGCGCTCGCCGGTGCGGAGCCGGCCGCTGACGTTCGCCTTTGCGGTGGCGAGTCCCATCCAACGCATCACCGTCGCCGTGGCCATCGTCTCGTCCTGGCTGTTCAGCGTCGTGATCGACGAGCCGTGGTTGCCGCTCGGCGCGATGAACTTGAACGAGTCCGTCGCATTGCCGATGTCGGCGGCACCTGCGGTCCACGGATCGTTCTGACCATAGATGAGCATGATGCGCGTGCCGCTCGATGCGATCCAACTCTGCACGTCGGTCATCGCGGCGCCTTCGTCGTACGCGTGGGTCGGAATGTTCGCCGGGATGTACGCGCGTGCCGTGTCCTGGTTCGGATACATCAGGCCGACAAGGTAGCTCTCGTCGCTGATCGGATAGCCGAGCTGCGTCGCGCTCTGATGGTAGTAGGGCAAGAAGTCGAGAACGTCAGCGTCGCCGTACGACGCGACGCTCGACGTGTCGTTGAGGAACTTGAACACGGCGGCATCGGTCGCCGTGCTGCTCGGGATCGTCGTGCAGCGTGACTGACCGCCGTACTGCCAGAAGATGAACGGCAGCTCCTCGACCGCAAACTCGAGCGCGCGGTCTTCGCCGAGGATTCCGGTGAACGTCGCGAGCGAGCGCATCCTCGTCTTCATCGCCTCGCGGCGCGCGAGTGCGACGTTCTGGAAGTCCTTGAGCTTCTGGCGGCACGTCGCATCGGTGCCGACGTTGTCGAGGAACACGATGTAGCGATTCGTCGGCGACTGGATCGCGTCGGCGGGGTAGTCGATCGGCGCGACGTACGCGACGGTCGCATCGACATCGTCGGGGAAGAACCGGCGATGGAACAGCGACGTCATGCCGCCCTTGCTCGCGCCCGTGGTCAGCCACTTGCTGTCGCGATAGATCCGCGCCTTGAGTGCCTGCGTGATGCGGTGCTGATCGGTCGCCGCTTGCTCGATGGTGAGCTTCGTCCAGTCGGCCGGATCCGGACGCGATGGCGAGAAGTAGCGATGCTCCATCGACAGCTGGTTCGCGTCGGTGAGGATCGAGATCTGCGAGCGGTTGCCGCGCGTCGATACGTAGTAGCCGCTGTTGTGCGCGACGACCGGCGCCGTGTAGTCGCGGTGGAGCAGCGTCATGCGCTGCTGAAACTTCGCGCCCGCCGCATCGTGATGATCGACCGGCTGCTCGTACTGCATGATGAAGAAGCGGTAGCCGGCGAGCATCGTGTCGGCTTCTTCGACCGTGAGGCCAGGGATCATGCGCAGCTCGTCGAGGATGTCGCCGAGAGGCGCGTTGTTCGCATCGACCGCAGCATCGACGGACGCCGCTGCATCCGGCGTATGCGCCGGCGGGTCCGACTCGCCACACGCGAGCACACCGAGTAGGGCTAGCGTCCAGATCCTCACGGCGGTCTTGGTAACACGCAGCCTCCGCCCATCCCCCGATGGCCTTCGATCTTCGACTAACGCGCGCTCGCCCACGGCGATACCGCGATGACTCAGTCAGCTGTGACGCAGCGTGATGCAACGTAATTTTTGCGTGGCCCACAGCGAATGCACCGCTTCAGAAACGCGAGCAGGCCGCAGCACCGGAGGTTCGCTCCGGTCCTGCGGCCCGCGTGCGCGGCGGTTGATCACTCGGCATCGATGAACGGCTTGACCAGCTGCGCGATCCACTCGGCGCGATTGATGAGGTCGAGGTGCGAGGTGCCGGGCAGGATGGCGAGCTGCGACTTCACGCGCGGGGCTCCGGTGTCGCCGAACGCGCCGCCACCGAACAGGCGGAGCATCGCCGCACCGTGCTCGACCGTCGCGAAGTCAGCGTCGCCGATCAGGAACAGCACCGGCGCCTTGATCTTGCGGATGTCTTCGACCTTGAAGCCATCGAGCGTGTCGAGGTTCGTGATCTTCTTGACGAGCGTGCGGAACTTCTCCGGATGCGGGCTCGTCTTCTTGTAGGCGTCGTGAAACGGCGAGCCCTCCATCATCTCGGGCTTCATCGTCTTGACCATGTCGAGCGTACCGGGTTGCGCACCCTCCTTGGTCAGCGACGCGCCGGCGATCACGAGCTTGCGCACGACGGCCGGGTGACGAATCGCGAGCTGCGTCGCGACGCCGCCGCCCATGCTGTAGCCGTAGATG
>DATDCH010000260.1:0-2712 GCA_036524455.1 Kofleriaceae bacterium | reverse complement strand
CGTGCAAGACGCGCTCGGCGAGCGGCGCGACGTCATCGTGATCTCGTGGACGCTGATGTCGCTCGACGATTATCGTACGCGGGTCGAAGAGCGAATCGGCGTCGCGATCGATCCGCGCCGGCTGTCATCACCGGCGAGCGTTGCGTTTGCAGAGCAGGCGCTCGAGCGCGGGCACGCCGTGTTCGTCGACGGCCAGATCGGCGGCGTCGTGCGCGAGCTGCCGACCTATCCGCACGGGATCTTGTTTCGCGTGTTGCCGCGCGGTAGCGCGTTGCCTCCGATCGGCGAGGTGTTCGCGATCAACAAGGCGCTGTTCGAGAAGTTCCAGTTCGGCTATCCGATCCCGACCGCCGACCCCGAGCTGTACTCGACGTACGTGCACAGCGAGTACGCTCGCACCTGGGCGATCATCGCGAAGGCACTCGCCGCCACCGGCAACCGCGAGGATTACACGTACGCGCTCGACATGGCGCGAGCGCTTGGGCCGCAAGCGCCATGACGCTACTCGATCGCGCACGCCGCGACCCCGGCCTGACGTTCGTCGTGATCGCGGTCGTTGCAACCGTTGCGATCTACGCCGCGACGCTCGGCCGTGGGCTCGTCAACTACGACGATCCGTGGCTCGTCGCCGACAACTGGCTGCTCCAGCGCCCGTCGTGGTCGACGCTACACACGATCTTCTTCGATCTCGATTCGCCGCGCCGGCTCACGCTGTCGCCAGAGTACCTACCGGTTCGCGACCTGTCGATCATGGCGGACTTCGCGATGTGGGGCGATTGGTACGGCGGGTTTCATCTGACGAGCCTCGTCTGCTACGTCGCGGCGATCGTGGTGTGGTTCTACGCGCTCGCAGCGTTCGGTATCGATCGCACCCTCGCCGGGCTCGCGATGCTGCTATGGGCGGTCCACCCGAGCCACGCCGAGTCCGTCGCGTGGATTGCCGAGCGCAAGGGCGTGCTCGGCGTGATGTTCGCGGGCGCGTGCGTGCTTGGCTACGCGAAGTTTCGCGGTGGCGCGAGCATGCGCTGGCTCGCGCTCGCGGTGATCGCGGCACCGCTCGCAGTGTGGAGCAAAGCGATCGCCGCGTTCGCGATCGCCGCGATCGTCGGGCTCGAGCTCGCGCTGCCGGACGGCCGCGTCAGCTGGCGGCGCAGCCTCGCCGGCATCGCCGCGATCGGCATCGCGGGCGTGCTCGCGTATCTGCCCGTGCTGGCGCTCGCGACCGACTCCGGCGTAGTTGGTCTCGACAGCCGCACGCCGGCAGGTCGCATCGACACCGTGCTCGGTACGCACGGCTTCTACCTGCGCAGTGCGGCGCTGCTCGAGCGCAACGCGGTGTCGTATCCGATCTCGAGCCTTGGCCCGTCGACGCTCGACATCATCGTCGGTGCGCTCGGTCTCGCGGTCGTGATCGCAGCGCTGGTTCGCTACCGGCGCTGGGCGCCACCGACGGCGTTGCGCGCGGCGGCCGTAGTCTGGTTGTTCGGCTGGTTACCGGTCAGTCACCTGATCCTGTCGTTACAGATGGTGTTCGTCGCCGATCGGTACATGCTGATTCCGACGCTCGGCAGCTCGCTCGCGATCGCAGGGTTGCTGCTGCGGTTACCGAAGAGCCGGCTGCGCGCGCTGCTGGTCAGCGTCGTGGTCGTCGCGAGTGCGGTGCGCGCACTCGACGCGCAGTCGAACTGGCGCAGCTCGCTCACGCTGTGGCGGCGTGCCGTCGAATCGAATCGCAACGACGGCAGCGCGTGGAGCTTCTACGCCGAGGCGCTGTGGGACGCCGGCAAGCGCGACGCATCGATCGAGATGGTCATGCGCGGTCTCAAGCACAACCGGTCGCCGCGGCTGCTGTTGCGCAAGGCGCTGCTCGTGCTCGAGCTCGGCCAGCGTTCGACGGGCGTCGAGCTGATGCGGCAAGCGGCGCTACTCGGCGAGCCGCGCGCGATGGCGAACGTCGCACTGCTGCTCCTCGATGACGGCAAGCTCGACGAGGCGCTGCACTGGTCGCGCCTGGTGTCGCGCGGCACGCCGAGCTACGCCGCGGGTCACCGCGCGCACGGCAAGGTCGCGCTCGCCGCGAAGCTGTACGAGGAAGCGGTCGTCGCGTTCGAGGCCGCGTACGCGCTCGAGCCGCACAAGCCGGTCAATCGCTACAACCTCGATCTCGCGCGCGCCGAGCTCGCTCGCCAGCGCTAACGCGGCGTGCACAGCTTGTCTTGCGCGCAGTCCCACTGCGGATACCAATCGACGTGGTCGCGGCGGAGCAGCCAGCGCGCGGCACGATGCGCGGCGATCGTGCGCTCGACCGTGTCGAGCGTCGCGCGCTGCCCGCGCGTCAGCGCGCGGGGCGATCGCTCCTCGGGATCGGCGGCGAGGTCGTATGCGAACGCTTCGCCGGTATCGGGCACGTGCACGATCTTTGCGTGGTCCTGCACGAACCCCTGGCAGCGGCCGTCGTGCCAGCAGCCGAACGGCAGCACGCGGCCCGGCGCAGCATCGAGTACGCTCCGCGCCGGCGTCGCTGCGAGCGCCTGCGGCGTGAGCTGCACGCCGAGCAGTGCGAGCAGCGTGGGTGCGAGATCGGCGAGGCTGACCGCGACGGCGAGCTTGCGCGCTGCGACACCGGGTCCCGCGATCACCCACGGCACGTGCAGGCCCTCCTCGAAGAAGTTCGTAGCGTGCTGGCGCACGGTCTTGTCGCCGAACCCCTCG
>DATDCH010000259.1:0-7500 GCA_036524455.1 Kofleriaceae bacterium | reverse complement strand
GATGGCGCGGCATCGCTGGGCCGCCGACCGCATGTGGGAAGGCATGGTCGGCAATGCCGACGAGCCGTGGCGCGACGGCATCGAAGTGCTCGCGCAGACACCGCTGCAGTTCACAGCGATCGATGCAGACCGAAGCCGGCTTGCGAAACGACTGCAGCTGCTTGCCGATCAGGCGAGGCAGCGGCGATCGATCGACACCGTCGCCGAACGCGCGCAGGTGTACGGCGAGATCCTGGTGACATGCGCCGCGTGCCATAGCGGTGCGTCCACGACACCGTGGCGCTAGACGCACCACCCGAAGAGAACGTCGCGTGCGCTCTACGCAATCGGCGCATGTCGTGCGCGCTCCAGCGGTCGCGCCGTAGAGCCCGCTCGCGGGGCACGCGCGATGCAACGGAGCGCATCGTGGCATCTCGTACATCGATCGTCCCTGGCCTGCGCGCCCACCTCGCTCGGCTCTATCCCGAGCACCGCATCGGCGCGATCGAGCCGCTCGGCCCTGATACCGGCGCCACCGCGGGCGCGACGTCCAAGGCGGCGGGCTACGGGCTGCCGGTGCGCATCGTGCTCGAAGGCCCGCGTGATCGCGTCGAGCTCGTGTGGCGCGTCGCCGGCAGCGACGAGTTCGGCCACGATCGGCGCGCCGATCGCGCGGCGAACCAGCTGCTCGCGTTCGACGACTTCGGGCACATTCCCGATCACGTCCGCGCGATCGACGTCGGAGCGATTCGCGAGGACGGCACGTTGGTGTCGATCGGCGGCGGCGAGCTGTACCTCATCACGACGTACGCGCGCGGAACGATGTACGCCGAGGATCTGCGCCGGATCGCACAAGACGGCACCGCGAGCACCGCCGATGTCGAGCGCGCCGCGGCCCTCGCGCGATACCTCGCGCGCCTGCACGTGCCGATGGAGGGCACGCAGCGCTACCGCCGCGCGATCCGCGATCTGGTCGGTCACGGCGAGGGCGTGTTCGGCATCGTCGATGGCTACCCCGAGAACGTACCCGGTGCGCCCGCAGAGTTGTTGCGAGCGATCGAGAGCAGCTGCGTCGAGTGGCGTTGGCGCCTCCGCGCGCACGAGGAACGCCTGGCGCGCATTCACGGCGACTTCCATCCGTTCAACCTCGTGTGCGAAGGCGACCAGTTCACGGCGCTCGATGCGAGCCGCGGTACCTGCGGAGAGCCCGCCGACGACGTCACCGCGCTCTCGATCAACTACGTTCTGTTCGCGCTCGACGCGCCGGCGGCCTGGCCACGCGGGCTCGGCGTACTGTGGCGTCGGTTCTGGGCGGAATATCTCCGTGCGCGTCCCGACGCGCAGCTGACCGCGGTCTCTCCGCCGTTCTTTGCATGGCGCGCGCTCGTCGTTTGCAACCCGCGCTTCTATCCACGGCTCGGTACACGCGGCCGCGAGGCGCTGCTCGGGCTCGCGCGCCGCGCGCTCGACGCCGGCGTGCTCGAGCCAGGCGCCGCCGAGGAGCTGTTTCTGTGAACGAGGCTGGCGTCGTCGTGTGGTTCACCGGCTTGCCGGCATCGGGGAAGTCGACGCTCGCGCGGCGACTGCGCGATCGCGTCGATCGTTCGACCGTGTTGCTCGACAGCGACGAGCTCCGCGAGGTGCTCGGCGCGACGTCGTACGAGCAGCACGATCGCGACGCCTTCTACGCCTCGCTCACGCGACTGGCCGACTTGCTCGCGCGACAGGGGCACGTCGTGTTGGTCGCCGCGACCGCGGCACGCCGCGCGTATCGCGATGCAGCACGCGCACTCGCTCCGCGCTTCGTCGAGGTCTGGGTGCAGACCCCGCTCGCAGAATGCGAGCAACGCGACAGCAAGGGACTCTACGCGCGCGCGCGCGCAGGCGATGCGCCCGCATTGCCCGGCATCGGCATCGCGTACGAGCCGCCGGAGTCACCCGATGTCATCGCGGACGGTGGGCTCGACGACATCGCGCTCGCCCGGCTCGAGCGCGTGCTCGCGAGCATGGAGGAGCGCGCGTCTTGAACCGCTGTGGCGACGGCATCTCGCGCCACGTGGCGTCGCACTTGCAGCACCTGTGGACGATGCTCGCTCGTACCGCCATCGCTGCGTGGCTGCTCTTCGCGTGCGAGAAGCAACCGGCGCAGCCACCGCCGCCGGATCCGACAGCCGAGTGCGTGCGCGACGAGGACTGCACGCTCATGCCGAGCGAGCTGACCTGTTGCGCCGAATGCCCACCGGCACCACCGTTCGAAGCCGCGCCGGCGTGGGTGGTCGACGGTCTGTACATCGAGGTCGAGCATCGCTGCCTCGACACCGCGCAGCCGTGTCCGGAGATCCGCTGTGCGCCGCTGCCGTCGACCTGTAGCGCCCGCGCCGCGTGCGTGCGTGGTACGTGCACCGTCGTAGCCACCGGTTGCGATCGCCGTCGACCTGTAGTCTGACCGTTGCTGGACGGCTGGTCGCGCCAAGCTTGCCGCGTGCGAATGCGCAAGACCTGCGTCCCTGCACGCAGGGCCGCGGATTCTTCGCAGAAGAGTGCGCGGTTCGCGGCGTTGGCTTGGCAGCGTCGTTGCAGAACCACAGACCATGAACACGAACAAGATCCTCTGCGCGGTCGACTTCTCGCCGTGCTCGCAGCAGGCGCTCCGCGTTGCCGCACGGTTGGCGAAGCGCTCGGATGCGGAGCTGGTCATCGCGCATGCGTGGCAATTGCCCGCGATCGGTTTCGAGGGCGACTTCGTGTTCCCGGTCATGGTTCGCGATCAGCTCGTCGAGGACACGAAGCGCGGGCTCGAAGCCGCCGTTCACGAAGTAGCCGACCTGGGCGTGCAGCGGGTCAGCGCGCAGGCGCTCAACGGCGTGCCATGGCACGAAGTCGTCAAGCTGCTCGAGGATCCGACCTATCAACTCGTCGTGATCGGCACGCATGGCCGTACCGGCTTGTCACGCGTTCTGATCGGCTCGGTCGCGGAGAAGATCGTTCGCCACGCACCGTGTTCGGTGCTCGTCGTTCGCCCCGACGGAGAGCCACAAACTTTCAAGCACGTGCTTTGCCCGGTCGACTTCTCCGCGAGCGCGCGCCAAGCATTCGAGCTCGCCGCCGAGCTGGCGCGGGCCGAGCGTGCCGAGGTCACGCTGCTCCACGTGCTCGAGCTGCCCGTTCCGTATTCTGGCGAACCCTTCTCCGCGGAGTTTGCTCGCGATCTGGATCAGCGTTCCGCTCGGCTGCTCGACAAGTGGGCCGGTGAGATGGCCTCCACGTCGTCCGTTCCGATCAAGACGCGCACCCGCATCGGTTGGGCAGGTGCAGAAACGCTCGCAGTCCTCGACGCCGATCGTTCGATCGACCTGGTGGTGCTCGGTAGTCATGGCCGCACCGGAATCAAGCGCATCTTGCTTGGTTCGGTCGCCGAAAAAATCATGCGCCACGCGCGTTGCCCCGTGCTGATCTCGCGCCGCCGCGGCAGTGACGACTAGGCCGAGGACATCGGCGACTGCATGCAACACCACCTGGCTTCCCCGCGCCCGGCACCGGTCGCTCTTTGTGCGGTTAGGACGGAGCGTGCTTGCTCGGCGCACCGTTACGTTGACGGGCTTTGAGATCGATCACCTTGAGCGCGTCGATGGCGGTGAGGATGCCGGTGATGACACCGCTGGGCGCGCGGACCACGAGACAGTCGAGGTCGTGCTCGATCATGAGGTCGACGGCCTCGTCGAGCGTCATGTTCGAAGACACGCTCAGCGCAGGGCGCATCGCTTGCGTCACCGGAGCGGCCTTTGCCTCCGGGCCGCCACGGTTCTCGATTGCGACGAGGTCGCGCCGAAGCACGACACCGACGAGCTCCGTGCCGTCGACGACGGGCAGGTGCCTGAACCGATGACGGTCCATGAGCTCTCTCGCTCGACCGACATCGTCGGTCGGGGTTACGCAGTACGGCGCCGGAGTCATGTACAGGTCGACGGTTGGCATCATGCAATCTCGTGGTGCATCGCACGTGCCGTCAGGCGGAACGATGAAGACGGGCACGACGCCCAGCGACGCGCAGATTTTTGGCGCGCGCGACAGCAATGCGCAACCGCTGCGCGATTCGGTGTTGGTCCGTAGGGCACGGTCGATGCAAGCGCTTCGTGCGAGGACGCCATGGAAAACGATCTCGAAACTGTCGCCAAGAAGCGAGTGCAAGCACGTATGGGATTCGTCGTGCACGCACTGATCTATTTCGTCATGAATGCCGGGTTCGTGGCGATCTGGATGCTGACCGGATCCGGATATCCATGGTTCGTGTGGCCGGCACTCGGGTGGGGAATCGGCCTGCTCGCCCATGGCGTAGCCCTGCTGATCGGGCCAGGAAGCACGGCCGAGCGTCGCGCGATCGATCGCGAGGTCCATCGCCTGCGAGCAGCGTCGCGTTGACTGCCGTTAGAGTCGGTCCTTGAGCCGATTCCACAGCGCTGCGGCGCGGTCCGGATCGTCGTTGCACAGGCACGCAAGCGCGACGAGCTCGCCGTGGAAGGGCTCTGGCACGTAGACTGACAGCTGCTGGGCGACGAACCGCAGTCCTCCGAAGTCGCCGTGTGCACACGCCCAAGCACCCCCGACGCAGAGCTTGCCGATCATGCGATTCGAATCGGTCGTTGTCGGTATCGGTGTCATGGCGCTTGGATCGCTTACAAGGTGCGTGCCGGCAAACTGTGTGCACGCAGGCGGGTCGCAGAGTCGACTCCGAAACCGTGGCCCGCAGCTTGCTGCTCTCTACGTGCATGCTGACCTCTGTGCGACCACGAGCGGACGGACCGCGGCTGTTGCTCCCCGATCACCATCGCGAAATCGAAGCGGCATGCGACGCGCTCCGCACGAGCGTGTACGCCGACGATCCCGCCGAGCTGACAACCCGGTTTCGCAGCCTCGAGCAAGCCGTGCTCGAGCACATGCTCGCCGAGGAAGAGGCCATCCTGCCTGTCTACGCGAAGTATGCGAGGGCGGATGCCTCGGCGATCCGGGCGGCGCACGAGGAGCTCCGACGCCAGTTGTTTCAGCTCGGCATCGCCGTCGAGCTGCACTGCGTCCGCGGCGAAGCGCTCGAGCTGCTCGTCGAAACGCTGCGTTCGCACGCCGCGCACGAAGACCGCGAGATGTATCCGTGGGCGCAGGTCCACCTGCCACCGCGCACGATGCTCGAGCTGTTCGCGCGTATCGCGAAATCGTTTCGCCTGCTCGCACTCGACCCCCAGCGACCGGCCGCGCCGAAACCGCAGGCCATGCAAGAGTAGCCATCGAGACGCTGGATCGCGTCGCATACGGCCCGAGCGTTGCAATAGACACGGGTATGCCGATCGCACCGTTCCCACACAGATACACGGTCACCCTGGAGGGCGATGCAGCTCTTGCGTCGCCGCGGCCCGCTCTCCGGATCGGGCCTCCGGTCCAATTCGGCGGAACCGACGACGTGTGGAGTCCAGAGCACCTCCTCGTCACTGCCGCATTCGCTTGTCTGAAGACGACGTTTGATGCGTACGCACGACGCGAGCAGCTCGCGGTCGTCGACTGGCGCGGCACCGGCAGCGCCACGCTCGTCAAAGCCAGTGGCGGTCCTGCGTTCAGCTCGATCGACCTCGACGTCGAGATGACCACGCAGCCGGGCGACGAAGCGCGGGCGCAGAGCACACTCGCGGCCGCGGAACGCAGCTGCATCATCTCGCGGGCGCTCGCGGTCCCCGTCCATGTGACGAGCCGTGTTGTATCGGCGCCGATGCAAGTTGCTAGGTGAGAGATGCAGTCGGCGGCTGCCCACCTCGTCGCAGATGTTCCGACGGCCGACCCGGACGAGCGCGTGCAAGCCGTCATCGACAGGTTGCACGAGCGGCGCTACGCGTCGATCGAAACGATCTTCGTAGTCGACGAGGAGCGGAAGTTTCTTGGCGGCATTGCCATCGGAGACCTACTCGCGGCAACCAGCGAGCGTACTGCCGGCGAGCTCGCGAACCCGGAAAGCCCGATGGTTCGCGTGACCGACGATCAAGAACATGTCGCGAGCACGGCACTCGATCGCCGCGCACTGTCGGTGGCCGTGCTCGATCGCGGTGGCTGTTTCATCGGCGGGATCTCGCCGCGTTCTCTGCTCATGATCTTGCGCGAAGAACACGTAAGCGATCTGCATCGGCTCGCGGGCATTCGACGCGAAGCGGTGCGCGATCGCGAAGCGCTCGAAGGGCCGCCGATCCGTCGCGCGCGACATCGCTTGCCGTGGCTGCTCCTCGGGCTCGCCGGCAGCATGCTTGCCGCCGTGATCATTTCTCGGTTCGAGCGGGTGCTCGCTGAGGACTTGGCGATCGCATTCTTCGTACCCGCCATCGTTTACCTCGCTGACGCGATCGGGACGCAGACCGAAGCGATCGCGGTGCGCGGGATCTCGATCAGCCGCACCGGCCTCGGTAACCTCGTTGCAAGCGAGCTGCGCACGGGACTGATGATCGGCGTCACGCTCGCGGCGCTCGCATTTCCAATCGTCGCGTTCGGGTTCGGAAGTGGTCGGCTCGCGATCGCGGTGGCCGCGGCGATCATCTGCGCCGGCAGCGTTGCCACGACAATCGGTCTGCTCTTGCCATGGCTGCTACATCGATTCGGTTACGACCCCGCTTTCGGCAGCGGCCCGGTCGCGACGATCATTCAAGATCTGCTGAGCTTGCTCATCTACTTGGTGCTCGCCACCCGCGTCCTGTAGCGGATCATGGACACTGCGTCGTCGGTGCGGCGCCTGCATTCCCGACGACGATCGAGCCGCTGCCCGTCACCGTCGCACCGCCGCACAGCGCGTTTGCGAGCAGCGTCGTGTCACTGCCTTCCGCCTGCACCGCGCCATCGACCCGCGAGAAGGTGAGGCCCGAGCCGCTCGCCGGGATTGCCAGTGTCCCGGTGATGTGCGTGCCGCGAATGCGGCTATCGCTGCCCGAAACCGTGACGTTGCCCTGCAGCGTGACGGTGCCGCCGAGCACGCCTTCACCGAATAGCGTCACACGGCTCGCGGAGAAGTCGATGTCGCCGACGTACGTGCCGCCCTTGAAGAACACCACGCGGTCGCTCACGGTGAGCGCGGCGTTGACTTCGGCGACGGTCATCGTGGGAACGACTTCGAATACGCGATCGGACTTGTAATCGAGGTCGACCATGACGTCGGCACGCGTGGCGTCGGCGGCAAGCGCGACTTCGCGCAGCGCGCCGTCGGCGAGCATGATCGTGAAGCTCGCGTCGATCGCGCCGCCGGTCACATGGATCGTGCGTGCGCCCGGCGTCAGCGGCGCCAGCACCGCGATGCCCTCGGCGTCCGTGGTATCGGTCACACCGTCGTCGGAGCTGAGCGTGATGTCGGCGCGTGCGGTGCCGGGCGCGGCGAGACTGTGACGGTTGGCATCGTTGATCGTCGGGTTCACGACAACAACAAGCGCGGTGTCGCCGAAGCGAACCTCGGTGGGGTCGACGTTAGTGCCCGGATCATCGCCGCAGGCGGCAAGCACGAGT
>DATDCH010000258.1:0-21894 GCA_036524455.1 Kofleriaceae bacterium | reverse complement strand
CACGCTGGATCGAGATGCAGCGCCTCTCCGCGAACGGTCAACCCGCGGGCGTGCCGGTGGTCCTGAGCTCCGGACCGTGGAACGGCCCGCCCGACGCGGACGGCGGTCGCGTGGTGTGGACGACGTTCGCCACGCCAGGTGCCACCGAGGGCAGTGTGGTGTTGCACGATCTGGCTACCGGCGAGCAGACGTTTTTCGACGCGGGCTTTCCCGTGGGAAATGTGCGGGTCCACGGCGACCGGGTCGCTTGGACTCACCAAGGTGAGCAGCCCGCGGTGCGTTACTACGACATGGCCTGGGGACCGCTCGCACCCTCGACCCTCTGCGACCAGAAGGCCTGTGTGCACCCGTTTTCGAGCCTCGATCTAGGTTCGCGATACCTCGTCTGGGAGCAAACGCACGTGCTCGCCGCAGGCGCCAAGGTAGTCGTCGGCTACGACATGCTCATGGGTAGGCAAGTGGCCTTCCTTGACGGTGCCGGCAATCACACCGCCAGGGAGCCGTCGTCGTTCGGGGACCACACGGCCTACACGTATCGCGACCTCATGACCCCCGATGTGGTCAGGGTCGAGGTCGCCTTCGGGACAAGGTCAGACAACCTGTTCGACAAAGTGTTCATCGGACCCGCAAACAGCATCATGCCGAGCCTCGGAGGGGAGCTTCTGGCGTACGGACGGTACGATCAGAGCTACTTCAATGTGGAAATCGTCGAGCTGGGAGTCGGACCTCTAGGCCCCTTAGGCCCGCTGGCGACCGGCAACACGGTGGTAGTGGGCGATCCCCAGACCCACGAGATCACGCCGGACGTCCTCGGCCGCGACGTGGTGTACCTGTCCAACCGCATGTCAAACTCCGCGAAGTACGACGTCTTCCTCGCTCGCGTGAGCCCGCCCTGAGCCCTCCGCGCGGCCGCACCGCGACGACGGCGTCGCCTGCAACGAGATCGCGAGCGGCCGGCGCTGTTCTCCGACGCGCTGATTGCGGTCAAGCGCACGCTCGATCCGAGCGGCATCATGAATCCCGGCGCGTTGGTCTGCTGAACCGATAGCCCGCTTCGGAGCCGGGTTCTCCGTTCATTCAGGCGCGAAGGCGCGACAGGCGACCCAGCGCATCCAAGAAAATCGTCAGGTGACCTGAGGATCTTCATGGACCGATCATACCGGCTTGGTACCGACCACGACCGCGTAGGAGGACGCGCTGCTGTTTTCCTCGTCGCTACATGTAGCCAGCCTCGCGATGCGCGCGGATCGCGAGGATCACGACGAGATCATCGTCTGCGTCGTAATCATAGAGTGCGACGTAGCCGGTCTTGCCGCGGGAGATCACGAGCTCGCGGAGACCATGCTCCGCAAGCCGTCCGATTTCGGGATGGCGTTCGAGCATGTCGACGGCCTCGCTGATGCGGTCGATCACGAGTTGCATCGCCTGCTCCCCTTGGTCCTCGATGAAGCCGGCAAGTCGATCGAGATCTGCGAACGCCCGGCGCGCGTAGATCAGCCGCGCCAACGCTTGGCCTTCGGCCGTGCAGATCGCTTGCCTGCCGCGCGAGCGCGCATATGCGCGTGGACCTCGCGAGCGGAATAGCCGAGACCGGTTTTCGCGAAGTCAGCCCGCGCCTCGAGTGCCTCGGTGACGAACGCTTTGCGCTTCTCGGCGCGCGCCGTTTCACGCTCGATCGCATTTAGCATGAACGAGTGGGCCGACTCATCCGTGTTCGCAACGATCGCTCGTATGCGCTCCCGCAGCCCTGCTGGCAATTTCAAGGTCGTGGGTGGCATCGATAGTACCAAGGTACTACCGGCCGCCCGTTGCGGCAACTCTACAGAGTGCAGCGACCGCACGCGACGCCGACGCGCGCGCCACACCTAAGGCGAGTCGCGGAACAGCTGCCACGCGGTGGGCGCGGCAAACGTGGGCCAGCCGTGGCCACCGCCAGTGGTCTCGTTGTGTGCGCAGAACCGAACGACGAGCCCGTTGTCGCAACCGTCGTAGGCGACGCACGGCGCGGGATCGATCGGCATCGAGGTTGTCTCGCAACCGGCGTCGGTCCGCCACGCATCGCGCGACGCCTCGCCCTGTGTGAACGCCACCACTTGATCGCCCATACCGTGGATGATCGCCGCCGAGATCGGATCGCCGCTGCACGCACCGAACGGTCCGCCACCTGCGACCGAGGCAATCGCGCGCACCTTGCCGGTCGCGGTGCCGCCGCGAAAACATCCAAGCGCATTGCTCATGTAGCCGCCGAAGCTGTGCCCCATGCTGTAGGTGCGGCCGACGCAATAGCTCGCCGAGATCTCGGCCTGCAATGCGTCGAACAGGGCGACGTCGCGACCGTTAGCGGTGAGCTCCCAACCGGTGTCATTCGGATCTGCGGTGACCGGCAGCCCGTGCGGGTAGACGATGATCGCCGCGTCGCCGGCCGCTTGCTCGATCCGGAAGTACTGGCGCGCGAGCGTGCCGCTGCCGGTACGGCCGTGCCACGCGAAGATCAATGGATATGCCCGCTCGGAATCGTAGTTCGCGGGCACCACGCGTACGTAGCCTCGCTCGACGCCGCCGACGATGATCATGCCGTTGACCACGCCGGTCACGGCGCCAGCCTGTCCGCACGCCGAAGATCCAGATGCATCGCTGCTCTGTCCATCGGTGCTGACGTTCGCGTCGCTCGTCGCCGAGTCGTTCGAGTCGCAGGCCGCGAGCGCGGCGACGAGCAGGATCCACCTCATGGAGCGACGGTATCTCAGTCAGGCCCGTGCAGGACGAAGAACATCACCGGGCGCGAGCTAACCACCTCGGGCCCGACGCAGTGAACTGATCCAGGCAAGTTCCGTCAATCAGCGGCGAGGACCTCGGCAGTCGAGGCACAGACAAGCGAACGATCCAGCCAGCGATCGAGACGTACGTGATCTCGCTCGGCGAAGATGTGCTCGCGCTGCGAGGTGTCGACCGCAACACCACGGTTCGCGAGCACGCGCAGGATCATGTGCGCCTTGCCTTCTGCTCGCGCGTGCTCCGCGCGTTCCGCGAGCGCGGCGACGAGCACCGGGTTGTGCTTGGCAAGCAGCGCGCTGGCGATCGCGTCGTCTGCTTTTGCGGCACGCACCAGTGCGTCGAGCGGCAGCGCGACCGCGAGCGCCGGATCCTCGATCCAGCCAGCGAGGTCGAGTAACCGCCATCTGCCGAGCTCGCGCGACCACTCGAACGCGCTCACGCGCTCTACGTCCACCGCGAAGACACGCCTCACCCCGCGTGCGCAGAGCTCGCTTGCCTTCTTCGCGGCGTGACCGAGCGACTCGGTGCTGACTACCTCGAACGCGAGCTGCTCGATCTGGCGCCCACCCGTGATGGGATCGGGTGCGCGCGGGAATACGCTCGCATCGGGCGCGCGGTCGCTGGTCTCCGACACCCGCGTCAGCATGTCGCACGCGACCTCGAAGGTGTCGGCCACGTGCGCCTCGAGCAACGCCGAGATCTTCGAATGACGGATGGCGTGGGGAGGATCGGATGGCGACACGCGAACGAGCTTTCCGTCGTCGATCTCGTAGCCGCTCTCGGGAGCGACGAGGCGCTCGTCGACGGCCGGGAGCTTGGTGCCCCCTTCGCTGTTGCGTAACGACATCCGCATCAGGATACCTCGCGACATGTCTCGCCGCGACCTACGGCGGCTGTTGGCGACCACGTCATGCGCGTGGGTTCAGCAACGCCGGTGCCAGGTGTCGAGCTAGCGATCCTGCGATGTTGGTGGGGCGCGCGTCCGGTCTGCGGATCCGGAGGTCCGAGTGTCGTCGGACGGCGGACGTCCGTCAGCGCGTCTACAGCTCGCTGACTTTGTCGTCCCAATGGTCGGCGGTTACGCCGATCGAGTGCACGATGTCCTCGAACTCCTCGTAGTCGAGGCCTTCGAGGCCGCGCAGGATGCGCAGGTAGAGGTCGCCGGTTTGCGGATGTAGTGCGAACGCGGCATCGCCGGTCTCGGTGAACGATGCGGCGAGCAGCTTCTTCGCGCGTGCCTCGTCGATCGCCGGTTGCTTCGCGATGCGCGACAGCAGCAGCAGGATGTTCTTGTCTGGCAGCACGTGGATCGTGACGACGGCCGAGCCGCGTTGGATCGAGCCAACGCCATCGTCGCTAAGCGGCGGCAACACGAGATTGCGTTCGCGCCCGAACCGATCGAGGAATTCCGCGATACGAACCCGGTGATCGACGACCACGTCATCCATGGCCGGAATCTACTACTCTGACTTCTCGTCTGTCAGATCGTCGGCGACGATATCGGGCAGCCCGTCACCGACGGGCAGCGCGGGCGTCCACTTCGGTTTGCGAATGCGCACCACGCTGGCCTCGCGCTGCGGCGCGGGTGACAGATCGGCGGCCAGCGAGGCGAGCAGCGAGAAGGCTTCAGCGCTGCTCGGCCGGTCCCAGCGATCCCAGGCGAGCAGCTGATCGACGAGGCCAGTCAGCTCCGGCGGCGCATCGGGGCAAAGCACTTCGGTCGGCACGTGCTGCGTGGAGCCGTCGGTGGCCGTCGCAATCCAGGCGCGCTCGAACGGCAACTCTCCGGTCAGCGCTTGGTAGCCGATCACGCCGAGCGCGAATACGTCGACACGGTCGTCGATGGCGTCGCCGCGCATGAGCTCGGGCGCCGCATAGTCCGGAGACGAGGCGGGCGCCACCGGTGGCGGTGCGCTGGTGTCGTGGGTGCGGGCGTCGCTCCAGTTAATGATGCAGAGCGGAAAGCCTCGGGTGCGGCCGGTGACCGCGATGCGATCGGGGCGCAGACCGCAATGAATGACGCCGCGCCGATGCGCGTGCTCGAGTACTTCGGCGATGTCGCGCAGCAGGGCAGCGGCGAGGGCAGGATCGAGCGGGCCGCCGACGAACAGATCCGCCACGGTTGCACCGTCGACCCGCTCGTGGGCGAACCACGGGCGGCGGTCGGGCAACAGGCCCGACTCGTAGACGCGGACGACGCCGGGGTGTTCGAGTGCCTCGAGGATGCAGGCCTCGCGAAGGAGCTGGACCGCGGCGACGTGCGCGTCCTTCTCCTCCATCACCTTGAGGATCGCGCGGCGCGGGAGCACGAGGTGGCGGGCCTCGTAGACGACCCCTGTCGCGTCCCGACTGCGCTCGCAGTCGATGCGATAGTTGCCAATCCGATCCACGGTGCAGGCATACCCCGAGCCCGCTCGTGGAGGTAGGGCTTTATGAGGTATAGAGGGGCGTGCTTCGGAGCGCGGTAGTCACCTTGGCACTCGTCGTCGCGGCATGTCGGCCCGACCCTGGGCCGCCGCGCGTGAAGAAGCTTCCCAAGAAGGATGACGTTCCTGCGTTGCGCGGTGGTGGTGCGCCGCGTTCGTCGCGCATCGCGAGCTACAAGCTCGAGGCGCGTCTCGACGGCACGCGGCACCAGATCCAGGGCACCGGCACATTGATCTGGACGAACGCGGGGCAGAGCGCCGTCGACATGCTGCCGTTTCATCTCTACCTCAACGCGTTCAAGAACACGCAATCGGTGTTCATGCGCTCGTCGAAGGGCGAGATGCGCGGCGCGCGCTCGAGCGACAGCGGTTGGGGTTGGATCCAGATCGACTCGATGAAGATCGGCGGCGTCGAGCAGGTTGCCAAGCTGCGCTATCCGAATTTGCCCGACGAGACCGTCGTCGAGTTGCCGCTTGCCGAGCCCGTGCTGCCGGGCTCGACGATCGAGGTGCAGTTCGCGTTCACCGAACAACTGCCCGAGGTGTTCGCGCGCACGGGTTACAAGAACGAGTTCCACCTCGTCGGCCAGTGGTTCCCGAAGATCGGCGTGCGCGTGGGGCCGCCCGGCGGCGAACGTTGGGAATGCCAGCCGCTCCACATCAACACCGAGTTCTTTGCCGACTTCGGCACCTACGACGTCAAGCTCACGGTGCCGAGCACGCACGTGGTGGCCGCGACCGGCGTGCTCGTCGAGGCCGTGGAGTCACCGGGCCAAACGCGCACGTACACGTATCACGCCGAGGACGTGCACGACTTCGTGTGGATGGCCGACCCGCATATGGTGGTCGATCGCACGACGGGCCGAACGCCGATCGTCGGCCAGGCGAAGCTCGAAGACGGCACCGTCGAGGTTCGGGTCTACGCGCGCAAAGAACAGCAAGAGTTCGCGCGCCGCCATCTGCATGCTGCGATCGGATCGATCGAGCGGTTCAGTCATTACTTCGTGCCGTACCCGTGGCCGATCATGACCATCATCGATCCGCCGATGGACGCGATGGCGGGCGCCGGCGGTATGGAGTATCCGACGCTCGTCACCACGGCTGGTGATTCGGTGTTCACGCGCGCGGGTGTGCGGCTGCCCGAGTACGTCACCGTGCACGAGGTCGGTCACAATTGGTTCCAAGGCATCCTCGCGTCGAACGAGCCGGTCGAAGCGTGGCTCGACGAAGGTGTCAACGAATGGGCCGACGCGAGGGTGATGCAAGACCTCTACGGTGCGCGCGCGAACCTGATCGACTGGCGCGGATGGCAGGCCGACACGGCGCGACTGCGCACCGCTGCGCTGGCCGACGAGTTCAAGACGCTGCCGTCACCGATCGCCGCCGCGGCCTACGTGTTTGCCGATAACAAGGCATACGGCATTGCGACGTACACGCAAACGCTCGCGGTGCTCACCACGCTCGAGAAGCATGTTGGCAGCGCGAAGTTCTTCGCCGCGATGAAGGTGTACGCAAAGGAGTTCGCGTTCAAGCACCCGACCGGCCGCGACCTGTTCTCGGTGCTCGAGCGCGAGCTCAACATGGATCTTGGTTGGTACTTCGAACCGGCGTTCCAGCAAGTCGGCGCGCATCAGCTGAAGGTGCGCACCGCCGAGTGCAGCGCGAAGACGCCGCCGCGCGGCGTGATGGGCGACGGGCCGGGCCGCAAGGTCGTCGGCGAGACCGAGGCGCCGGCGACCGGCACGTTCCTATGCGAGGTCGTCGTGCAAAACACCGGACCCGTGCATATCCCCGTCGACATCGAGCTCAAGTTCGCCGACGGCTCGACCCAGCGCGAGCACTGGGATGATCGTGGCAGCGGCACGTGGCAGCGCTGGACGATCGAGCGCAGCAGCAAGCTTGTCGAGGTGCGGGTCGATCCAGATCGCAAGGTCCTGCTCGGTAATCCGATCGAGTATCACCGCCGCCTCGAGAGCGACTCTTCCGCATCGCGGCGCGCGTCGGCACGGATCGCGACCTGGGCGCAGACCTTCATGCAGCTGGTGGGGCCGTAATGGCGATCCGGCTCAGTCTCGGCGAGATGATCGGCGCGGGCACGCGCGCGGTCGCTCGCTACACCGGCACGCTGCTGTCGGTGTTCATCGCGCAGGCCGCGGTCACGATCGTCTGCATGCTCGCGGTGACGAGTGTGCTGACCGACGCGTTTGGTCACCTACCGCTGTGGGACGAGGCCGTCGACGGCGATCTCGTTGCGCTCGTCTATTGCGTGCGCTTCGCGGAAGCGAGCTTGAGCGCGACCGCCGGCGTTGTGATGTGGTCCGTGCTGCTGTGGGTCGTGATCTCGTGGTTCCTCGTCGGCGGGGTCAACAACGTGCTCGCGCAACGACCCGAGGGTCGCGGTGAGACGGCGCGTTGCTTCGGTGCAGGCGGTTCGAACACGTTCCTCGCATACGCGAAGCTCGCGTTGTGCTCGATTCCAGGCTGGCTCGCCGCTACCGCGCTGCTGTTGTGGGGCTTCGATCGCTTCGCGTCGGAGGAGCGGATGATGGTGATTCTCACCTTGCCGCAGCTCGTCGGTACGCTCCTGCTCGCGGCGTTGCCCGGGCTGTTCGTGCTCCACATCGTGTGGACCGTCACCGACTACGCGCGCGTAGAGCTGACGCTGCGCCACGACTCCCACGAGCCGAGTGTCGTGATGACGTATCTGCGCACGCTCGCGTTCGTGCTCAAGCGGCCGATCACGCTCGCGCACGGTGGGCTCGGCTGGCTCGCATTCCTGCTAATCACGGTCGGCTACATGTGGCTCGCGGCCGGGCACTCGATGTACGGGGCCGGCGGCGCCGTCACGCTGTTCGTGATCCGTCAGGGTGTTGCGCTCGCGCGCTCGGCGATCCGGTTCGGCGTGCTCGGCGGCCAGCTCGAGCTCGGCAAGACCAGGCCGCTGCCGCCGCGTCGCATCGTCGAGACCAAGGTCGAATCCAAGAAGGCGTGACGGCCGGCGTCAGGTCGCGACTTGCTCCTCGCGCCCGCGTGGCGCTCCGAGGTGCTTTTGAAACCAGTCCGACGCGAGCTGGGTGACCTCACGAAGCGCGCCGGGCTCCTCGAACAGGTGTCCTGCACCCGGGACGATGTGGAGCTTCGTCGGCGCGCGCAGCTCTCGCATCGCTTGATGGTTGAGCTCGATCACGCTGGTATCGGCACCGCCCACGATCAGCAGGGTGGGGCAGCGAACGAGTGCGAGTGCATCGACCGCGAGGTCGGGGCGGCCACCTCGCGAGACGACCGCGCCGACGTCAGGCCTGCGCGTCGACGCGATCAGCGCGGCGGCTGCGCCGGTGCTGGCACCGAACAGTCCGATCGGGAGGTGCGCCGTGCGGTCCTGCCGAGCGAGCCACTCGATCGCGCCGACCAGTCGCTGTGCGAGTAGATGGATGTCGAAACGAAGGTGACGCGTGTAGCGTTCGGCAACTTCTTCGTCGCGCGTCAACAGATCGAAGAGCAGGGTCGCGAAGCCGTCGGCCACGAGCGCCTCCGCGACCATGCGGTTGCGCGGGCTCAGGCGTCCCGAGCCACTACCGTGGGCGAACACGATGATGGCACCAGCGTGCGGTGGAACCGTGAGATCGCCGCTGAGCTCGGTCGCACCAGCGTTCACGATCACGGCTTGTGGTTTTGGCGTGTGCCTTTGGTCATGCGGCATCGATCACCTCGCTGTTCTCGCGACGGCATCCTCGGGTTTCCGCGCCTCGCGAGCTGCGCCGAGCAGCGCCCGGACGTCTTCGTCAGTCGTCTGTGTGAAGTCCTCGTACCAGAGGCCAATCGCGTACAACGGGTAGGGCGTGACCAGGCAGACCATCTCGTCGGCGCGCCTCCCGAGTGCTTCGCAGATATCCGGTGATGCGACGGGGACGGCCACGACGACGCGCGCAGGATCACGCGTACGCAGTGCATCGACCGCGGCTGCCATCGTCGCGCCGGTTGCGAGACCGTCGTCCACCACGATCACGGTCTTGCCCTTCACGTCGAGCGGAGGCATGCCTTCCCGGAACACGCGCTCGCGCCGCTCGAGCTCTGCGCGTTCCCTGCGTTCCACCGCCGCGAACGCTTCACGGGTCACACCCGTTGCGGCGAGGATTCGCTGATCGGCGACAAGAATTCCTCCGGAAGCGATCGCGCCCATCGCGAGCTCGGCATGTCCTGGGACCCCGAGCTTGCGAACGACGAGCACGTCGAGCGGCGCCCCGATGCGGGTGGCGACCTCATACGCGACGGGCACGCCACCCCGGGGTAGGGCGAGCACGACGACATCAGGCCTGCCGCTCAGGTGGTCAAAGCGCTGGGCGAGCTTGCGTCCGGCATCTCGCCGGTTCTGAAACGTCCGCATGCTCCGAATCGGTGCATGAAGGACGCCACCAGGCTCGGAGGATCTCGGTTAGGCCCGAGTGTTGCTCCCTACTTGATGCGATGTCTGACGTCAGCAGAAGCGCCAAAGACGGTCTCGTGTCTGGTCTGATCGCAGGCGCCTTATTTGCGATCGCGCAGGTAGTTACCACGCTCGCGATGGGCGAGTCGGCGACGACTGCATTTCGGACCTTCGCAAGCGTTCTGCTCGGACCGCCGGCGCTGTCAGACATCCACATCGCGGCGGTGGTCAGCATCGCTCTGATCACGAACGTGTACGTGTCCGCGATGTGCGGACTCGTCTACGGCCTCTATAACTCGGCGCTCACGATGGCGACGCGGCGTTCGGTAGGACGAGAAGCGATCGTCGGCACGTTGTTTGGCGTCATCGTTTGGCTCGTCAACTTTCGAGTGATCGCGCCGATTCACTACACGTGGCTGCTCGAGCTCGCGCCGGTGCCGCAGCTCCTGCTTCACGCGCTGTGCTTCGGGCTACCGCTCGGTATCCTCTACGCAACGGGAGAGCGGCGCTTCACGACACCCCGATCGCACTATTCGCACCCGCACACGACAAGCACGTAAGCGCGGCGCTGATGTGATCGCTGCGCGTGCGAGCGCGTCTCCCAACCGCACACCGTGCAACGTCGCAGCGCTAGCTCGCCGCTGCGACCGCTGCCGCCGCCACTGCTGGCCGCTCTGCTTGCACCGCGTTGGCGAGTTGTGCGAGCTGACTGCCGACGCTGACGATCGCATCGCGCGTCTTGACCAGCGGCGCGAGCGCTTCACGCTCCTTCGCGATCGCCGTCTGCTCCGCGGCTAGCGTCTGCTGATGCGAGCTGCGCTGCGCCTCGATCGCGGCATCGAGCTGCGCGGCGAGTGCTTGACCGACCGCTGCGTGCAGCTTCGGCTCGGTGTCGAGGATCTCCGCGGCGGCGACTTCGCGGATGTGCTCGATGCGAGCTTGGACCTTGGCGCGGATGTCGGCGCGGCGCGCTTCGAACGACTTGAACAACCCGGCGAACCAGCTGCCGCCGAGCGTAAACGTCGTCGGATTCGACAGCGCGGCGAGGATCTGCACCGGTTCGATGTCGGGCGCGCGTTTCGGCGTCTTGAGGTGCTCCTCGGGCAAGCCGTACGCGCGCAGCGCGGTGACCGTCTCGACGTAGAGGTCGCGCGCGACCCCGCCAGCGCCGCCCATCACGAGCACGTGGACCTCTTCTGCGATCCGCCTCGCAGAAGTAGGCCACTCCGCCTCGATCATCGCCACGCCGGCCTTGAGGTCATCGTTGTGCTTCGCACCGATGATCGCATTCATCCAGCCCGCGCCGAGCTGCGCGAGCTCGGAGCCCATGTGCACCGACGCGTGCTCCATGACCGCGTTGATGCTCGCGATCAGCGTGGGCCTCACGCGCTGCAGCTGCGCGGCGCGAAATGACTCGATGTCGAGCGGCAACGCGAGCTTGGTAAGCCGCTGCATGCGCAGCTGGAACTGGGTCTCGGCGCGATTGATCTCGACGTCGACCTCGGCGCGCGCCTGGAACAATTTCGCGAGCGCGCGGCGGGCGAGCGTCAACGAGCGTGCGCGTTCCAGCACGGTCGGTAGCTCCGCGAGCGTTTCGGTCACTGCGCCCAGTTCCACGCGATCACCGTCGGGGGTCGGCGCGTACAGCGCATCGCGCTCGACGACGATCACCGCATCGATATCCGCGGACGCGCGCAGCGCGCCCATCAGCTCGACGAGCTCGACATTCGCCGGCAGTCCGTGCGGAATGAACAGCTCGATCGACCGCACGTCTTTGCCCGCAGGTCCGCCACCGCACAGGATGCGCAGCTCGCCGTAGTACGCCTCGCGCGCCGCGCGCTCGCGCTGGTCTCGCGCGGCGACAAAGCCCTCGATGCCGGCGAGCTTATGCCGTGCACTGTCGACCATCTTCAGCGTGACCCGCCACGATGCGACGGTGTTGCGACGCACGAGACCGAACAACCAGCGCAGCGGCCACAGCCACACCGCCCAGGGCTTTGGCTTGCGTCGCACCACGACGGGCAGCGAGCGCTCGACCGTCGCAAGTGCGGTCTCCTGTTGCAACAGCTCGTCGCGCGCTTCGCTCGCACGCTCGTCGAGCTTCTCGTCACCGTCTCGCGGCTCGGGTTCGGGCGCGGTCTTCTCCTCGACGCTATCGTCGAAGCGCACCGCGCGATAGCGCATCACCGGGCCGCGCCGGATCCGGAGCGGGGCACTGCCGAGCGCGCGCCGATACGGATCGAGCACTTTCTCGCCGACGATCGTGTTGACCAGCTCGCTGCGCGCTACGAGATTTCCCTCGAGACCTGCGACCAATGGGGATCGCTTCCACGCGCGATCGATCTCGTCGGCCGCATCACGTGTGGTTTTCGCGTCGACGCCCGGAACGGAAACGCTCCGCAGCGCCGCCAGCGCTTGCTCTAC
The DNA here is from genome assembly GCA_036524455.1 of Kofleriaceae bacterium. GTDB lineage: Bacteria > Myxococcota_A > Polyangia > Haliangiales > Haliangiaceae > JABFXX01. The sequence continues at coordinate 9,846 of DATDCH010000258.1, read as the reverse complement.
TACAGTGCGCGCAGTCACGACTCCCAAGACCCAGGGTAACTCACCCTTCGCACATCGCGCTCCGCTCAAGCGCCGGTTAGGATCTTCGTATGCGGAAACTATTTTGTGGGCCTATGCCCTACCTGATGGCTCTGGCGTTGGCGATGGTGGCGTGTAACGACGACGGCGTCGATTCCGACGAAGAAGCGCGTCGCGCGTACCTCGCGCTCGATAAATCGATCGGCAAGAGCCTGCTACTCGGCTTCCAAGGCTTCAACCTCGCGAGCAGCGCGAACATCGACCCGCAGATGACGACCGGCATCGAGGCCGGCACGCTCGCGGTCTCCGGCCAGGTCGACCAGGGCTCGTCCGACAACAAGGGCATGCGCCTCTACATCGCGATGGTCGACTACGACGACGGCGAGATCGTGATCAACGAGGATGGTGACATCGTCCACATCGTGTTCGACACCGCGACCGACGCGACGATGCAGCCATATCTGAACCTCAAGCTCGCGAACTTTCCGGACGGCACGCTGATGGGCACGCTCGACTCGAACACGAACATGACCGGCGTGTACCTGATGAGCGGCGACATCGAAGGTGAGCTGACGCTCAACCTGACGATCATGGGTATGACGATGGCGGGCGAGGGCACCGAAGTCCTCCGCGTCCCGGGCTCGACGACCGTCACGGGTACCGCGACGAACCAGGACGGCGGCGTCTACGACATCAACATCACGCTGTAAGCTCGGCGTGTGATCACGCTCGCCGACGCGGCTGCAACGACACGCGTCGGCGAGCGCCTTGCTGCTCTGGTCCAGGGCGGCGATGCGATCGCGCTCGTTGGCGATCTCGGCGCGGGCAAGACCACACTGGTCGCCGGCCTGGTGGCCGCGCTCGGCGGTGGCGACGCGCAGAGCCCGACGTTCTCGCTCGTCAACGAGTATCCGGGCGGCCGGCTCGTGGTCTGGCACGTCGATCTGTATCGGATCGACAAACCGGCGGAGCTGCCCGAGCTCGGCCTCGACGAGGTGCTCGGTGATCCTCGCGGAATCGTCGTCGTCGAGTGGGCCGACAAGCACGACGTCATGCTGGCCGACCACTTACGCCTCGAGCTGGGCCACGCCGGCACGACGCGGACCCTGACCGCGACCGGGACCGGTCCGCGCGGGCGAGCGCTCGCCGACGCCGTGCTAGCTTCTGCGTGATGCGTTGGCTGGTACTCGCGGTGGCGCTGTGCGCGACGAGCGCGCGCGCCGACAAGCTGAGCTTCGATCCGAAATCCGTCTACAAGGTCCCCCGCGGCGACGGCTATGCCGATGGCCCCGCCGACGCGCCGATCACGATTGTCGTGTGGAGCGACTACGCGTGCGGCTACTGCAACCGCGTGCAAGCCACGCTCGATCAATTGAACCGGCTCTATCCGGGCCAGTTGCGCTGGGTGCATCGCACGCTCCCGCTCGACGAGGACTACACGCTCGCCGCCGAGGCATCGCTCGCCGCCGGTGCGCAGGGCAAGTTCCGGCCGATGCACAGCCGGCTGTTCGCGCTGCGCGGCCGCGTGACGCGCGCTGAAGCGGAGCTCGTCGCGCGCGAGCTCGGGCTCGACATGATCCAGTTCCGCGCCGACCTCGATGCCGGCAGCTATCGCGGCGCCGTGCGCGGTGACACCGCCGACGCCGAGAAGCTGGGTGTCACGGGCACGCCGGCGTTCTTCATCAACGGCCGGCCCGTGCACGGTAACCAGCCGCTCAAGGTATTCGTCGACGTCGTCGATCAGGAGCTCGCACGCGCCCACAAGGCGAGCACCGCGAAGCCGGCCGATCTCTACGAAGCGCTGGTCGGCAAAGGCAAGGCTGCGGCCGATACCGACGGCGCCGAGCACGACGAGGTCAAGCTCGATCCCGGCACCGCGTATCGCGTCGGCGTCGGCTTGCCGGGCCATCAGCTCGGTCCCGACGACGCACTCGTCACGATCGTCGAGTTCTCCGACTTCCAGTGCCCGTACTGCGAGCGCCAGATCGCCGGCCTCAAGCACGTGCGCCAGAAGTTCGGCGATCAGGTGCGCATCGTGTATCGCCACTTCCCGCTCGCGAATCATCGCGATGCGCAGCTCGCTGCCGAGGCGTCGGTCGCGGCGGCCGACCAGGGCAAGTTCTGGGCGTTTCACGACGAGCTGTGGCGACGCTCCGGCAACCTGACCCGCGCCGACCTCGAATCGATCGCGCAAACCGCCGGGCTCGACATGGTGAAGTTTCGCAGCGTGCTCGACGAGCGTCGCTATTACGACGCCGTCGTCGCCGAGACCGCAGCTGCGCAAGCGCTCGGCGTGACCGCGACGCCGACGTTGTTCATCAACGGCCAGCCGGTGGTGGGCTCGCGCGATAGCGCCGCGCTCGAGCGCATTGTCGAAGGCCACCTCGGCAATGCGAAGTCCGCGATCGCGAAGGGCCTGCCGAAGTCGGATATCTACGCGCTCGTGATGGCGGGTGCGGAAGGCTCCGATCGCGCGGATCCGTCGTCGGTTCCCGACTCGACCGCGGTGAAGATCGAGATGCGCGCGGACGATCGCGCGCGGTCCGTCGAAGCTGCGTGCCGCCGCCGCGATCGCGCGCGTGCGACGAAGCTCGCCGGTGGGCTCGAAGGTGCCGCAAAGAAGCGGGCCGCGTACGTGTGCACCGGCGAAGGTATCGATCTGCCGTAGCCCTTGCGGTATAGCCGGCGCATGCGAATGCGCTCCCTCGTCCTTGTCGTCGCCGCGTTGCTCGTCGCCGGTTGCAAGAAAGACAAGGCGGCGCCGCCGTCGCCTTCGCCGAAACAGCCGCTCAGCACGGCCGAGCAAGACACGCTGTGGAAGCTCGCGCCCGCGGGCACGCTCGGCGGTTTCGTGATCTCGTCGAAGGGGCTGGCGTCGGTCGAAGGCGGTTGGCTGGCGATCCGGAAGCTATTCCAGAGCGCGCCCGAGCTCATGCCGATCGCGGCGAAGCTCGACGCGGAGCTAACGAAAGAGCTCGGCACGCCGAACCTCACGCTCGCCGAGCTCGGGCTCGCGCCCGGCAAGGGCGGTGCGTTCTTCGTGGTGTCGGAGGACGACGTCGTGGTGATCGTGCCGATCGGCGATCGCGCGAAGTTCGTCAAGGTCGCGAAGGGCACGCAGAACCAAGACGGCACCGATACGTTCAAGGACGGCCTCACCTGTAAGATGGTCCAGAGCTTTTACGCGTGCGCGAAGCCAGTGGCGCTACTCGACCAGATCGGCAAGAGCGACGGCAAGGCGCTGACCGACCGGCTCGCGATGGCCGGCGGCCGCGGCGATCTCGAAGGCGTCGCCGACAAGATCGACACCAAGCTCGGCACGCCGATCCAGTTTGCGGTCGTGGGCCAGCTCGAGCGCGGCGGAGCGGTGTTTCGCGGCGCGGTCAAAGGCCTGCCGCCGATGGTGACGAGCAAGCTCGTGGCGAGCGGTAACCAGAAGCTCGATCCGACGAAGCTCGCCGGCTTCGCCGTCATGAACGTGGCGCCGCTGCTCGCCGGTGTGCCGATTCCTCCGGAGACCGTCGTGCCCGGCGTCACGCTCACCGACCTCACCAGCAACATCAACGGTGCGGTCACGATCACGATTCCGCCGGGCGCGCTGATGTTCGACGTGCGCGTGCCGATGAAGGACACCGCGCCCGCGCAGAAGGTGATCGACCAGTGCCCGACGATCCCGCCGCTCGCGATGCTCGGCGCGAAGGTCGACAAAGGCGTGTGCCACGTCGCGGTGCCGCAGATGATGTTGGAGCTCGACGCGTGGACCGAAGGCAAGGAGCTGCGCGTCGGCAAGAAAGGCGGCACGCAAGCCGCATCGGTCACGCCGACGGCCGCCGCAACCGAGCTCGCGCAGGGCGAGTGGGCGTTTTCGCTGTACGGCCGCGGCACGCTGCTCGGCGAAGGTCAGTTCCCGCCGATCCCGATCGGTGCGATGCCGGAGGAAGCGAAGTACGCGCTGCGCGCGATGATGTTCCTCAACGAGGTCGGTCTCGGCGTGCGCGTCGACGGCGACACGGTTCGCTTCGTCGCTGCCGCGCGCACCGCGTGGTCGAATCCCGACGACGTCGTCGCGAAGCTCGTCGCGATCGAGCCCGCAGCGATCATGCAGGGCCAGGCCGCGGCGTCCGCAAAGCAGATCGCCAGCGCGTCGCCGTCGTCGCCGTTCGCGCAGGACTTCAAGGCCGGGCTCGGTGGTCTGATGATCCCCGCCGCTGCGGTCGGTATGCTGGCCGCGGTCGCGATTCCCGCGTTCATGGACTACCAGAAGAAGGCGAAGCGCCCCGAAGCGCTGCTCCATCTCAACCGCCTCGCGAAGAACCTCAAGGTCGCTCACATCAGCGACGACGCCTTCCCGAAAGGCAAGGTGGCGCTGACGCCGGCCAAGCCGTGCTGCGAGAACCAGGGCAAGTGCAATGATCCGGCGGCGTGGCAGCACCCGATCTGGCAGGCGCTCGACTTCTCGATCGACGAGCCGCACTTCTACCGCTACTCGTACGAATCCGACGGCAAGACGTTCACGGTGAAGGCGGTGGGCGATCTCGACTGCGACGGCACGGCGGTCGAGTACGTGATGCAAGGCACCACGGACGCACAAGGTGTGACGACGAAGCTCGTCGAGCCGGCGCCGAACACCGACTAAACCCGGCTATCCTGGGATCGGTGTCGGCGCGGGTCCTGATGATGCTCGGTCTGGCTGCGTGCTCGTTCGACCACGGCGACGCTCGCATGGAGCCCAGCGACGCGGCGAGCAGTGATGGTGATGGCGTCGACGTCGATATGCGAACTGACGTGCTGACGACCCGCGGGCTCGTCGCGCGCTACTTCATCGACGAGGCAAGCGCAGGCATCGATCCGACCGCACTCGTCGACAGCGCACCGAACCCGCTCGCGCTGCCGCTGACGTATTCCGCGGGCTTCAACTTCAAGCAACTGCCGCACGGCTGGGGCCTGCAATGGACGTCGATCTCGGAGGACGGGCGCGCGTCGGTGAGCGTTGCGGGCACGAAGCTCGCGGCACTCGCCAGTAGCAAGACATGGACGTACGAGGTCGTGCTCGACGTGCGGATGCAAGGCACGCAGAGCCGCATCATGGGCGTCAACAATAACGTCTCGAACTACGGCAACGCTTCGCTGCTCACCGGCAGCGCGACCGACCTGCGCTTGTACATGGAGCCCGAGGTTGCGTCGTGGAATGGCAACATCGATCTGGCGCGCGGTCGCACCGTGCTCCACGCCGTCGTCGCCACGACAGCAGCCAGCGATCGCGCGACGGTCAGCATCGACGGCATGCTCGTCGCGCGCAACAGCAACGACTTCGCCCCCAGCACGATGCCGATCTTCGGCGCCACCGACTTCTTCACGCTCGGTAACGTCGAAGGCTCGTCGCGCTCGTTTGTCGGCGACCTGTCTTACGCCGCGGTCTACGACGTCGCGTTGACCGAGGCGAAGATCGCGGCCAATACCGCGCTGCTGCTCGCGAACGACGATCGGCCGTGATCACAGAAAGTGATCGGTCGGCAGCACGAGCTCCGCGCCGCGCGCCGGATCGACCCAGCCCGAGCGCATCGCGAGCGCGTCGGCCTGCGAGATCAGCATCACGCCTTCGTCACCGCCGACCGCTTCGCCGAGCCGTCGCTTCAAGAACGCGGCATAGACCAAGATGCTGCACTCGATGCTCTGATCGAGCGCGACCTTCGTGAGCTCGATGACGTCGTCGGTGCCGCGTGCCCACGCGACGCCAGCGCGCAGATTGTGATACGCGGACGGCGCCGCCGGGAACGACAGCCGCTTGAGCCGCGCCGCGACGCGATCGACCTGCGCGCAGAACGCAGCGTGCTCGCTCGGCCAACCGCGCTTCTTCGCGTCGTACGCGCGCGCGAGCAAGTACGTGCCGTACGCGTGGAGATACTCGGCTTGCATCAGCGGCACGCGACCGACGAGCGAGCGCAGCATGCGTTGCCACTCGGCATCGAGCTCGGGATCGAGCTGGCCCTGGTACAGCGCGATTCGGGTGCGGCTCCAGAGCGCCCACGCGCGTTGATTGCCGAACGCATCGGTGCCCGGCAGCCAGCGCGCGAGCGCATCGATCACGTCCTCCTTGGCCTCGACAGGACGGTCATCGGCGAGGTGGCGGACCGCGAACCGCACGCGCAACGTGACCTCTTGGAACAGATCGCCGATGCGGTTCGCGTTGTGCGCGAGCATCGCGACGCGGCGGCCGAGCTCGCGCAGATCGCCGAGCATTTGCTGTGAAGCGAGCGAGAAGTGCATCGCGACGTCGGTCTCCCAGCTCGGGCCGTGACCGGCGGCGTACCACGAGTGCTCGAGATCCATCGCGTCTTGGTATGCGCGCGCGAAGTTGTTCTCGAGGATGAATGAGATCGCGGTACGAGCGAAGCTGACGTACCACTGCGACAGCTGCGAGCCATCCTCGGTGGCGGCGCGCTCGGCACAGCCCATGAGTCGGTGCGCGCGCTCGCGGCGGCCGAGGATCGAGGCGCCGACGGTCGCCGCCGCCATGCCGCGACAGATCTGCAGTGCATTGCCTTTGCTCAGCGCGAGCCGTGCGGCGCGACCGGAGAAGTACGCACCGAGCAGCGTGTCGACCATGCCGAGGCCGGCGCCGATCGACCAGCAGATGTCCGCGTCGAGCGAGCGCGGGCCGGAGCGAGGGCCTTTCCAGCTCAGCGCACCGCCGCGCATGCGGATCTGGTTCCACACGATGCCGGCGAACGTGCGCGTGCGCGACGCCGGCAGCGTCATGTTCGCGCGCTCGAGCACCGCGCGGGTGGTTTCGAGCCCGCGCTCGAGGCGCCCGCTCATCAGGAATCGCTCGGCGGCGCGGCGCAGTAGATCGAGCTGGCGATCGGAGTCCGGTTGCTCGAGCGCGGCTGCTTCGAGGTAGCACTCTGCCGCGTCGGCGGTGCGCCCGTCGTTCGCGAGCGACTCGGCGAGCTGTACGAGCAGCCAGGCCCGGCGATCAGTCGCGAGGTCGGTTGCTTCGAGTGCGCGGCGGAACAGCTCGGCAGCCCGGCCGAACGCAAACGCTCCACGCGCCGCTTCGGCGGCGGCGACCAGGTAATGGGCGGTGCGCTCGGCATCGCCTGCGGCTTCGAAGCGCGTGAGCAGCTGGGCCGGCGAAGCGCCGGTTTCCTCGAGCGCGCGGGCGAGCTGGCGCTGGAGCTCGCGCTGGCGTTCGAGCGGTTGATGCACGAACACGGCCTCGCGGATCCGATCGTGGAACGGCTCGATCGCGTCGCCGGGTCGCGGACCGTGCACGCGTACGAGCGACTCGCGCGTGAGCGCCGCGATGTGCGCCTCGGCGTCCGAGGTGCCGACGCGCGCCATCACGATCGCGATGCTGCGCGGAATCGGCGAGCCCGCGACTGCGACCGCCGCGAGCACGCGCTGCGCACCTTCGTCGAGCCGCGACGCGCGCGCCCAGATCGCTTCGTCGAGCCGCATCGGCTTCTGCTGGCGCGCGAGCTCGCGCAAGAACAGCGGATGCCCGCGCGTCTCGGCGATGATCTGCGCGGCCTTCGAGCCCGAATCGACCGAGACCTTGTAGACGAGCTCCTCGGCGTCGCGTGCGTCGAGACCACCGAGCGCGTGCACGCGCACGGCGCCGAGCCGCTTGACGATCGCGTCGCCCTCGTTCGTGCGCTTGGTTGCGACCAGGCAGATGCGCGGCGCTTCGTCGTCGGTGCGCGTCAACTCGGCGAGCAGTGCGCTCGAGTCCTGATCCGCCCACTGCAGATCCTCGATCACGATCACCGTCGGTCTCCGCCGGCACAGGCGGACGAGCAGCTCGCGGAGCGCACCGAACGCGCGGCTGCGTACGTTCGCGACCGGGCGCTCCAGTGCCGCGGCGTCGGCGAGCACTTGCACGGCGCGCAACGCGGGAAACACGGTGAGCAGCGGACCGACGCCGGCCGGCACGAGGCGCTCGAGCCGCGCTTCGCGCTGGGTGAGCAGAAAGCGCGTGAGGTCGTCGAGCACGCCGTCGAGCGCGTTGAACGGGACGCGTTCGCGCTCGTGGCAGCGGCCGTGCAGCACGACGAGCCGATGATCACGTTCGCGCGCGAGCTCGACGAAGCGGGCGACGAGCGAGGTCTTACCGACGCCCGACTCGCCGTCGACGATCACGGTGGCGAGCCCGGCGCGGCTCTGCGTCAATGCGTCGTCGAGTGCGGCGAGCTCCTGCTTGCGGCCGACGAACAGCTGATCGTGTGTGGGTAGCGGTACGACGACGCTGTCTTCGCGGCCGCCGATGCCGAGCGCTTCGAAGATCTCGGCTTCGCCGGGGCGCTGCTTCGCGTCGCGATCGAGCAGACCTTGCGCGAGCAGATCGAGATCGGGCGGCACGCCGTCCGCGAGCTCGCTCGTCAGCGGGGCGTCGACGTGCTGCTTGAGCACGAGCAGCTCGTCGTGCGAGACGTTGCCGAACGGCAGCTCGCCGGCGAGCGCCTGGAACAGCAGTACGCCGACCGCATACCAATCGGCCGGCGGCCCCACCATCTCGCCGCGCGCTTGTTCGGGCGCCATGTACTTCACCGTGCCCATCAGCATCTTTTCGTGGCTGCCGCGGCGCAGCTCGGCGACGACACCGAAATCGAGCAGCACGACGCGGCCGTTGTCGTCGATCAAGATGTTCGACGGTTTGACGTCGCGATGCACTTTGCCCGCGGCATGCAGCGCCGACAGTCCGCGCGCGAGACCGGCGAGCGACGTGCGCAAGCGTGCGATGTCGCAGCACGGTGCGGGCAAGCGCTCGATGCGGCGCAGCCGCGCAGCGGCATTCTTTGCCACCACCGATGCAGGCGCTTCAACCGACGTCGCACCTTCGTCCTGCACGGTCGCCGCGCCGCCGGTGCTCGTCATCGAGTGCGAGATCGTATCCGGCACGTCGCTGTCGCCGCGGACCCACTTGAGAAACGGCACGCCGCGCACGAGCTCCATCGTGAAGAACCACGTGCCGTCGTTCTCGAACAGCTCGCCGAGCTCGACCAGATTCGGGTGGCGCAGATCACGGAGCGCGCGAAACTCGGTCTTGAACCGCAGCACGCTCTCGGGCGTGATGCCGCGCAGCGTTTTCAGCGCGACGTCCATGCCGCGCTCGGTGTCGCGCGCACGATAGACGACACCCATGCCGCCGCGCCCGAGCGTCTCGAGCACTTCGAACCGACCGCCGACCAAGCGACGTTCGTGCGCCTCCACCAAGGCCCATCATACGCAAACACGCGACCCGACCCTGCGGTTTCCTGCCGTTTCCTGACAGGCGCTATCCGGTGAAATGCGAATTGGTCGCAGCAGTTGTCCCGTGGCGTCGCAGCGTCGGGTTGTCGTGACGCCGTCACCACAGGATGCTCAGTTTTCCGACGCGCTCTGACGCTACGCAGTCGGATTTCGTTCGGTTCACACAACGCGCCGCGTGGCACCGGCGATGCAGTGCTCGCGCCCCATGCGCCGTCTCCACCACACCGCTCCCACGAATGGACGGGGTTTGCCGCTTCCGCGTATCGAACGGAAGCGACAGGGCGCACGGTTTGGTGAGTACGAGCTGATCGCACCTCTGGCAACCGGCGGCATGGGCGGTGTTTATCTTGCGAGCCACGTTACGAGCGGCGAGCGAGTCGCGCTCAAGGTGCTCGATCCGTTGTTTGCCAATCATGCAGAAGTGGTCGCGCGCCTGTACTCGGAGCGCACGATCTCGGTGCGCGCGACCCATCCAGGTCTCGTGCACATCCACGACGCTGCGCGCACGAGCGATGGCGTGCCGTACTTGGTGATGGAGTACCTCGACGGACGTACGCTCGCGTCGATCGTCGATGA
>DATDCH010000257.1:0-20586 GCA_036524455.1 Kofleriaceae bacterium | reverse complement strand
ATGGTCGCGCACGCGATGTCGGGTGTGCTCCAGAGCGCCAAGGGAGTCGAGAGCTCGCCGAGCATCACGACGCTGCGCGGCCCCAACGGCGAGGCGGTGAAAACGGCCATCGTCGACGCCGGCAATCGGGGGAAGCTGACGATGTCGTCGCTGAGCTGTGGTACCCGCAACATCATGGTCGCGACAATGGGCCACCACGACGAGGTCGCTACGTTGCACCAACGCGTTGTCGCCAGCTTCACGTGCAAGCCCGACCCCGCGCAGGAGCCTGCGGCCACGCTCCACTTCCCGCTCGTCCTCGACCTGCCGGGCTGGTACGCGGAGTATCACGAGGCCGATCAGATCGGCATCACCGACGGGGAAAATGGCCACCTCACGCTGCGCACGATGCCGCGCACCCTGAACGTCGATCTCGCACAGGTGGTAAAGCCGATGTTCGAGGCGGCCGGCGCACAGAACGTCGAGGTTGGTGTCATGCGAGACGGCCGGATCCCGATCAAGGTCGCGGTCGATGGCGAGACCGCACTCGGCTGGGTGAAACACGTCAAATGCCCGACGACAGACGCATTCGTGATCGCAATCGCGAGTGACGACGCGACGGCGGATCTGCTGCACCAGCGCGTGAGTGAGGCGCGCTGCATCGCAAAGGGAGAACCACCGCAGCAGTGGCCGCCCGCGCCACCGGCGGCGCCGGATGAGCCCGCCGAAGCGCCCGCGCCGGGGCAAGCTGCGCCATGATGTAGCGCGATGGCGAGAGCCGCCAATTTCGATCTCGCGAACGAGCTCGCCAAGCCCAACTTCACGCCGGCACAGCGCGACGCGAAGGCGCTCGTCGAGCTCGTCGTCGGCGGCGAGGATCCGACCGCCGAGCGCGCGGCCGCTGCACTCGCAGGCCTCGGCGATGCGGGCCGCCGCGCGATCGCAGCACGGCTCGGCGGCGACGATCCGCATCCCGACGAAGATGCGAGCGAGCTCGGCGACGGCGCCACCGCGCGGCTGGTCAGCGCGCTCGGTCTGCTCGCGCGCCGCGGCGACGCCGATGCACGTGCCGCGCTGATCGAACGCACGCGCGACCACGTCTCGCGCGTACGCCGTGCCGCGATCGTCGCGCTCGGCAAGCTCGAACCGGATACCGAGCGGGCAGGTTCGACGCCGGTCGAGGCAATCGAGGACGCGCGTGCCTCGCTGATCGCGCGCTGGGACGCCAGCGACGTCACGCCCGACGAACGCCGCGCACTCGCCGAAGCACTCGGCAAGCTCGGCGGCACCGAAGCGCTCGCGCGATTGCGCGCGCTCGAGCCGGGCTCCGACGCAGAGCTCGCGCGCCGCCGCGATCGCGCGCTGTTGATCGCCGACCGCACCGCGAAGCGCGCCGACGACTCGCGCGTGCTGAGCGACGTCGATCCGCCGGCGCCGATCGTGGTGCGCCTGCGCTGTAAGCCCGGCCTGGGTCCGCTGCTTGTCGAGGAGCTCACCCGCGATCGGTTCGCGCCGAAGCCGCATGGCGATGGTGCCGCCGACGTCAAGCTCGACCGCGCGTGGTCGGCACTGTTCGCGACCCGCCTGTGGGAGCGCGCCGCGATTCGGTTCCCGCTTGCGGCCGCGGCCGACGAGGCGCAGGCGATCATCGACACGCTGACCGCGAAGCCTGTGCGTGCGCTGCTCGCCGCGTGGACGCAGGGGCCGATCCGCTGGCGCCTCGGCTTCGCGCAGGGCCACAAGCGCGCGATCGTGTGGCGCGTCGCCAAGGAAGTCAGCGCGCGCGCCCCCGAGCTCGTCAACGATCCGACGCAGACGACGTGGGACGTCCAAGTCTCCGACGGCGTGCTCGAGCTGTCGCCGCGCCGCATCGACGATCCGCGGTTCGCGTGGCGGGTCGCCGATATTCCCGCCGCCTCGCACCCGACGGTCGCCGCCGCGCTCGCGTTCGTGGCGGATGCCAAGCAGGGCGATCGCGTGTGGGATCCGTTCGTGGGCTCGGCGGCGGAGCTGATCGAACGCACGCGGCTGGGTACGTACGCGTCGCTCGTCGGCACCGATCTCGACGAGACCGCGCTGGCGGCCGCCCGGCAGAACCTCGCCGCGGCGCGCGTCGACGCGAAGCTCATCACTGCCGACGCGCGCAGCTACGACGCGGGCGACATCGATCTCGTGATCACGAATCCGCCGCTCGGCAGCCGTGTGAAGCTCGATGCCGCGGCGCTGCTCGTCGCGTGCCTGCCAAATTTCGCGCGTGCGCTCGCGCCGGGTGGCCGGCTCGTGTGGATCACACCCGCGGCGAAGAAGACGACGAAGGTCGCCGAGCAACTCGGCCTGCGCCGCACGCGATCGCTGCCCGTCGATCTCGGCGGCGTGCGCGGCCATCTCGAGCGCTGGGAGCGCTAGGATAATCGCGTGCCAGTAACGGTGCGAGCGTGGCTGCGCTACGTGGTGCCGCTGACGTTGCTTGCGGCGCTCGCGTTCGTGCCGCTGCTCTACATCGCGTGGCGCGCTGGAGCGCCGCCGGATCTTCCGAAGGCGCGCGCTCAGGTTCGCGTGGGTTGGATCCTCGCCGGCACGGCAATCGTGTGCCAGCTGCTGCTCGTCGCCGGCGTCGCGCCCGCGGTACGCGGCATCGTGGCCGGCAAACCCCTGTCGCAGTGGCGCGCGCTCGTCGACGGAGCGCGGAACATGGCGCGCGCGTTCGTGCCGTGGTGCATCGCGATCGCCGCGGTCGCGCTCGGCGGCGTCGCGCTCGTCGTGCCCGGCTTGATGCTGCTCGTGCTGTTGTCGCTGACGGGCGCGAGTCACCGCCTGGGGGAACCGCCGCCGGCCGCGCTCGTCGACAGCGTCGCGGTGGTACGCCGGAATTTCGCGCGCGTCGCGCTGATCGTCGGCGTGATCGTGCTCGTCGACTTGGCGATCGGGTTTGCGCTGCAGACGTGGATCGTGCCCGCGATCAAAAAGAAGGTCGCCGCCGCGAAGCTGCTGCCGATCCGTACCTTCGTGCGTATGGTGCCGCTCGCGATCGCTGCGGTGTCGCCGCTGGCGGCGTGTGCGCTTGCTGCTGCCTACGAGCGGCTTACACGCCGAACGAGCTGAGTGCCGCGCGCGTCTCGTGCGCGTTCGTCGCGACCGGGACCCGCGGATCGCCCTCGGCGCTGCTCGACCGCGAGCGGTACCAGATCGCATGCCAGCCCGCCGCGAGCGCACCCTCGACGTCGGCGGCCCACGAATCGCCGACGTGGACCACGACGCTGGGTTCGACGCCCAGCTGATCGAGCGTCGCCGTGAAGATGCGCGGATCCGGCTTTGCGATTCCGATGCGGCCCGAGTCGATGATCGCGTCGAACAGCGGAGCGAGCTCGATCTCGGCGAGTAGCTCCGCGAGGTGTCCTTCGGAGTTCGACAGCGCGGCGATCGCGACGCCGTTGTCGCGCAGCTCGCGCACGAGCTCGATCATGGGTGGGATTGGCTTGCGCCACAGGTTGTGGGTCGCTTGCTGCTCGTAGAGCCAGTCAACGACTGGGTCCGCGTCGGTCACGCCCGCACCTGTCAAGAGTGTTCGCATCAGCGCGTGCCACGGGTGGCTGGCTCCCGATTCGGTGAGTGCGTCATAGCGGCGCCAGGCCTCGGGCACCGCTGTGCGCAGGCTTTCTGGCGAGGCGAAAACGCCACGTTGGGCCAAGCGTGCCGCCAGGAAGTCAATATCGAGATCGACGAGGGTCTGGCCGATATCGAACGTTACTACCGACTTCGGCATCGCCCCCTTTTACCTCGGGGGTCGCCCGGGCGGGTATACTGGGCGGGTGATGCCGCAGGACGGGCCCTCTGCCCCGCAAGCCCCCGTGCCTGGAGTCTTGGTGGTGTGGACCGGGGCCCAACCGACGGTCCAGGTGTTCCGGGTGCCGGCCGCCGGGCTCGTGATCGGCCGGGAGCTGCTGCAGACCACGACCGACGATCGGATCAGCCGCCAGCACGCCCGGATCGTCTGGAAGGACCGCCGGTTCGTGGTCACCGACCTCGGCAGCCGTAACGGGACCTACGCCGGCGGCCATGCGCTCATCGATCGCGAGGTCACGGTGACCCCGCCATCGGTCGTGCGCACCGGGCGCACCGTTTCGGTGTTGCTCGAGGACGTGCGCCGCTTCGAAGGCGGCACGATCGAGACCAAGTTCGATGCCATTGTCGGCGCGAGCACCCGCCACCTCTGGCAGCAGATGGAGCAGGTCGCGCAGGCGAGCTCGAATCTGCTGATCATCGGTGAGCCCGGCGCCGGCAAGGGCCGCATGGCCCGCGGCTACGCGCGCGTGCGCAACAAGCCGGAGGCGGTGTTCAACCCGACGATTCAAGCCGTGCCGCTCGAGCGCATCGCCACGCCGCAAATCGAGACGCTGATCCTCGAGCAGGTCGGCAAGTTCGGCGCGCAGAACCAGCAGACGCTCGCAAATCTCATCGAGTCACGCCCGAACCTGCGCATCGTCACGACCGCCGTGATGCCGCTCGAGCACCTCGGCATGCCGCCGGAAATCGCCCAACGGCTCACCGGCGCTACGCTGCACATGCCGCCGCTGCGCGATCGGCCCGACGAGATGGCGCACCTCGTGAACGATGCAGTCAAGACGTCGGAGCCCGGTCTACAGATTCACTCGACGCTGATCGAGGCGTGCTTGCTGAGGCCATGGCCCGGCAACTCGCGCGAGCTGGTCTCCGAAGTCAGCCGCACCGCGCATACCGTCGCGTCGCAGGGCAAGAACAACATCCGCGGCGAGGATCTCGACAACGACGCCGGTCACCTCATGGTCGGTGCACCGACGCTCAACGCCGCTGTTACCCCGACCGCCGTCGGCAAGCAGCGCCGCAAGCGGCCATCGTCGCGACCGAACAGTCGCAACGACTGAGGCCGAAGGAGTCCCAAGCGGACGATTGAAAATACACCCCGCCCCTACCCGCCCGAGCCGAGGCTGGCTCTTTCCACTACGCCGCCCAACCAAACCACGACGCCACCGCCCGTACCAACGACGCCACACGACCCATCGACCACTATAGATGAGCTCGTGCTCGTTCGGTCCGCGCTAGCCAAAATGACTATGCGGCGCGTCCCAGCTTGCGGAGCAGCTCGCGCCGACTGCCGATGCGCAGCTTCTTGAGCGCGCTGCCGAGGCGCTTCGTTACCGTCGCTGTCGCGAGCCCGAGCTCGTACGCGATGTACTTTCGCGAATGGCCGAGCGTCGCGAGCCACACCACATCACGCTCGTCGTCGTTGAGCGCGAGCACGTCGGGGCCGTGCACCGGGTTCTTGCGCGCGAGCAACAGGCGCTTGCCGTCGCGATCGACAAAATCGATGATCGACCAGCGCCCCGATACCAGCACCGACCACAGTTGCGTCGCTTCTTCGGGATCGGTGCGGCGTAGCCGACCGCGTGCGCGCTCGCGCCGCACGACCGCTTCGACGAGCGACTCGCGATGCACTTTGTCGGTGGCATCGCCGACGGCATGCAGCACCTTGCCGTTCGCGTCGAGGATCGATTCGGTTCCATCGCCGTCGATCTGCGATGGCTGCGCGAGCCGGCGCAGGCGCGTCGCCGCCCCGAGGTGCGCCGCTGCGAGGCCGAGCATGCGCGCCCCCGGAAACGGCTGATCGGGATCGACGGTATCGCCGGCCGCCGGAAACACGAGCGCCACGGATTTCGACCGCGGATCGCCGCCGATCAACGCCCACGCCGGCACGGTGTTACCGTCGGCGAGCTTGTCGACCGTCTTCTTGCGCGCACGTGCAAGCCGGCGCAGTCGATACTGCGCGTTGCCGACGAATTCGGTCGGCGCGTACATCTGCCGCGCAGTATCGAGATCCAATGCCTGCGTGAACGCGCGCACGCGCGCCTCGAAGCCATCGGAGATCTTCGTGCCGACGAAGCTCGGAATCTCCGGACAGTCCGCGAGATCGACCGTGTACGCGGCGACGCCGCCGCCGACCGCGAACACGCGCGCCGCTTCGGAGATGCCTTTGAGCCACTCGTTCTCGTCCTCGACCCAGCGATAGCCGGCCTCGACGACGCGAAGCGCATCGGGCTCAGCCATCGCGTAGACCTCCGTAGCGCCGGATCAGATCGAAGCGCGATGCCGCGCCCGTCTTGCGGAGCAGGCTCGCCACCTGGTTGGCGATCGTGCGCACCGACGTCATGCGCGACGCGGCGATCGCGCTGTTGCTCTCACCGCGCACGACCCGCGTCAGCACGTCTCGCTCCGCGCTCGTCAGCTCGGCCGGCGGCGGCTCGGCGACATCCCACGAGAACACGACAAGCTCCTCGTCGATGCGTTCGGCGACCAGGTTCGGTGGCGGTGCCATCCGCTTGCCGCGCGACATTCCACCTTACGCTAACACCGGCCGTTTCCGTCGTCGGTACCCTTTCGGGTAAGCAGCCAAAACTCTCTGTTGCTGGCGTTACTTCAGTGCGGCTCGGCGTGCGGCAGCTCGCACTGGTGGATCTCGATCGTCAGGTGGGCAACCGGCAGCGCTGTGAGTACGGCGTCGCGGTAGTAGGTGAGATCGCGGGGCGTGGCGGTCACGACCGAGACGATGCAGCTGCGTTTGCCCGGGCCGAGCTCCCAGACGTGGAGGTCGGCGACCTTGACGTCGTCGATCGCCTCGAGCTGACGGCGCACGACCTCTTCATGCTTCGGCGACGACACGACATCGAGCAACTGGCGGCTGGCTTGCCGGCACAAACCGACCGACCACCAGATGATCACGACGCCTCCGACCGGACCCATCAGAGGATCGAGGAACCACAGATCGGTCCACTTGCCGAGCGCGAGCGCGACGATCGCGAGCACCGACGTCAGCGCGTCGGCCACGATATGGATATATGCGGCGCGCATGTTGAAGTCGAGCGTTCCCGCCTCGAGCCTCGCTTTCGCGTCGCGGCGCGGAGCCCGCACTTCGTGTGCGTGACCATGAGCGTGGTCATGACCATCCGCGTGGTCGTGACCGTGCGCATGGCCATGATCGTGCCCGTAATGGTGGCTCGAGCCGAGTAACCACGCCGAGCCGAGATTGACGATGAGCCCGAGGATCGCAACCGGTAACGCATCGTCGTAATCGGGCTTCTCGAACGTGATGAGCTTCTCGACGCCCTCGACACCGAGCCAGAGCGCAACGATCACGAGCACGATGCCGCTCGTATAGCCGGCGAGCGCGTACACCTTCCCGGTGCCGAAACTGAACGCGTCGCTGCCGGCGTGGTGGCGCGCGTACCAGTACGCGACCAGCGTCAGGCCGAGTGCGCCGACGTGCGTGCCCATGTGCCAGCCGTCGGCTTTGAGCGCGGTCGATTCCGTGATCGAGCCGACGATCAGCTCGCCGACCATCATCACCGCGGCGAGCAGGACGACGTACAGCGTGCGGCGCTCCCCCGAGCGGTTGTGCTCGCCCTCATCTTTGTGATGGGCGTGAGCCGACAGATCGTGGGTGGCCATAGGGCCCCCTTATTTAGCAGATCACGCGGCGCGTGCGGGCATCCCGACGAGACGCAGAATCTGGGGACGGATCCGCGCCTCCTCGGCGACCATGTCGCTCGCCAGCGCGGTCAGCTCGTCGGCTGAGAGCGCCTCGGCGACGAGCGGCAGGATCTCCGCCTCTTCTTCGTCGCGAGCGTGCATGTCGAACAGATCGCGGGCCACCCTGATGATCACGCGGTACTCGTCATCGCCCGGGCTGCGCACGAGCAGCTTGTCGAGCGTCGTATCGAGCACCTCGTGCTCGTGCGGCCCAGCGAGCGAGAACGCCTTGAGCTGCGCCGAATGCGTACGCAGCGCTTCGTAGAACACGCGCTCCTCTGCGCGCGAATGCACGCGCACCAATCCGACGAGCCGCGCCGCGATGCGAGTTGCTTCGGCGGCGTGCCGGTCATCACGCGCAAGCACGACCAGGTGGTCGAACAAGTCGGCCACCTCGTCGTGTTCACGCTTGATCAGCGCAACGATGGTCATTCGCGATTACGGTCGCGGTTCCCTTGGTTGTTGCCGCGCTCGGCCGGGCGTTGGCCCTGCTGGTCTTGTTGGCGCTGGCCTTGATCGCCCATGCGAGGGTTGCGCTGGGTGATCCGCTCGTCTTCATCCGCGGTGTCGAGGTCGCGATCCTGGTCGTTGTCGTTACCGACGGGCTTGACGTCTTCCTTCTCGATCTGCGTCGAGTCCTTGCTCGGGCGCTGCTGCTGCTGGCCGCGGTTGCCCTGCTCCTGGCGACCGAAGTTCTCGTCCTTGTCGCCCTGCGTCTGATCCTGGTTGCCCTGGTTCTTCCTCTGATCCTGGTTCTGGTTCTTGTTGTTCGGCATGGATGATCTCCCCGTAGGTTGTGTAACGGGAGAAGTGCAACCGTAGTGCCCGCTCGACAGACCCAGGTTGTTTACAGATCCGAAGCAATTACCGGCCGCCGTGCCTCAACGGGCTTGGGCGCACAGCGCAGGAATCTCCAAACGTGGGCAGAGTTACTCGTCCGAAGGAGCGATTCTGTCAGCACGCGCCGCTGCGCAATTCTGCTAGTCGTGAATGCCGAGATAGGCTTTGCGGATCTGATCGTTTTTCGCGAGCTCGGCCGCGTTGCCGTCGAGAACGATCTGGCCGACCTCGAGCACGTACGCGCGATTCGCAACCGACAGCGCCATGTGCGCGTTCTGCTCGACGAGCAGGATCGTGGTGCCGTTGGCGGCGATCGTCTTCACGATCTTGAAGATCAGCGCCACGATCTGCGGCGCGAGACCGAGTGACGGCTCGTCGAGCAGCAGCAGCTTCGGCCGCGACATCAGCGCGCGCGCGATCGCGAGCATCTGCTGCTCGCCGCCCGACAGGGTACCGGCGCTCTGCGCGAGCCGTTCCTGGAGCCGCGGGAACAGCGACAACGCGTGATCGCGATCCTTCTTGATCTGGCTCGCGTCCTTGCGCAGGAACGCACCGATCTCGAGGTTCTCCGCGACCGTCATGTTCGAGAAGATGCCGCGCCCTTCCGGCGCGTGAACGAGCCCGCGCGCGACGATCGCGTGGGCGCCGATGCCGTCGCCTTTCCACCACTGCTTCCACTTCGGACCGCTCGCTTTCGCCGACGCGATCTCTTCGCCCATGAAGCGCACGCTGCCGCCCGACGGCTTCACGAGCCCGGAGATCGCGCGCAGCGTGGTGGTCTTGCCCGCGCCGTTCGCACCGATCAGCGTGACCACCTCGCCGGCCTCGACCCTCATCGACACGCCTTTGAGCGCGTGGATGCCGCCGTAGTGGACGTCGAGCCCAGAGATCTCGAGCAGCGCCATTACACCTCCACCTCGGGTGCATCGGTGATTGGCACCGCGTCGGGGCGCGGAATCGGATCAGCTTCGTCGGGCACACCGAGGTACGCCTCGATGACGGCCGGGTTGTCCTGAATCTGCTTGGGGGGACCGACCGCGATCGTGACGCCGTGATCGATCACCGTGATCTGCTCGCAGATGTCCATCACGAGGCCCATGTCGTGCTCGATCAGCAGGATCGACACGCCGAACTGCTCGCGCAGCGATTGGATGAGACCGCGCATCGCGCGCTTCTCCTGCGTGTTCATGCCGGCGACCGGCTCGTCGAGCAGCAGCACCTTCGGCTCGGTCGCGAGTGCGCGCGCGATCTCGAGCCGCCGCTGATCGCCGTACGGCAAGCTCTTCGCTTGCTCGTCCTGGCGATGCGTGATGCCGAGGACGTCGAGTAGCTCGAGACAGCGCTCGGTGACCGCGCGCTCCTCGGCGACGTGGAGCGGCGTGCGTAGCAGCGTGCGGAACAAGCCGCTCTTCGTGCGCACGCCGGCTGCGGTCCGCACGTTGTCGATCACCGAGAGCTCGCCGAACAGGCGGATGTTCTGGAACGTGCGCGCCATGCCCGCGCGCGCGATCTGGTTGGGCTTTTCGCCGTCGATGCGCTTGCCGACGAGCTCGACGCTGCCGGTGTCGGGCTTGTACACGCCCGTGAGCAGGTTGAACACCGTGGTCTTGCCGGCGCCGTTCGGGCCGATCAGCCCGTAGAGACCACCCGGCGGCAGCGATAGCGAGAAATCGCTGACGGCCTTGAGGCCGCCGAACGCGAGCGAAAGGTGATTGATCGCGAGCGCAGCGGTCATTTCTTCCGCGCTTTCGCTTTGGGCAACGCATCGCGCAGCTTCGTGATCCGCGGCGTCACGTAACGCCGCCACAGCGACGTCTCCCACATCTCCTTGACGCCCATGATGCCTTGCGGGCGCAGGATCATCACGAGGATGAGCGCGAGCGCGTACGCGATCATGCGGTAGTCGGCGAATTCGCGGAACACCTCCGGCAGCACGACGAGGATCGTCGCGCCGAGCACGATGCCCGTGATCGAGCCCATGCCGCCGATCACGACGATGATCACGAGGTCGATCGACTTCAGAAAGCCGAGCTCTTTCGGATCGAGCGCGCCGACCTGGTGCGCGTACAGCGAGCCGCCGATGCCGGCGAAGAACGCGGCGAACACGAACGCGACCACCTTCGCGCGCGTGGTGTCGATACCCATCGCTTCGGCGGCGATCTCGTTCTCGCGCACCGCTAGCAGCGCGCGGCCTTTGCTCGAGTACTTGAGCCGAAACGCGAGCACGAGCAGCAGGAACGCGAAGAAGTAGACGAAGAACATCGTCGTGTAGCCGGGTATCTGCGAGAAGCCCTCGGCACCGCCGAGGTTGTTGAGCAGATCGGTCATCGGGATTTCTTTGACGTCAGCGACGCGCTTGGGCTGGCGATCGGTGATCTGGCCAAGCACGCGCACGATCTCGCCGAAGCCGAGCGTGACGATCGCGAGGTAGTCGCCGCGTAGTCGCAACGACGGCAGCCCGACGATCACGCCAAGTACGCTCGCGACCAGACCGCCGAGGACGCAGCCGGCGAGAAACAACAGCTCGCCTTTGCCGAGGAAGCCACCCACGGTCTGTTTGGTGTCGAAGAAATGGATCGACCCGTAGAACGTCAGCCACGCGGCGATGTAGCCGCCGACGAGCATGAAGCCGGCGTGACCGAGCGAGAACTGGCCCGCGTAGCCATTGACGATGTTGAGCGAGCCGGCCAGCAGGATCGCGATGCCGACGTCGAGCAGGATCTTGCTCCAGGTCGCGCCGACGCCCGGACCGACGACCTTGTCCATGAACACCGCGAGTAGGATCGCGACCGCGAACGGCAGCATCGATTTGCCGATCGAGATCGGCAACGCCGGCCGCAGCGCGGCGACGCGGTCCTGCAGCGACTTCATACTTTTTCCACCGTCGCCTTACCGAGCAGTCCGCTCGGCTTGAACATGAGCACCAGGATCAAGATGCCGAACACGTAGATGTCTTGCAGCTGCCCGACCCACGGCTTGTCGGGGAATGCGGCGTTGACGTAGCGGTGGACGAACACCTCGACGAACGCGATCAGCAGCGCACCTGCCGCGGCACCGCGCACGTTGCCGATGCCGCCGACGACCGCGGCGACGAACGCCTTGAGGCCGAGCAGTACCCACGACGAGTCAGCGGTCATCCGCAGGTCGTTGCGCAGCGCGAACAGGATGCCGCCCGCAGCCGCGAGCGCGGAGCCGACCGCGAACGTCACCGACACGACGACGTTGACGTTCACGCCCATCAGCGACGCGGTGCGCTCGTCGAATGCGACCGCGCGCATCGCGCGGCCCATCTTCGTGCCGTAGACCAACCGCTCGAGCACGAGCACGAGCACGACGGTGAGACCGATCGTCAGCATGTCGAACAGGCGCAGCTGCACGCCGCCGATGGTTGCGATCACGCTGTTCTCGAGCAGCGCCGAGATCGTGGTCGGCCGATTGCCGAAGAACTTGTCGAGCAAGCCAACGTTCTGCAGGAACAGCGACACGCCGATCGCGGTGATCAACACGTTGAGGCGCGGGGCCTTGCGCAGCGGCCGGTACGCGAGCCGCTCGATCGTGACGCCCATCGCCGCGCACAGCGCCATCGTCGCGAGCAGCACGACGGGCAGCGCGAATGCCGGCGAGCCGGTCGCGAGCCAACCGCCCCACCCTGCGACGGTCAGCGCGATCCAGCCGCCCCACGCCACGATGTCGGAGTGGGCGAAGTTGATGAAGCGCAGGATGCCGTAGACGAGCGTGTAGCCGAGCGCGATCAGCGCGTACAGCCCTCCGACGGCCAGGAAGTTGATCGTCGTCTGGAGCAGATCGGAAGCTGTGAAGCTGTCGCTCACTTCTTCTCGATACGAGCCGACATCATCTGCTTACCGTCTTTGTACTCGACGATAACGGCCGACTTCATCGCGTCGCGGTTCTCGTCGATCGAGAACGTGCCGGTGACGCCGGTGAAGTTCTTCGTGGCCGCGATCGCGTCGCGCAGCGCCTTGCCGTCGAGTGACGGCGCGCGCTCCATCGAATCGAACAGCACCAGCGCGGCGTCGTAGCCGAGCGCGGCGAGCCCGTCGGGCGTCTTGCCGTACTCCTTCTTGTAGTTCGCGACGAAGTTCTTCACTTCGGGGCGATCTTCTTCGGGCGCGTAGTGGTTCGAGAAGTAGTGACCGTTGATCGCGTCGCCCGCGATCTTCGGCAGCTCCTCGGAGTCCCAGCCATCACCGCCGAGGAACTTCGCCGTGATGCCGGCTTCCTTCGCCTTGCGGATGATCGTGCCCGCGTCGGAGTAGTAGCCCGGCAAGAACACGACCTCGGCGCCGGCGCCCTTGATCGACTGCAGCTGCGAGCTGATCTCGAGGTTGCCGCCGGTGTACGCCTGCTTCGTCACGATCGTGCCGCCCATCTCCTTGAACGCCTTCTCGAAGTAATCGGCAAGGCCGCTCGAGTACGCCTGTGCTTGGTCGTAGAGAATCGCGGCCTTGTTCGCCTTGAGATTCTCCTTCGCGAACTTCGCGTCGACCCAACCCTGGAAATCGTCGAGGAAGCACACGCGGAACACGTAGTCGCCGACGTCGGTGACATCGGGATTCGTCGACGACGGCGAGATCATCGGGATCTTCGCCTTCTGTGCGATCGGGCCGCCGACGAGCGACAGCGACGATGCGACCTCGCCGAGCACCGCGACCGCCTTGTGGTCGTTGATCAAACGCGTGACCGCGGTGGCCGCTTCGGTCTGCTTGCCTGCGTCGTCGATCGTGACGAGCTCGACCTGCCTGCCCTTCACGCCACCCTTTGCGTTCTTCTCCTTGATGGCGAGCCGGATCGCCTGATCCGTCGAGATGCCGAACGTCGCCTGCGGTCCCGTCATCGACGCGAAGTGACCGATCACGATGTTGCCGGTCGCCGGCTTCGCGCTGCCGCCGCTGCCACCGCCGCCTCCGCCGCCGCCCTTGCCCTTGTCGCAACCACCGAGCACGAGCAGACCGGCGACGATCGCCGCGTAACGTAGACAAGTGTTCAGATTCACGGCGTTCTCCTCAAGGATTGGGGGATGCGATATCTCGCGCCTAGGGCCCTGTCAAGCCGCGCGTCTTGGTACTAACGGCAGAGCGATCGTGCGGCGAGGGCTCCAGCACATCTATCGAGGGTTTCAGCACCTCGGGTACTTCCCTGCCCGCCTTCGCCCGGCCATGCGCTACTTGCTGCTGTGGCAGCGGCTGTCCCCGCCGGCGCTGTTCATGGCGAGCTTCGTGCTCCTGATCGCGATCGGCACCGCTGGCCTCATGTGGATTCCGGGGCTCGAGCACGACGCACCGCTCGGGCTCATCGACGCGCTGTTCACGATGACGAGCGCGGTTTGCGTGACCGGGTTAGCGGTCGTCGACACGGCGACGCACTTCACGTTCTGGGGCCAGCTGTGGTTGCTCCTCTTCATCCAGCTCGGTGGAATCGGCCTCATCACCCTGACCACGCTGATCATCGGCGCGATGGGCGCGCGGTTATCGCTCCGCTCGGAGATGCTCACGATGGCGCCGACCCGCCAGGGCGATCGGCCCGAGGTGTGGCAGATCGCGCTCGCGGTCATGAAGTTTTCGGCCATCGTCGAGGGTGCCGGCATGCTGCTGCTGTTCGGGCTGTGGGCGTTCGAGCACCCGCTCGACGAGGCGCTGTGGCACGCGATCTTTCACTCGGTCAGTGCGTACTGCAATGCCGGGTTCTCGACGTTCTCCGACAGTCTGATGGGCGAGCGTGCGCTCGTCTTGATCATCATCTCCTTTGAAATCATCGTGGGTGGTCTCGGCTATCTGACGTTCGAAGAGGTGCTGCGCTGGTGGAAGCACGTGCGTGCGCGCCGCACCGGTGTACGCGTCCGGTTGCGCGGCGGCCATCGGCTATCGAGCCACACGTGGGCCGTGATCGTCACGACGAGCGTCCTGCTCTTCAGCGGCTGGGTTGTGCTCGCCATGTTCGAGTGGAACCGCACGCTCGCGGGCATGGATCTGATCGACAAGCTCGCCAACTCCTGGTTCTTGTCGGTCACGCCGCGCACCGCCGGGTTCAACTCGGTCGACTACGGCAATGTCGGAAACGACACCGTCGCACTGACGATGATGTTGATGTTCGTCGGCGGTTCGCCCGGCTCGACCGCGGGCGGTATCAAGACCACCACGCTCGCCGTGCTCGTCGCGCTCGGGCTGTCACGCATTCGCGGCCTGCGCTTTGTCGGCCTCAAACAACGTGCGATCCCGGAAGGTACCGTCGAGCGCACCGTCGGCATGATGCTGCTCTCGATCCTCGTGCTCACCGTGTCGTTCTTCCTGCTCAATTCGATCCAGGGATTCGGGCTCACGTCGCAAGAGTCACGCGAGCAGTTCCTGCCGATCGCATTCGAGACGTTCTCGGCGTTCGGAACCGTCGGCCTCTCGATGAACTACTCGGCGAAGCTCTATCCCGCCGGTCAGCTCGTCGTGATCATGCTGATGTTCATCGGCCGCGTCGGCCTGCTGTCGTTCTTCTCCGCCGTCGTACTCAAGCGCGGACACACCGGAAGCCTGCGTCCCGCGCAGGAAGATGTGATCGTCGGATGATCGGGAGGTACACGTGAATCGCTATGTCGTCGTCGGCCTGGGACATTTCGGATCGTTCATCGCGAAGCGGCTCTACGAGCTCGGCAGCGAGGTGATCGCGATCGACACCGACGTCAACATCATCGACGCGCACGGCCCGTACGTGACCCGCGCGCTCGCCGGCGATGCGACGAAGAAAGAAGTGTTGATCGAAGCCGGTGCCGAGGAGGCCGACGTCGCGATCGTGTCGACCGGCGACAACCTCGGCGCGTCGGTGCTGTCGATGCTCGCGCTCAAGGACGTCAAGGTGCAGGCGATCTACGTCAAGGTGCAGTCGATCGAGCACGCACGCATCGCCGAAGCGCTCGGCGCGACGGATACGGTGTTTCCCGAGATGCAATCCGCAACCAATCTCGCGCAGCGCATCACGTCGGGACGACTCTTGCACTACACCGCGTACGGCGAGCAGTTCGGCATTCAAGAGATGGCGGTGCCGGATTCGTGGGCCGGCAAGACGCTACAAGATCTGCGCCTGCCGGCGGAGTATCAGATCCAGGTAGTCGCGGTTCACGACAACTTGCGCGACGTGATCACGATTCCGGTGCCGACCAAACCACTCACGCCTTCAGACACGCTACTGATTGCAGGAGCACCCGATCGGCTGGAAACGCTGACCAAAGTGCGGTGAATGAG
This sequence comes from Kofleriaceae bacterium, assembly GCA_036524455.1. Taxonomy (GTDB): domain Bacteria; phylum Myxococcota_A; class Polyangia; order Haliangiales; family Haliangiaceae; genus JABFXX01. The sequence goes on along the minus strand of DATDCH010000257.1, from coordinate 4,960 downwards.
TAAACACGCGCCCCCTGCGTCAGAGTCGTCACGACGCCGCGAACCGACGGGCCCGCACCGTTCGCACGGCGCACACGGCGAGGGCCATCACCCGCATAGCCGCAAGCAACTGGCGTGGCTCTCGCTCGGCGCGCTCGGCGTGGTCTACGGCGACATCGGCACGTCTCCGCTCTACGCGCTCAAGGAATGTTTCACCCACGAGAACCCGCACCGCGCCGACGTCGAAGGCGGATACCTGCACTTCGGCCAGCGCCCGGTGATCGAGCGCGTGATCGAATCCGACAACATCCTCGGCATCCTGTCGCTGTTCACGTGGTCGCTGATCCTCGTCGTGGTCGTCAAGTACCTCGTGTTCGTGCTGCGCGCCGACAACAAGGGCGAAGGCGGCACGCTCGCGCTCGCCGCGCTCGTCTCGCAAAAGGCGCCGGCGAAGTCGCGCCTCAGACTCGGCATTCCGATCTTGCTCGCGCTGTTCGGCACCGGCCTCTTGTTCGGCGAGGGCATTATCACGCCGGCGATCTCGGTGATGAGCGCCGTCGAGGGCCTCAAGGAGCAGAGTCCGAGCTTCGCCAAGCTCGTCGTCCCGATCTCCGCCGGCATCCTGATCGGCCTGTTCTGGGTCCAGCGCTACGGCACCGGCCGCATCGGCAACGTATTCGGCTGGGTGATGCTGCTGTGGTTCTTCTCGATCGCGGCCGTCGGCTTGCCGTACGTCGTGCGTTACCCGGAAGTCCTCGCAGCGCTGTCGCCGCACTACGGCGCGGTGTTCCTGGCGACGCACGGCATCCACGGCTTTCTGTTGCTCGGCTCCGTCGTGCTGTGCATCACCGGCTGCGAAGCGCTCTATGCCGACATGGGTCACTACGGCCGCACGCCGATCCGCCTCGCGTGGGGCTACGTCGTATTCCCCGGCCTGCTCATCAACTACTTCGGGCAAGGCGCGCTCTACCTCCACGAGGGCTCGCACGTCTCGCATCCGTTCTACGATCTCGTCACCGGCACGCCGCTACTGATCCCGATGGTCCTGCTCGCGACGATGGCAGCGATCATCGCGTCGCAGGCGCTGATCTCCGGCGCGTTCTCGCTGACGAACCAGGCCGTGCAGCTCGGCTACCTGCCGCGCGTCAAGGTCGTCCACACGTCGAGCAAGGCCGAGGGTCAGATCTACATCCCGGAGATCAACTGGCTCCTGATGGTTGCGTGCCTCGCGCTCGTGTTCGGGTTCCAGAGCAGCACGAAGCTCGCCGCCGCATACGGCATCGCGGTGACCGGCACCATGGCGATCACGTCGTTCTTGTTCTTCCGGATCTGCCGCCAGAACTGGGGCTGGTCGCTGCGCGCCGCGCTCGGCCTCTACATCCCGCTCATCATCATCGACTTCTCGTTCTTCACGGCCAACGTGGTGAAGCTCGGCGACGGCGGCTGGATCCCGCTCGCGATCGGTACGGCGGTGTTCGCGATCATGACCACGTGGTGGCGCGGCCGCGTCGAGCTCTACAAGATCCTCGAGGGCGGCACCATTCCCGACGTCGCGTTCCTCAACGACCCGATGCTCGACCATCTCCCGCGCGTGCCGGGCACCGCGGTGTTCATGTCATCGGGCACCGACGGTATGCCGAACGTGCTGCTCCATCACGTCAAGCACAACAAGGTGCTGCACAAGCAGGTCGTGCTGCTGTCGGTCGTCACCGAGAACGTGCCGTTCGCCATCGGCAACAAGTCACTCACTGTGAAGGAGCTCCAGAAGGGCTTCTACCGCGTGATCTTCCACGTCGGGTTCATGCAGCAGCCGGACGTGCCGAAGATCTTGAACCGCTGCGAGCGCCACGGCCTGCATGTCCTGCCGATGGACACGACCTATTACCTCGGGCGCCAGACGCTGCTGACGACGGGCGCGACGAAGATGGCGCGCTGGCGCAAGCTGCTGTTCTCGTTCCTGTCGCGCAACGCGCGCACGCCGACTGCCTTCTTCCGGTTGCCGCCGAACCGCGTCGTCGAGCTCGGCCTACAGATCGAGCTCTAAGTGACGGCGATCGAAGTCGAGGGTCTTAGCAAGAGCTACGGCGGTCGCCGCGGAATTAGCAACGTATCGTTTGCCGTCGGCGAGGGCGCCCTGTTCGGCTTCATCGGCCCCAACGGCGCCGGCAAGACGACCACGATCCGCATCCTACTTGGTCTGCTCCGACAGGATGCCGGGCATGCTCGTCTGTTCGGCGTCGACGTGGCGACCGACGGTCCGCGAGCCCGCGCGAGCGTGGGATATGTCCCGAGCGAAACGAATCTCTATCCGCGCATGCGCGTGAGCGAGCTCCTCGACTACACGGGTCGGTTCCACGATGGAGACCACGTCGCGAGACGCCGCGAGCTCGTCGAGCGACTGGAGCTCGATACGTCGGTGCGCGCAAGCGAGCTGTCGCTCGGCAATCGCAAGAAGGTCGCGATCGTCGCGGCGCTGCAACACCGGCCGCGGCTCGCGATTCTCGACGAACCAAGCACCGGCCTCGACCCCGTGATGCAGGCGCGCTTGCACGACGTGCTGCGCGAAGAGGTGACACGCGGCGCGAGCGTGTTCTTCTCGTCGCACATGCTCGCGGAAGTTCAGAGTGTCTGCAAGCAGGTCGCGATCGTGCGCGAGGGAAAATTGCTCGCCGTGGAGGACATTGCGGCCTTGCGCTCGCGCGCGGTACGCCGTGTTCGTCTGACGTTCGCAGGTGAGATTCCACCGATTCTGCTCGACGGAATGGACGGGCTGGCGCGCGAGGGTCAGACGGTGACGTTTGTCTACGCGGGACATGCTCCGACGTTACTCGCCGCGCTCGCGCGCGCGGCGCCAGCCGACGTGACGATCGAAGAGCCGTCTCTCGATGACATCTTCCTGCGCTACTACGCGGAGTCGAGCGATGCCTGACGCGACTCGCATCTTGTTCGGCCACGAGCTCCGCCACTCGCTGCGCACCTGGCTGTGGTGGGTACTACCGATCGGGCTGATGGTCACGCTGACCTGCGCGCTTCAACCGGCGCTCGCGAAAGGTGTGCTCGCGGCAAAGATGGACGCGATGCCCGACGCGCTGCGCAGAGCGTTCGGCTTCGCGAACGTCGATTTCAAGCGACCGGCGGCCTATCTCGCGACGAACTTCACGACCATTACGCTGTCCACCGCGTTGTTTGCCGGCCTGCTCGGTGCGGCGATGATTGCGAAGGAAGAAACGCTGCGCACGGCAGAGATCCTCTACGCACAACCGACGAGCCGCACGCGCATCCTGGTCGGGAAAGCGGCTGCACTTGCGGTCTACGCGCTTGCGTTCCCGATTGCCCTCGCGCTGCTTTCGATCGTCACGTTGTCGGCGGTCGCGGAGCAGACCGTCGAGATCGGCGTGATCGTCGAGCTGTTCATCGGCGCCACCGCCATTGCGGTCTGTTTCGCGGGAATCGGCATGCTGGTCGCGGCGCTTGTCCGAGACAAGCGGTCCGCGAGTGGCGCGACGCTCGGAGCTGTGCTGGGCAGCTATTTCGTCGGCGTGCTGTCGGCGCTCGACGAGGTTGTCCAACCCTTGCGATGGCTATCGCCGTACAAGCTGGCCGAGCCCGCGCAGATTCTCGTGAACGGAACCGACGTCGCAAGACTCGGCCTCCTCGTCATCGCCGGTATCGGAGCGGCAACAATCGCGATCGCGATGTACAAGCGGCAAGATATTCACGCCTGACGACGACGACCGGCCGTGGCTTCCGCACTGCAATGATCACCGCAGCGCGAGCAGCGACAGGAACACCACGTAGCCGAGCAGCATCACGATTGCTTCGAGGCGACCGACCGTACGGCGCGTGGCCATTGCAGCGGCGGCGAGCAACGTCATGCCGCCCAGCACGACCAGCTCGACGACGAGCTCGCTGATCGGAGTCTGGATTGCACCGGCCAAGCCCGATGCTCCGAGAATCAGCACCACATTGAAGATGTTCGAGCCGACGACGTTTCCCACCGCGATGTCTCCGTGGCCCCGGATCGCAGCGATCACCGACGTCGCGAGCTCCGGTAGTGAGGTGCCGATCGCGACAATCGTCAGACCGATGAGCTGATCGCTCAAGCCCGCGACCCTTGCGATGCCCGACGCGCCGCTGACGAGCAGGTGACCGCCTCCGATCAGGAGCCCCAGCCCGAGCAGTGTCAGGATCGCCATCCTACGCCGCGACCGAGGGGGCTCGATGCCCGTCGCTTCGGCGGCATCCTCGGCCACTGCTTCGGCCGCGGCGGCGCTGCCACGACGCGACGTGAAGATCATCAAGGCGGTGTAGCCAACGGCGAACGCGAGCAACCCGAACGATTCGACCGTCGAGACCTGACCATCGATCAGGACGAGCGGGACCGCGGCGGTCGCGATGAAGAGCACCGGCAGCTCGCGCGCGACGATCTGTCGATCGACGCGTGGCGCGCGGATCAGCGCGCAGACCGCGAGGATCAGGCCGAGGTTCGCGATGTTCGAGCCGATCACGTTGCCGAGCGCGATCGCGCCCTGATCGCGAAGCCCTGCGCTGATGCCGACAACCAGCTCGGGCGACGAAGTTCCGTACGCGACGACGGTCAGTCCGATGATGAGCTGTCGGATACCGAACGAACGCGCGAGCCCGGCGGCACCGCCGACCAACCACTCGGCGCCAAAGTACAGGCACGCCAGTCCCACGACTAGCTGTATGGCGTCGACAATGACTACGGGCATGGAAGCCTAAGGCGTAAGGACCGTTGCATGCCGGCGCAAGACCAAGCCGACCGGGTCTTGCCGATTGCGCGTCATGCGAAGCGCCGCGCGAGCCGTCCGAGCGTCGTGCCTTGCACCAAGATCGAGAACACGACAATGCAGTAGGTGATGACGAGGATGATGTCGCGTTCCGGACCGTTCGGAAGGGAAAGCGCGAGCGCGACCGAGATGCCGCCGCGAAGCCCGCCCCAAGTAAGCAACGCGATGGC
>DATDCH010000256.1:0-12529 GCA_036524455.1 Kofleriaceae bacterium | reverse complement strand
TCATGAGCGCGGACGAGGCGAAGAAGCGCGGCGCGAAGGTGCTCGCGAAGCTCGTGTCGTGGGGCTATCACGCGCAGGCGCCCGAGTGGTTCACCACCGCGCCGGCACCCGCGATCAAGAACGCACTCGACAAGGCGAAGTGGGATGCCAAGAAGGTCGACCTCTGGGAGATCAACGAAGCGTTCGCCGTCGTGTCGGTCGCGAACAACCAGCTGCTCGGTTTGGATCCGGCGAAGGTGAACATCTGGGGCGGCGCGGTCGCGCTCGGTCACCCGATCGGCGCGTCGGGCGCGCGTCTGCTCGTCACGCTCGTGCACCAGATGGCCGCGAAGAACGTGAAGACCGGTGGTGCGTCGCTGTGTATCGGCGGCGGCGAGGGGATCGCGTTGCTCGTGGAACGGCCGTAACCGTGGAGGTCCGCAAGCTCGGCGTGGTGGGCGCCGGCCAGATGGGGCAGGGCATCGCGCAGGTCGCGGCCCAGGCCGGCGTCGACGTGATCATTGTCGATGCCGCACCCGACTTCGCGCAGATGGGCATCGCCAAGATCAAGAAAACACTCGATCGGTTGGTCGAGCGCGGCAAGCTGGAGGGCGGCGCGCGCGATGCCACGCTGTCGCACCTGAAAGCTGGGGGCGCTCACCGCGATTTGAGTGAGTGTGACGTCGTGATCGAGGCGGCGCCCGAGAAGGAAGAGCTCAAGCTCGGCATCTTCAAGAGCCTGGGTGAGGTGTGCCGTGACGACGCGATTCTGGCGTCGAACACGAGCTCGATCTCGATCACGAAGCTCGCGACCGCATCGGGCCGGCCCGATCGCGTGATCGGCATGCACTTCATGAACCCGGTGCCGCTGATGAAGCTCGTCGAGATCGTGCGCGGGCTGCCGACCAGCGACGAGACCGCGACGACCGTCACCGATCTCGCGAAGCGGTTCGGCAAGACCACGATCGGCGCGCGCGACATTCCGGGGTTCATCGTCAACCGCATGCTGATTCCGCTGCTCAACGAAGCCTGCTACGGCCTCTACGAGGGGCTCGGCACGGCGGCGGATATCGACACCGGCGTGCGGCTCGGCGTGAACCATCCGATGGGCCCGCTCGAGCTGGCGGACCTGATCGGTCTCGACACGTGTCTCGCGATCGCCGAGGTGCTGCATCGCGAGCTCGGCGACGACAAGTACCGGCCGTGCCCACTGCTGCGCCAGTACGTCGCCGCCGGCTGGCTCGGTCGCAAGGTGATGCACGGGTTCTACGAGTACGACGCACAAGGCCAGAAGAAAGCGTGACGAAATGAGCTACCCCACGTTCAACACGATCAAGATTTCCGTCGAGGGTCCGCTCGCGACGATCACGATCGTTCGCGAGTCCAAGCTCAACGCGCTGTCGAGCGAGGTGATCAGCGAGCTCACGCAGGCATGCGCGTCGCTCGAGATCTCCGACGAGATTCGCGTCGTCACGGTGACCGGCGCGGGCCAGAAGGCATTCGTTGCCGGCGCCGACATCGCCGAGATGGTCGACCTCACGCCCGTGCAAGCGCAGGCGTTCGCGGAGATGGGCGGCCTGCTCGGCGAGTCGATCGAGACCAGCGAGAACGTGTGGGTCGCGGCCGTCAACGGCTTCGCGTTCGGCGGCGGCTGCGAGCTCGCGCTCGCGTGCGACTTCGTCTACGCGGCCGACAACGCGAAGTTCGGCCAGCCCGAAGTGAAGCTCGGCGTGATTCCTGGCTTCGGTGGCACGCAGCGGCTCGCGCGGCGCGTCGGTATCGCGAAAGCCAAAGAGCTGTGCATGACCGGCGACTCCGTCGATGCCGCCGAAGCGCTGCGCATCGGGCTCGTCGACGCTGTGTTCCCGCAGGCGGAGCTGATGGGGAAGGTGAGGAGCCTTGCCGAGCGCATCGCCGCGAACGGGCCGCTCGCGGTCTCCGAGGTCAAGCGGCTGATGCATCAGGGCCAGTCGATGTCGCTCGAGGCCGCTCTTGCGCTCGAACAGCGCAGCTTCGGGTTACTGTTCGCAACCGAGGATCAACGCGAGGGGATGCAGGCGTTCCTCGCCAAGCGCAAGGCGCAATTCAAGGGCCAATGAACTTCACACCGACGGAAGATCAAGCCGCCGTCCTCAAGATGGCGCGCGAGTTCGCGCAGAACGAGGTGCTGCCGAAAGCAGCCGAGATCGATCGCGAGCATCGCCACCCCGCGGAGCTGGTCAAGCGGATGGCCGAGCTCGGCTTCCTCGGTATCGCGGTGCCAGAACAGTACGGCGGCGCCGGCTTCGATCACGTGTCGTATGCGCTCGCGATGGAGGAAATCTCGCGCGCGTGCGCGTCGACCGGCGTGGTGATGAGCGTGAACAACTCGCTCGTCTGCGATCCGATCTATCGGTTCGGCACCGACGCGCAGAAGCAGGAGTGGCTGACGCCGCTCGCGAGCGGCAAGCTGCTCGGTTGCTTCGCGCTCAGCGAGCCCGAGGCGGGCAGCGACGAGGCTGCGCAGAAGACCATCGCGGAGAAGCAGTCCGACGGCACGTGGATCATCAACGGCACGAAGAACTGGATCACGAACGGTCCGGTTGCCGACGTCTGCGTGTTGTTCACGATGAACGACAAGGCGCTCGGCCACAAAGGCATCACCGCGTTCATCCTGCCGATGAAGACGAAGGGCGTGCGCTGCGGGCCGCCCGACGACAAGCTCGGCATTCGCGGCAGCAAGTCGTCGCAGATCTATCTCGACGAAGTGCGGCTGCCCGCCGACGCCGTGCTCGGCGATGTCGGTCGCGGCTTCGCGGTCGCGATGTCCACGCTCGACGGCGGCCGCATCGGCATCGCGGCGCAAGCGCTCGGCATCGGCCGCGCGGCGCTCGAAGATGCGCTCGCCTACGCGCAGCAGCGCCGCACGATGGGCAAGCCGATCATTCAGCACCAAGCGATCGGCTTCAAGCTCGCCGACATGGCGACCGAGATCGATGCGGCGCGCCTGCTCACGCTGCGCGCGGCGTGGCTCAAAGACAACAAGCTTCCGTATGGCAAGGAAGCGGCGATGGCGAAGCTGTACGCGTCCGATGTCGCGAACCGCGCGGCACGCGAGGCGATCCAGATCTTCGGCGGCAATGGCTACGTGACCGAATTCCCGGTCGAGCGGCACTTCCGCGACGCGAAGATCACGGAGATCTACGAGGGCACGAGCGAGATCCAGCGTTTGGTGATCGCCGGCTATCTCGCGAAAGGTGGATGACGATGATGAAGAAACTGCTCGTCCTCGTAGTACTGGCGGCGGCCGCGTGCGGCGGCAAGAACAAGGACGCCGAAGAAGGCGGCGCGACGATCGACACGCAAGCGACGACCGGTGATCCAACCGATCGCTCGGGCGAACAGGTCGGGCCCGAGAAGATGGACGAGATCAACAACCTGCTCGGCCGCAAGCAGATGATCATCTCGCGCTGTCTATCGGTCGCGGTCGAAGCCGGCGAGGCCCCGAAGGGCGTGAAGGCGAAGGTCACGGTTGCGCTCTCGATCGCACCGTCGGGCTCGGTGTCGAAGGTCGACGTGATCAAGTCGACGATCGATCTGCAGAGCGTGCAGTCGTGCGTGAAGGGGCACGTCCAGGCGATCACGTTCCCGAACGTCCCAAAGACATACGACACGTCGTTCACGTACGCGATGGAAGCGAACTAATGCGTCTGGTAGTACCCCTCCTGCTCGTCGCGTGCGGTGGCAGCAAGCCGCCGCCGCCAGCGCCGCCGCCGGCACCTGCGCCGCAACCGGTCAGGCGCATCCCGATCGAGACGAACGAAGACGAGCCCGAGGACGGCGTCACGTTCGTCAACAAGAAGGGCACGATCAGCAAAGAGAAGATCGATGCCGGTCTCGCGCCGCACCAGCAGGCGATGATGGAGTGCTACACGGGCAAGGTCGGCAAACGCCGCTTCCTCGGCGGTGAAGTCCGCTTGATGTGGGGCCTCAAAGCCGACGGCTCGATCAAGACCGTCAAGATCGACTCGAACCTCGGCGCGTGGGACATCGAGAAATGCCTGCTCGACATCGCGTGGTCCGCGACGTTCGACAAGCCGACCGGCGCCGACGCCGAGTTCGACATCCCACTCAACTTCGCCGCCACGCGCTCCACCGCGATCTGGGACGAAGACATGGCGCTGCGCGCGGTCGGCGGTCAGCTTGCCGCGCTCGACGAGTGCCCCGAAGGGCCCAAGCCGAAGGCGCCGCCGCCGAAGAAGAAGGGCAAGAAAGCCCCGCCAAAGAAGGCACCGACGCCGACCGCGAAAGGCGAGGAAGACCCGGCCGCGCGCCCCGAGCCGCGCCCACCGCGCAACGTGACGATCACGATGTACATCGGTCCGCTCGGCAAGACGCAGTCGATCGGCTTCTCGTCGCCGACCTCGGAGCTCGGCAACAAGTGGACGAAGTGCGCCTCGCAGGTCGCTGCCTCGTGGCGGCTGCCCGATCCGAAAGGTCAGATCGCGAAGCTCGCCGTTCGCTACAAGGCCGAATAGCTGCCATGCAGTTCGCGCCCACCGAAGAACAGCTGCTCGTGCAACGCACGGCGCGTGACTTCGCGGAGCGCGTGCTCGCGCCCAAGGCCGCCGCCCGCGACGTCTCGGGCGAGTTCCCGGTCACCGAGCTGCGCGCGCTCGGCAAGCTCGGCTTGCTCGGCGTCAACGTGCCCGAAGCGCTCGGTGGTGCCGAGGCCGGCGTGGTGGCGTATTCGCTCGCGCTCCAAGAGCTCGCGCGCGGCGACGCATCGGTCGCGGTCGCGGTCTCGGTGACGAACATGGTCGCCGAGCTGATCACGACGCAGGGCTCTCCCGAGCTCGCAAAACAGTGGGTACCGCGCCTGGTCAGCGGCGAGCTCGTCGCGGGCGCATTCGGCCTCAGCGAGCCCGAAGCCGGCAGCGACGCCGGCGCGATGCGCACGCAGGCCACGAAGATCGCGACCGGCTGGCGGCTCGACGGCACGAAGCAGTGGATCACGAGCGGCGATCACGCGGGCGTGATGGTCGTGTGGGCCACGAGTGGAGAGCCGTCGGCGAAGCACGCGGGCATGTCGGCGTTCGTCGTGCCCGGCAACGCAAAAGGCCTCACCGTCGCGCGGCTCGAAGACAAGATGGGCCTGCACGGCTCGTCGACCGCGCAGCTCGTGCTCGAAGGTGTCGAGGTCCCCGACAGTGCGATGCTCGGCAACGTCGGCCGCGGTTTCGCACTCGCGATGATGGCGCTCGACGGTGGCCGCATCGGCATCGCCTCGCAGGCGGTCGGCATCGCGCGCGGCGCACTCGAAGCGGCCACGCGCTACGCGACCGAGCGTCAAACGTTCGGTCAACCGATCATCAAGCACCAAGGGGTCGGCAACATGCTCGCCGACGCTGCCACCTGGCTCGAGGCCGCGCACTGGATGACGCTGCGCGCGGCGCGCTGCAAAGAACTGAACCAGCCGTATTCGCAGTCCGCCGCGATGGCGAAGCTGTTCGCCACCGAGCACGCGTGGAAGATCTGCGACATCGCGCTGCAAGTGCACGGCGGCTACGGCTACGTGCGCGACTTCCCCGTCGAGCGCGCGCTGCGCGACGTTCGCGTCACCCGCATCTACGAAGGCACCAGCGAGATCCAGCGCATCGTGATCGCGCGCAATCTAATGAGAGGCCAATCATGAGTGATCGAAAGCTACGCATCCTGGTCGCGAAGCCCGGCCTCGATGGTCACGATCGCGGCGCGAAGGTCGTTGCCCGCGCGCTCGCCGATGCCGGTTACGAGGTCGTCTATACCGGCTTGCACCAAACGCCCGAGATGATCGCGGCGGCCGCGGTGCAGGAAGCCGTCGACGCGGTCGGGCTGTCGATCATGTCGGGCGCGCACATGACGCTGTTCCCCGCGGTGATCGAAGCGCTCAAGAGCCGCGGCGCAGCCGACGTCGTCGTGTTCGGCGGTGGCATCGTGCCGAAGGATGATCTGCCGAAGCTCGACCAGATGGGCGTCGCGAAGATCTTCACGCCGGGCGCGAGCACGAACGAGATCGTCGACTGGGTCGAGACGTACCTGCGGCCGAAGGTCGTGTGATGCGGGCTGCGCTTGTCGCAGCGTTGCTCGCGGCATGCAGTCAGCCCGCGAAGGCACCGAGTGAACCCGTCGTCGGGTGCACGGCGTCTACGCCGTCGCTGTGCTCGCCCGACGAGCTGAAGGCACTCGGGGGGCCGCCGCCGGTCGACGCGCCGGGACCGAGCGACGAAGAGAAGCTTGCCGCGATCCAGAAGGCGATGAACGAGCTCGACGAGGCCGCGCAGGGCTGCTGGGCGCTGGCGGCGACCGATCGCTTCGACATTGCGGGCGACGTGACGGTGATGGTCGACATCTCGGCGAGTAGCGCGAAGACGCAGGTGAGGAGCGACACCGCGCGCAACGCGAAGCTCGCCGGCTGCTTGCAGCAGCTGCTCGCGCAGTATCGCTGGGCGCCGCCGCTGCACGGTCAGGCGATCCAGCTGCCGTTTTCGTTCAAGGCGCCGCAGGGCCAAAGCGTCATCGATCGCAAGCTGATCGAGTGGAAAGGGCAGGGCAAGCTCTCGCTCGCGGTGTTGCTCGACGAAGCGAACACCGGCAACGCGGCGGCATCGATGTTCGAGATCGCGATCGCGGAAGGCGGCAGCACGGGCTGGCGCAAGGCCGAGCGCGCCGAGCTCTGGTACTTCCTCGGCGACGCGCGGATCACGAACCCCGATATGGTGAAGAGCGCGACGCGCAACGTGCTCGCGGGCGAGATGATGTTCGTGCCTGCCGGTGGCGTGCGTGCGGTGAGTGCGGCGGGCAAGGACGTGCACGCGGTGATCGTGATGGTGCCGGGCATGCGCGAGGGTTCTGCACGTGCGGGTGCGTTGCCGACGCCGGAAGCGCCCGCCGGTAAGACGCTGCCGATCGTGCTGCCGACCGCCGGCGCGAAGACGTACGGACCGGCGACGATCTACGTCGAGCCCGCGACGGTCAAAGGCGCGCCGCTCTCGGCGTCGATCTTGGCGTTGCCGGCGAACGCGAACGTCGCGGAGCACGTGCACGCCGGTGAGACCGAGATGCTCTACGTGCTCGAAGGGAGCGGCACGATGACGATCGCGGGGCAGGCCATCGCGGTGACGCCGACGTCGGTGATTCAGATTCCGCCGAACACGAAGCACGCGTTCACCGCCACGACCGCCGTGCGCGCGCTACAGGTGTACACACCTGCCGGACCCGAGCAGCGCTTCAAGAAGAAGTCATGACCGTCGTGAACGCCGGCGCGTCTTCGGCGCTGCCTCGGACAACAAAGCGAGATCGAGAAGGTCTTTCGTGCGCGCGCTTGCACGCTTATTGCGGCGCAACTCGCGTAGCCCGATGACGCGGATACGCCGTCCATCGAGCTCGACGCGGAGTGAGTTCTTCCACGCGGTCGCAAACGTGACGCCCGAGATCTTGTTCAGGATATCGATCCGGAGCGGCTCGCGGCCGAGCGTCATCATCCGGTCCGCTTCGACAAAGCGTCGCCACTCGCGGGCGCCTGCGCTGAAACCGAAGTCAGCGAGCGCTGCGCCGAGTCGTCGCGCGTTGACCACGCTCGGCTCGACGAACACGTCGAGGTCCAGCGTTGCTCGAGGCTGTCCGTGTACGGCGAGCGCGTGCGCTCCAATCAATAAGAACTTCACCCGATGACGCAACAGCAAGTCGATAAACTCGCTCCAATCGGGGGGTAGCTTCACCGTACACTCCTGCGGTCGCTTGCCGGGCGAGCTCGACTGCGGCGAGGCGTTCTCCGCGCGAGCGCCGCTTCCACGCTGCCGCTTGGTCAGCGACGGCTTGTTCCGTCGTGGTCCAGCGTGCCACCCGCTTCATCGCGGCAGCATAGCAGCGTTGTTCTCGCCGCGACACGGGTCGTCTCCTGCGGACTGCGTGGCGCACGCCGATGCGCTGTCATGCGCCGGCCTTTTCGTGGACCGAGCGCGTGCACCTCGCGAGTGTTGGCAATAGGCTGACCCGAGCGGCGATGACCACAAACCTCCAGCCGATCTTGAACGGCGAAATTCGCGCGGGCGCGCGGCTGATGCGCGACCTCGACGATCGCCGGCCCGACGCGATGGAAGCGCTCAAGGCGCTGTTCCCGCACACCGGCAAGGCGTACGTCGTCGGCATCACCGGCAACCCGGGCGCGGGCAAGTCGACGGTGGTTGACGCGTTGATCGCACAATACCGAACCGCGGGTGAGCGCGTCGGCGTGATCTGCGTCGATCCGACGTCGCCGTTTTCGGGCGGCGCGATCTTGGGCGATCGCATCCGTATGCAGCGCCATGCGCTCGATCCGGACGTGTTTATCCGCAGCCTCGCGACGCGCGGTCACCTGGGTGGACTGTCGCGCTCGACGTTCGATGTCGCCCACGTGCTCGACGCGATGGGGTACACGCGCGTGCTGATCGAGACAGTGGGCGTCGGGCAGGACGAGGTCGAGGTGATGAAGGCCGCGCACACGACGGTGGTCGTGACGGTCCCGGGCCTTGGCGATGACATCCAGGCGATCAAGGCAGGTTTGCTCGAGGTCGCCGACGTGTTGGTGGTGAACAAGGCCGATCGCGAGGGCGCAGATCGCACGGAGCGTGACCTCATGCACATGCTCGATCTACGTACGGGCGATCGGAAAGACGTGGAGATCGTGAGGACGATCGCAACACGTGGCACGGCCGACGGCTCCGGCATCAAGGAGCTCGCGAGCGCGATCGAGGCGCACCGCAATCGCGCGTGGACGGGGGACGGGGCGGCGGAACGTGCATCTCAGCGGGCGACAGCGCAGCTTGCGGAGCTCGTGCGTGCACTGCTCGCAGATCGGGCAACACGAGCGATGGCCGCGCGTGGCGGGCTCACCGAAATCGCGCGCGCTGTCGTCGAGAAACGGCAGGATCCGTGGACGATCGCCGAAGAGCTCGTAGCAACACTGTAGGTGGCTGTCCCCAAGAGATTGGCGCCTCTGCGTACGCACGCCGTAGCAGGCATCACGGCTGCGGCCACTTTCTAGGGCCGCTTCGAAGCAGGGTGTTAGACTGGTTTTGCCTCGGGGTTCGGGAGGCACCTTATGATTTATCTTCGTCTCTGGATTTTGGCGCTCGTGCCGGCGTGCGGCTTGATTGATTCGGACGTCACGAACTTCAATCTGGACCTGCCCGACAAGCAATTCAGCGTCGACGCGTCTGGCTGGCAAGTGAACCAGATGGCCGCCGACACATTCCTCAACATGAGCTGCAGCAGCTCGCCGAGCATCTGCTCGTCGGCTGCAACGCAAGCGTGTCCGATGAACTGCTCCGGCCGTTGCGGCGCGTCGAGCCGATGCGAGCTCGAGCTCAACATCAGCGCGTACAAGGGCATCGATCTCGTCACCGAGAAACCCGAGCTGAAACAGATCGACGACCGGCCCGTGATCAGCGTCGAGGTCGATAGCGTGCGCTACACGGTCACCGCGAACACGCTCAACGTGAACACGCCGGAGATGGGCGTGTACGTCGCGCCGATCACCGTCATGGATCCGAAAGATCCGATGGCGAAGCAGATCGGCATCATCGAGGCCGTGCCTGCGGGCGCGACCGTCGCCGCGAAGGACATGGCCTATACGCCGAACGGCAAGCAGACGCTCGTCGACACGATGAGCTCCTACAAGAGCCCGTTCAACGTCATCGTCGGTACGTCGGCGACCAATCCGATCGTCATTACGGCGGGGCAGCCGGTGCCGATGGGCAAGCTAGACGCTGTCATCCAGATCAGAGCCCACGCCGGGCTCTGAGCGCAGTACCATCGGCGCGATGGCGGCCGTTCGGGTCATCGCGCTCGTCGCGTGCACTGCGCTCTGCGGGTGCCCCGGCGACGTCGACACGGGCGGCGGTGGCGGCAGCGATAGCGGCACGTCGGGCGCCGACGCGAAGATCGACGCGCCGAAGCTGATGTGGGTCGACGCCGCGACGGGCAGCGGCAGCAACCTGCCGTGCCGAAACCAGGTGCTGCCCGCGCCGCACGATGGCCATCACTTCCCGGGCCAGAGCTGCTTTCAGGCGTGTCACAACCACGGCTGGACGGTCGCCGGCACGCTCTACACGAACGACACCGGCAACACGGCGTTCGTCGGCGCGAACATCACGCTCACCGATTCGAACAACCAGACGATCAATCTGCTGACCGGCGCGAACGGCAACTTCTACACGCAGCAGGCGATCGCATTTCCGGTGCTCGTGATCGCGAGTGCGTGTCCGTCGGCCGTGAAGATGACGCTCGCCGTGGCTGCGAGCGGCCGTGCATGCAACAGCTGCCACGTCGGCGGCACGAGCATGCAAATGCACCTGCCGTAGCTGCGGGCGATCTAAAACGCCGTCGAAGCGCGTTCTGTTCCACGCGTGCGTCCGTCGACAAACCGGCGTGTCTGCGCACCCACATCGGCCCACAAGTTGGCGCGCCGCCTGATGGGTTTGGATGGCACGTCCGATGCTGAAGGGAGAGAGCGAAAGAAAGGTTCAGTAGCTATGAAGGTCCAGTTCCGATCCATCCTGTTTGCTCTCGTTCTTCCGGCGGCGGCGTGCGGTGGTGATCGCGAGACATCCACGGTCACGACGCAGTCAGATCCATTCAAGTCCGAGCCGAAGACGTCGGTTCCCACCGAGTCGCCCGTGATCGGCGAGCAGCCGAAGGCTGCCGAGGTCGTCGCCCCACTCGTCATCCCCACGAAGTACGACGAGGCACTCGCGATGGGGCGCGAGCTGCTCGCGAAAGAGAAGTTCGGCGACGCGAAGGAAGTCCTCGAGGCTGCGATCAAGCTCAACAAGAAGGCGGCCGAGCCGCACATCGAGATGGCGCGCATGTACATCGCGATGAACGAGCGCAGCAAGTCGATCGCGTCGGCGAAGCAAGCGATCAAGCTCGCCCCGCTGTCGAGCCAGGCGTGGAACACGAAGGGCCGCGCCGAGCTCAACGCGCATAACTACGACAACGCGATCGAAGCGTTCTCGAAGTCGGTCGAGCTCAACCAGGACAACGTGTTCGCGTGGAACAACCTCGGTTACACCGAGCTGCTCCTCAAGAAGTACGAGGATGCCGCGGAGCACCTCGCCGAGGCGACCAGCCGCAACGGCGCGACCGGTTACATGTTCAACAACCTCGGCACCGCGCTCGAGCACCTCGATCGCCTCGACGACGCCCGCATGGCGTACGAGGCCGGTGGCAAGCTCGGCTCGAAAGAGGCCGTGTCGAGCCGCAAGCGTCTCGAAGGCGTGACGTCGATTGCGGTCGCCGAGGTCGAAGAGACCGAAGATGACAGCGACGGCACCAAGGCCCAGGAGTACGACCTCACCGACGAGGGCGACATCACCGATGAAGATCGGCAGATGGAGATGAACGGCTCGGGCAGCACCGAAGAGGTCGAGACCGAGACCGAGGAGACCGAGGACGCTGACGACAGCGCCGAGGTCGAGAGCGTCGAGCCCGACGTCGACGAGCATGCCGATCTCGGCAACGGCGACGTCGAGCCGAGCGACGAGCCGGCGAACGAATAACGCTAGGCACGCTGCACCGCGCGCGAGCGCGCATGATGCAGCGCGTTCGGTGAAGCGCCGCTGCAGCCGGTGAGTTGCACGGCGCAACCCGACAATGCAACCAACCGTTCGCGATAGTGGAGCTGACGATTGCTCGGTTCCTGCATCATCGCGAAGCGGTGTTGTCGCGCGTGTGGAGCCGACCTTGCACGAGGCGCGTGGCCAATGGGGAACACGCGCTTCGTGTTGTGTCTTGTCCTGTGCTCGTGCGCGATCGATACGACCGCCGAGCTCGAAACTGAAACCGAAACCAGCGAGCTCGGCGGCACGTGCGTTCCGTACGTCGGGCACTGGAACTTCTGGGGTGCGTGCTCCGGCGATGTGCCGCTCGCCGTCGGTAGCGAGGTGCGCAGCCTGTCCTCGGGGCAGGTCGTCCAGGTCTACCCATCGTGCGGCGGCTACGCGGGTCGCAGCGTGCGCGTCGATTACGGCGACGGCCGTTACATGTACGCGCACATCAATTCGGCGGTCAGCGTCGGCCAGTGGCTGTCGCCCGGCTCGCTCGTCGGCTGGGTCTACGGCGGCGCCGGCCCGGTGTACTGCAACGCGAGCCTGACCACCTGCGGTGTCGGCTGGTCGTCGAGCCGGCAGACGCTGTGCTGGAGCGGCCCGCACCTGCATCGCGAAGGCAACTGCTGCACCGCGAGCGACTGCGGCTCGGGCTACAACGTGGTCGGCGCGATCCGCGACAAGTGGCTCGCGCTCGGCGGCTGCTCGTGGGGCTCGCCCGAGACGGACGAATGGGCCGGTGCGAATGGCGGCCGGCTCACGCACTTCAACAACGGCGCGTCGATCTACTGGACGTCGTGGACCGGCGCGCACGAAGTACACGGCCGCATCCGCGACCATTGGGGGTGGCTCGGCTGGGAGTGGAGCTGGGCCGGCTATCCGGTCAGCGACGAGTATCAGTACGACGGCACGCCATGGGGCATGGCGGGCTGGGTCGCCGAGAG
>DATDCH010000255.1:0-13473 GCA_036524455.1 Kofleriaceae bacterium | reverse complement strand
ACATGGGCAGGGCGACCGACAAGTTGCTCAGGCTGCCGCTGCGCCTGAAGGCGCCGCCTCCGATTGTTCTCGAGCAAGGCACCAAAGTGCCGGATTGAGCCGCAACACGGCCCGTACGCGGTCGATATCCCTCGCATGAACCTCGACGCAGTTGAAGACCTTGATCGTCGGACGCGTTGGACCGTCGCACGCATCGCCGAGCTCATTCACCGGGGCCGCGCCGCGGGCTGGCTGAGCGGCGAGGCGGTTTCGCCGGCCGTTGCATCGGCAGATTTGTGTGCAGTAAGCGACGGCGATCCAGAAACGCCGATGCAGCTGCTCGCGTCACGTCTAGAGCTCAGCACCGCGGAGCTCGACACGCTGTGGTTGCTTGCGTGCATCGAGCTCGAGCCGATGGTCGCGTGCGTCGCGCAACAGCTGTTGGTCATGAACACGAACACTCTGACGGTGCAGCTGCTCGAGCGGTTGGTCGCGCTCGGCGGCGAGCCGTTCGACAGCAAGGCGATCGCGCGGCTCACCCAACTCGGGCTCGTCGAGACGTCAACCGATTCGCAGCTGCCGCTGTTTCGGCGGCCGATTCGGGTCAGCGACCGCGTGCTCGCGCTTGCGCGGGGCGAGCTCGGCCTCGATGACGAGCTCGCTGCGGTCGCCGTGCTCGAACCCGCCGTCGACGCGTGGCGACACATCGTGCCCGATACACTTCCCGCCGAGCTGCGCCAGACGTTATCGACCGAGGCACGCTGTCTCGTGGTCGCGTACGGGGTCGACGGTAGCGGACGCACGACGCTGTTGCGGCAAGCGATTGCTGCAACGGGACGTGCCGTGGTGCGGCTTCACGCGCGAGATCTTGCGACGGAACAGGACAAGCTCGTTCGCCAGCTCCGCGCGGTCGTGCGCGAGTGCCGGCTTCACGGCGCGTGGCCGCTCGTGAGTGAGCTCGATCTCCTCGGCGATCGGGCGTCCGTGGTCCAGCACGAGCTGCTCGACCGTTGTGGCGGGCCTGTGTTCGCGACGTGTCGTGAACCGTGCACGTGGCGCGTGGCGCGGCCCGTGATCTCGTTCGGCGTCGAGGTTCCAGACGCGGGCCGGCGGCTCACGCTTTGGCGTAGTGCGCTCGCCGGTGCGAACGAGGAGGTCATTCGTTCGTGTGCGGAGCGCTACACGATCACGGCTGGGCTGTTGAGCGCGACCGCGGCATCGGTTGCGGCGCGCCATGCGGATCGCTCGGCGGTGGCAGCTGCCGACGTTCACCTCGCGCTGCGCGGGCAGCTCGAGCGCAGGCTGCTTGGCCTCGCGACGCGCGTTGAAACGCGGCAGACGTGGCAGGACCTCGTGTTGCCGGTCGATCAGTTCGATCTGCTGATCGAGCTCGCGTCTCGGATTCGCCACCGCAAGCACGTGCTCGAGACCTGGGGCTTCGCCGACAAGGTCGGGCGCGGCGTCGGCGTGTCGGCGTTGTTTTCGGGACCACCTGGTACTGGCAAGACGATGATCGCCGGGTTGTTGGCGAACGAGCTCGGGCTCGACCTCTACCAAGTCGATCTGTCGCGCGTGGTCTCGAAATACATCGGTGAGACCGAGAAGCAGCTGGCGGCGCTGTTCGAAGCGGCGGAGTCAGGTCACGCGATCATTTTGTTCGACGAGGCCGACTCCTTGTTCGGCAAGCGCACCGAGGTGAAGTCGAGCAACGATCGGTACGCGAACCTCGAGGTGAATTACCTGCTTCAGCGGATGGAGGCGTTCAAGGGCATCACCTTGCTGACGACCAATCACGAGGCGGCGATCGACCCCGCATTTCAGCGGCGACTCGCGTTTCACGTTCGGGTGCCGATTCCCGACCGAGAGCATCGCGAGCTGCTGTGGCGCTCGATGATTCCGGATCGCGCGCAGTGCGCCGGAGACCTCGACACCGCCGCGCTTGCGGAACAGTTCGTCATGACCGGCGGCTACATCAAGAATGCCGCACTCCGTGCCGCGTACCTTGCGGCGAGCGAGGGCGGCTCGATCACGCACGAGCACCTTCGGCGCGCGGCGCGTGCTGAATACGAGGCGATGGGCAAGGTGTCGTACCAGCCGGCCGCGTAGTTGAAGGAACCCGAAACGAACACGAGCCGGCTCGTGCCGGCTCGCGTGCTTCAAACAACTAGAAGCAAGTCAGATTGGTTTGACGTTTTCGGCGCGCGGACCCTTCGGACCACTGCCTTCGGTGTACGACACCTTCTGGCCCTCTCGCAGGTCCTGGAATTGAACGCCTTCGACGTTCGACATGTGGAAGAACAGATCGGGCCCGTTGTCCGTCTTGATAAATCCGAAGCCCTTGTCTGTCAGTCTTTTGATCGTACCTTCTGCCATCTTGCTCCTGTCGTCGCGCTCCACCGTGGAGCACGAGTTCTTGGTCTGCGCCTGATTGCCCGCAATGTCGAGGGCAAACGACACTGATTACGTGGAAATGTCGAGCGGCTCGATGTGAATGCGCGGATCTTTCGGATCTGGGCGCCTGACGGCTTCGGCAAACTGCTCCGCGGCGTCAGATGCGATCTCGACCCGCGTCTCGCGCGCGAGGATCTGGATCTTGCCGATCGAGCGTTTTGTGACGTTGCCTCGGCGGCAGAGCAGTGGGATGAGCCACTTCGGATCGGCATTCTTCGAGCGCCCGACGTTGATCGTGAACCAAACGGTGTCCATCGGGCCGCGGCGCACGCCGTTGCCGCGGTCGCCGGGCGGGCGCTCGCGCGCAGGTTCGCGTGAGGAGTGCTGCTGCGCCTGGCGGCGGCGGTCGGGGCCCTCGAACGCCACTTGCTCGTGGCGGCGATCGACGCGCGCCGGCTTGGCGGGCTGCTTGGTGCGCATCGACGGCGGCGTCGTCAGCTCCTCGGGCGCGGGGCGGACTTCACGACGAGAGCGCACGAGTGCGGCGACCAGCGCTTCGGGGGTGCGCTCGGCGAGCAGGGTTTGCGCGACGCGAAGATCGTCGTCGGAGGGCTCGTCGGCGAGTGCGCGGATTTCGAGCACGAGCTGATCTTGATCGCGGACGCGGATGTCGTCCGAGGAGGGCGCGGCACGCCATTTCGCGTCGAGGTGCGCGGTCGACAGCATGCGCTCGACGTAGCGCCGACCGTTATCGGGCACGATCAGGATCGCGAGGCCGTGCTTGCCCGCGCGCCCGGTGCGACCGCTGCGATGGACGAGCACCTGCGCGTTTTGGGGCAGGTCGGCGTGAATGACGAGACCGAGGTCGGGAAGGTCGAGGCCGCGAGCGGCGACGTCGGTGGCAACGCACACGCGCGCGCGGCCGTCGCGGAGGGCTTGCAGGGCCTGGTTGCGCTCGCGCTGGCTGAAGTCGCCCGAGAGAGCGGCGACCGAGAAGCCACGCTCGCTGAGGTTGGCCGCGAGGTGGGCGACGCCGTCGCGTGTCGCGCAGAATACGAGTGCGCCGGGCACGTCGTGATAACGGAGTAGGTTGACGACCGCGAGGTCGCGCTCGCGCGGCACGATCGGGATCGCGTGGTATTCGATGTCGCGGTGGCGATCGCCTTCGGCGGAGGCAGCGATGCGCAGCGCTCCTTTTTGGTAGCGCTTTGCGAGCGTCGCGATCGGTTTCGGGATCGTCGCCGAGAACATCAGCGTGCGGCGATCGACGGGCGCGGCATCGAGCAGGCGCTCGAGGTCTTCGCGAAAGCCCATGTCGAGCATCTCGTCCGCTTCGTCGAGCACGACTGCTTCGATGCGCGAGAGCAGCAGCGCGCCACGCTCGAGGTGATCGCAGAGTCGGCCCGGTGTGCCGACGACGATGTGTACGCCATGCTGGAGCGCTTGGGTCTCGCGGCGCGGATCCATGCCACCGACGCACGTGGTGAGCCGCGCGTGGGTTTCGCCGAACAGCCACTGCAGCTCGCGATGGACTTGTTGGGCGAGCTCGCGCGTCGGCGTGACGATGAGCGCGCGCGGCGCACCGGCTTTGTCGAAACGCTCGGCCTCGCCGAGCAGACGCGGCGCGAGTGCGAGACCAAACGCGACGGTCTTTCCCGAACCGGTCTGCGCCGAGACGAGCAGATCGCGATCGGCGGGTGCGGCGAGCACCGCGGCTTGGACCGGCGTCGGTTCGGAGTAGCCTTTGGCGGCGATCGCGCGGCGCAGGCTGGGATGGGCGGCGGAGAAAGTCAGGCCGGGAACCTAGTTGGTCAGGCGCCGCGACGCAATGGCTGATCGGCGATGTACCAGTCGAGCGCGCAGCGAAACGCGTCGTGGGCAGCGTGAATGATCTGGTCAGCGATGCGCGGCGTGCGGGCGACCCGGTCGAGCGTCTGGCCGAGCTGGTCCCAGCGCGGGACGGCATCGGGGTCGTCGAGGTACTCGGTCGGCGCCTCGGGTATCCGCGCGCGAACGTTGCGGAGGACCATGTCGAACAGGCGGGCATTACGCTCGACTACGTAGAGCCAGCCCAGCGCCTGAGAGACGCTCGGGAACGGTGCAATCAGCCGCGGCGTGAGCCGCTGGCGGGGGTAGTCGAGCGCGAACAGATCGTGTGCGAGCCGGCGCGAGCGTGCACGTTGGCCGACGAGCGACGCGACGTGGGACGTGTATGCGAGTGCGGCCTCGAGCGGCGTCTCGAAGCGGTAGGCGCGGGCGAGCTGGTCGGCGTACGTAGCGCGCGTGATGTCGTGTGCGAGCAACCGCAGCCAGGCGTGGTCGGCGTCGCGATGGTAGGCGTGGGTCTCGAGCTCGAGGCGCAGCAGCGTATGGGAGGGGCAGTCCATGCTCCGTCGGCGCTGGATCCTGCAAAGGTCATGCGTCGTCGCCGGAATCACGCGCCGCGCAGTTGCGACCCGGCGTCGAGCGCTAGCGCACGTTTGCGGCGCGGTCGCTCAGCCAAGAGGGAGGACGATGCGGAAACTCGTGCCGACACCGACGGAACTGGTGACGGTGAGGCTACCGCCGTGCGCCTCGACGAGGGCGTGGCTGATGAACAGGCCGAGGCCGGTACCGCGCTGGCGGCCGCGCGCCGTGGACCAGTACTGCTCGAACAGATGCGGAATGTCGCTGGCGGGAATGCCCGGACCGGTGTCTACGATCTCGAGCACGAGCGAGCGCTCGTGGGCGCGGCCACGCAGCGTGATCACGTCGCCGGCTTTGCAGAACTTGATTGCATTTGCCACTAGGTTTGACAGCACCTGGAGCAAGCGTGTGCGATCGCAGCGCAGGCGAACGCCCGCGACGTGCGTGTCGTCGACGAGCGTGAGGCCTTTTTCTTCGGCGTGCGGCAGCTGCAGCTCGACGGCCTCGCGAATGATCGCGTCGGCGCTCTCGTGCGCGAGCTTGATCTTCAGCGTGCCGGTTTGGATCGTCGCCATGTCGAGTAGGTCGCAGATCAGCGTCTCCATCATCTTCGTCGCCCGCTCGACGATTTCGATGCGGCGCAAACCTTCGCGATCGACACGCGTGGCGTCGGGCATCGTCGTGATCGCGAGCTGAATCGTACCGAGCGGATTGCGGAGGTCGTGCGAGACGACGGCGAGCACGCGCTCGCGCATCTCGATCGCAGCCCGCAGCTCGCGCTCGAGCCGCCTGTGCTCGGTGATGTCGATCAGGATGCCGCCGAGTCCCTTGATCATGCGGTTCTCGGCGAACACGGGGAAGAACGTCGCGAGAAACGAGCGGTGAGCGACCTCGAGCGGAATCTTGTCGATCGGATGACCCGAGCGCAGTACTTCGTGCAGCTTCGCGTCGAGTGCGACCGGCAGCAAGTCGGCGAGTGCGCGGCCCGGGTGCGCGTCGATCGGCAGTCCCGTGATCGCGGCGAGCTTCGCGTTGACTTGCACGCAACGCAGGTCGTGATCGAGTAGTACGAGCGCAGCCGATGCGTTCTCGAAGAACGCTTCCAAAACGCCGATCGTGCTGCCGCGATCGGCATCCTCGTCGGCGAGGTACCTGCGGAAGCGCTCGGCGGACGAATCGGAGATCCCGGAGCGCATGGTCTCTCAGTCATGCACTCTGTGCGCCGTGGCCCCACGTGGTTGGAATCTCGTTCGTTTCTCCTCGATAAGGACCGAGGAACGGGGCATCGCGGCACACGGTGCCATCCCGCCCGTGTGCTAGCGTCCCGCGACATGAGACGGCTCACGCTCGCCTTGCTGTTCGTGCTCGTCGGTACCGCCGCGTACGCCGATGAACCAAAGATCACGTATCAGAAATTTGATCTCGCCAACGGGATGCGCGTCTACGTGATCGAGGATCACAAAGCGCCGACCGCGTACGGCGTGACGTGGTTCCGCGTCGGTAGCAAAGACGAAGTAGCAAACCGGACCGGATTCGCGCACTTGTTCGAGCACTTGATGTTCAAAGGCTCGGCGCACCTCGAGGACGGCAAGATGGACAAGCTGCTCGAAGCCGCCGGCGGCTGGTCGAACGCGTTCACGTCGAGCGACATGACCGTGTACCAGAACGTCGCTGCATCGAACTTCCTCGAGCAGATGCTGTGGATCGATGCCGATCGACTCGCCGGCCTGCTCGACACGTTCGACAAAGCGAAGCTCGACAACCAACGCGACGTCGTGCTCAACGAGCGCCGGCAGAGCTACGAGAACCAGCCCTACGGCATGGCGGAGCTCATCATCCAGGAGAATCTGTGGCCGAAGGATCACGGCTATCACTGGTCGACGATCGGTTATCCAGCGGACCTCAAGGCCGCCGCGGTCCCCGACGTCGCCGACTTCTTCAAGCGGTACTACGTGCCGAACAA
Source organism: Kofleriaceae bacterium (assembly GCA_036524455.1). Taxonomy (GTDB): domain Bacteria; phylum Myxococcota_A; class Polyangia; order Haliangiales; family Haliangiaceae; genus JABFXX01. Next base: position 6,734 of record DATDCH010000255.1, on the reverse strand, counting down.
CGCGACGATGGTGATCGCGGGTGACGTCAAGCTCGACGACGTGAAGAAGCTGGTCGAGAAGTATTTCGGCTGGATCCCGAAGGGCGCAGAGCCGGCGCGACCGCAATACAAGACGCCGCCACCGATCACGAAAGAGATCATCGTCGACTCGACCGATGACGTGCAGGTGCCGCGCGTGTACCTGTCGTGGCGCGGTCCGGCGCACTTCAGCGCCGAGCAGCCCGCACTCGACATGGCAGCCTCGATCCTCGCCGACGGCAAGTCGAGCCGGCTCTACAAGCGCCTCGTCTACGACCTGAAGATCGCGCAAGACGTTCGCGCGTACTTCAACGCCGAGACGCTCGGTGGCGAGTTCCGGATCGTCGCGACGGCGAAGCCCGGCACCGATCCTAAGCAGTTGCTCGGTGAGATCAGCGAACAGGTCGCAGCGCTGCACGGCACCCCGCCCGACGCGAAGGAGCTCGAGCGCGCACAGAACTCGCACGAGGCCAGCTTCTTGAACGGCCTCGAGCCGACGCTACAGCGAGCGATCCAGCTCGCCCAATACGACGTGTTCGCGAACGATCCGGACTACTTCGCGAAGGACCTCGCGCGCTATCGCGCGGTCACGCCCGTTCAGATCAAGGAGGTCGCGGCGAAGTATCTCAGGACCACGGCACGTGTCGTGCTGACAATTCGCCCGGGTAAGAAGGTGGTGAAATGATGCGCCGCTCGACCCGCTCGATCAGGTTCGTCGTCTTGCTCGCCGCCGCGTGCACGAGCGCCGCGCAACCGAGCTCACAACCGCCGCCGCCACAACCGCCGGCTCCACAACCGACGCCGCAGCCGCCGATTCCACAACCGACGCCGCCGCCGCCGCCTCCGCAACCGGCCCCTCCTGAGCCCGTGGCTCACACGCCCGCCGAGTTTGGCAAGTCCGGCATCGCCGACTGGACCAAGGCGCCATCTCCGACGAAGGAGCCGGCGTTCAAGCCGCCGGTCGCCAAGCGCAGCAAGCTCAAGAACGGCATGTCGGTTCTGCTCGTCGAGAACCACAAGCTACCGATCGTAGCGATGACGCTCGTCGCGCCCGGTGCAGGCGCGGCTGCAGATCCCGATGGCAAAGGCGGCCTCGCATCGTTCACCGCGGATCTGCTCGACGAAGGCGCGGGCGGACTGTCCGCGATCGCGATCGCCGAAGAGCAAGACCGGCTCGGTGCCGGCATCGGCGCGGGCGCAGACGTCGACTACGCGCAGGTCTCGGTGTCGACGCTGACGAAGACGCTCGAGCCCACGCTCGATCTACTCGCGAAGATCATGACCCAGCCGACGTTCGAGCAGAAGGAGTTCGATCGCGTGAAGGGCGATCGCTCGATCGCGCTCGAGCTGCGCCGCGATCGGCCGCGCGAGGTTGTCGCGCTGATGCTCAACGGCGCGCTGTACGGGCTCGACACCCCGTACGGCCATCCGATCACGGGCGTGCGCGAGAAGTTCAAGGACCTCACCGTCGCCGACGTGCAGGCCTTCTACAAGGAGCACTGGAATCCGTCGGTGATGACGCTCGTCATCGTCGGTGATTTCGATCCGAAGCTGCTGCGCGCGAAGCTCGACGCGACGCTCGGCGCATGGAAGCCCGTCGGCGTGAAGAAACCGGTCAAGCCGAAGGTCGTGACCGCGAAGCCAGCGAGCCGGCTTCTGCTCGTCGATCGCAAGGAGGCCGCGCAATCCGACGTGCGCATCGGTCTCGTCGGTCTCGATCGCAAGGATCGCCGCTACTACCAGTTCGAGGTGCTCGCGAGCACGCTCGGCGGCGGCTTCACGAGCCGGCTCGTGCAGCGGCTGCGCGAGCAGATGGGCATCACGTACGGCGCGCGCGCGGGCATGGACTATCGCCAGGCCAAGGGACCGTTCGTGATCAGCACTGCGATCGTCACGCCGAAAACGGCGGTCGGGATCACCGAGATCATCACGATCCTCGACGACCTCGCGACGAAGGACGTGCCCGCCGAAGAGCTCGACAAGTCGAAGCAGAACTTGATCCGCGCGCTGCCGTCGCTGTTCGACACCAACGCGTCGACGGCCGGTGCGTTCGCGGACCTCGCGTTGTTCGGCTTGCCCGACAACTGGTACACGGGCTACGCCGCGAACGTGCGCCGAGTGACCGCGAAGGAAGTCAAAGCAGCGGCGAAGGCGCTGATTCCGTCGCAGAACATGATCTTCGCGGTCGTTGGTGACATGGCGAAGATCCGGGCCGAGCTCGACAAGCTGAATCTCGGCGCGACGGCAATGTTCGACCTCTACGGCATGCCGCTCGCGGCGCCGCCGCAGTAGCCGTTCGAATTCAAGACTCGGAAGCCTTGAACTGCAGCGCGACTCGGACCGACTGGTCTTTGAGATGGAGACACCGCTGGCGTTCTTCGTCGGCGGCATAGCGCACGAGATCGGATTCCTCCTCGAAGCGAACGACGTGCAGCTCGTACGGCGTGTCGAGGGAACCACCGACCTTCGAGTCACGTGTGGGTCGCAGGCGAAGCAGCAGCTCGCCTCGATACTTGGCCAAGAGCGGCAGCACGATCTCTTCGAATTGCTGGAACGTCGTCTCGCAACCTTCGTTCACGTATACGAGCTGCGTCACGTAAATCATGCGATCTCTACTCTACGACGACGAACGGTCTTGCCAGCACTACCAACGCGCGCTGTCGAGCCGCAGGCCGATCTGCACGAGGCGCGGCGCGCTGAACGTTTCGACGCCGGCCTGGTTCGCGACGTAGCGCCGGTCGAACAGGTTCTCGACGGCGACAAAACCCGCGAGGCCGTGCCACAGCTTGCGCGCCGCCATCGCGTCGACGACCGCGTAGTGCGGCGCGACGACCATGTTGCGATCATCCTCGAAGCGGCGGTCGGCGTAGCGCACCGCACCGGTGATCGTGACGAGCTTCGGATCGTCGAACGCGAGCAGTGCAGTCGCGCGGTGACGCGGCGTCTGCGCCAGCTGGTTGCCGACGAGCTGGGCGTGTGCGGCGGCCGCCGTCACCCGCGCATCCGTGAACGTGTAGCCGATACCGGCGAGCCACGGCTTGCCGATCCGCCAGCGCGCCTCGGCATCGACGCCGGCTTCCCGCGCGTGGTCGAGGTTCGTGGTCTCGCGCAACGCCGGACCACTGGTAACAGCCACGATCGGCGACGCGATGTCGTGAACAAACACGACGGCGCGTGCCTCGATGGCGCCGAGCTCGATCGTCGGCCCGAACTGACCGCCGGTGACGGTCTCGGGACGCAGCTCTTCCGAGGGGACCGTGAGCACGTCGCCGTTCTGCACGGGCCGCATCAACTGTTGCCACGTCGGCGTGCGCAGCCGGCGATACGCATTCGCCTGCAGCGCGACTGTGGGCGTGACGCGATAGGACGCGCCGAGCTGCGGCCCCATCACCATGTCCGTGATCGAGCCCGCGCTCTCGACGTCCATGCCCTCGCCGAAGTCCTGTGCGTAGATCGGCGCGATGTTCGTCAACCACCGCCACTGCTCGAACACGAAACCGGTGTGCACGTCGAGCGATTCGATCACGCGGATCGTGTCGTGGATGTACGCCCTGAGGAAGCGATGCCGGCCACGCCGCGTGCGCGCCAGGGTCTGCATGTTCGTCTGCATCTCGTCGGACAGGTCGGTTTGGTTTGTCGTGCTACTCGAGCTCGTGATGTCGATGTCGGCGCCGAATGCATGGTCGAGCCCGAACGCGTGCACGCGACGTGATGACCAGCCCGCGTGCGCGGCGTACGCATCGGCGTCGAGCTCGTGGGAGGCGAGCGAGCCGGTATCGCGCAACGTCTGGTGACTGCCGTAGGCCTCGAGCTCGATCCGGCCCGCCGAGCGCCAGCCGGTCCACGCGCCACCGTAGGACGTCGTCGCGAGATCGCTCTCGAACGCTTGCCGCGTCAGGCCGACGTACTCGTTCGCGTAGCGGCCGAGTAGGCGGAGCCGGTTGCGCTCGCCTGCGTGCTCGATACGCGCGCCGACCTCGGTCTGCGTGCCGAGCGCGTCGCTATCGAGCGCGTTGCCGGTCAGCTCGAAGCCGACGCCGCCGAGCTTTTCGGTCGCGCGCAACGCCGCGTGCTGCGTCGATTCGTTGCCCGCCGAGATCAACGCTTCGATGCGGCCGCTCGCGATCGGTCGCAGGCCAAGCGCGCCGATCAAGTCGTCGCTCAGCGTGAGCTGGTCGATCGCAATCGGCGCATCGGGCAGAACGGGCGCCCCTGACGCAGTCGCGTCATTGCTCGTCGGCGCTTCTACGTGTTCTTGCGTGGATTGCGATTGCGCGTGCGCCGACCCCGCTGCAACCAGCATGATCATTCCACAGATACTTCGCGTTCGAACGATCACTCGAGATGCCGGGTTGCATCCCGTGCGCCACCGTCGGAGACGCGTTCAGCGCGTGCGCCGTGAGGACAGCGTGTCGCGATTCCGCGTGCGGTTCGACTAAGAGTACGTCGAACGCTTAGCGGTGATTGAAGCCGATGCCATCGACGCCGCGCACCGTGCGCTCGACGTTCGGTCCGATCCGCCAGGTGAGCCCGCTGTCCTCGGTGATGAGGACTTGGCCGTCGTCGCCGCCGGCGTAACCCATCTCGTCGTCGTGGATATGGATCGTGTGGAGTCCCTTATCGCCTACGTATTGGACCGCGACCGCGCCGTTGAGTCCGACGGTCGCGATCGCGCCGTTCGCGCCGACCGCCACCGCGGTGCCATCGAGGTTGACGCGGAGGTCGTCGAATACGATCGACGGATCGACGTCGAGCGCGCGCCACGTCACACCACCATCGAGCGAGCGAGCGATGCCAGCGCCTGCCGTCATGATGACCTCGCCATCGGGCGTTTGATGCACCGCGCGAGCGCCGTCCACCGTGCTGCGTCGCGTGAGCGTGCCCGCCTCGTACGACCACAGACCGCCATCCTCCGACAGTGCGAGCACACCGGTACTCGCTTGCGCGGCCGACATCGATCGGAACGACGTCACGCCGTCGCCGAGCGACGTCCACGTCTTGCCCGTGTCGAGCGTGACGAGGAACGTGCCGTCGCCGCCGAGGAACACCGGGCCGTCGTCTTGCGTCGCGAGCGTGCGCAGTCGGGCCGTCGCCGGCACCGTCTGCGACAGCCACGATTCGCCGCCGTCCTTCGTGTAGAGCACCGTCGCGTCGTCGCCGACGACCCACGCTTCCGCGAGGTAGCGGCACGCGATCGCGTTCAAGTTGACGTCGGAGCCGAGGTCGTACTCGCCGACGAGCATGTCGTCGTGAACGTTGACCATCAAACCCGCACTACCGATGAGCCAACCGCCTCCTCCGCCACCACCACCGTCGGTGGTGCCTTTCTTCTTGCAACCGGCGACCGCGACCGCGACCAACAACACTGCGACGTGGATGCGCATGGGTAACCTCTCCTTTGGGATCCTATTCCTCATAGAGGAGGGGTGGAGTCGAATGTCGCATCGCAGACCGCAACGCTGTGTTCTTACAGGCGGACCAGCTCCTCCCAGCCGAGCGAATAGCCGAGCGCCTTCTTGAGCTCGATGACCCGTGCTGCTGGCAACTTGCCGATGCGGCTGCGCAGGAGCCGCCTCGGTACGCTGGCGAGATTGTCGCAACGAGCGACGCATGCGCGCGGAAGACCCTCGCGCCGGCCGAGCGGGACTTCTTGCTGGATCCCGTACGCGCGGGACGTCACCTCCACGACCGTGACCCGGGCGAGGTACTTGTACGCCGGGTCACGAGTCAGCAGGAGCACCGGCCGATCGCCGACCGGTAGCGTCGCCCACCAGATTTCGTACTGCCTCATCGTTTTCGCACCTTCCGCTTCGTGCGGCGTAGCGGCTGGGGCGGATGGATCGCTTCCGATTCGGGAGCCCAGCCTTCGGCATCGAACCACCAATCGTCATCGTCACGGTCCGGCTCGCGCTCGTACGCTCGTCGAGTCTGCACCTCGGCAACTTCCATGAGGGCCCGGACGATCGCTTGGCGGATGAACTGCGAGCGCTTGCGTCCTCGTCCGGGCGCGACTTGATCGAGCAGCTTGGCGAGCGGCTCGTGGAGTTGCACGAGGATCTGCTTCATATGAAACATCATATCATCCTGCCAGCACGCCCGGCAGCGCCGAAATCATCACGTCGGCGCGGTCGATCGCGCGCTGCACTTTCGTGAGCAATCGAGCGGGCGCTCGCCGGTTGATCCGCGCCGCGGTCACCGCGCGATCGATCTCGCGGACCAAGGTCCACGCGCGATGGTGGGCTTCGTTGCGCGCGCGACTGCCGGGCGGCGACGCGAAACCTTGCGCGAGATCGCCGCACACGATCGCGAGCGTGCCGACCAGCTCGCGGCCGTCGTCGGGCAATTCGCGCGCGAGCTCGGCGACCGGTGGTGCCGCGGCGATCACGGCGCGAAACGAAGGATGGTGTTCGAGAGGGTGGGGCGTGCGTCGCTTCATCATGACCGCCGCCTGCTTCACGCTTCGGGCCAGCGCGCGCGCGAGCGAAGTCGGCGGGTTATCGCGCGAGCGTCCGCGGAGTCCGGCCGAGCCGCGGACTGTGCGTTCGCCGCGCGGACAGGGTCAGACATGAGTTGTATGAGTTGACGCGGGCAGCGCGCATTCGCGAGCCGGGCTATCGTCGGATGTGGCTCGGGTCCGCGCCAGCACGATCTTCAACCTTGTCGTGCTGGCGATCGGGATCGTGGCGTTCGGCTTCGTCGTCGATCACCTCGGCTGG
>DATDCH010000254.1:0-3439 GCA_036524455.1 Kofleriaceae bacterium | reverse complement strand
TCGGCGCGAACCGCGACAACCCCGGCCTGTTCCTGTACGCGAACGCGATGATGGGCCTGCAGATGATCGAGGAGTGCCGGCTCGCGAACGTCGCGAAGACCGTCGTCGCGGGCTCGATCTGCGCGTATCCGAAGTTCGCGCCGATTCCGTTCCGCGAAGACGATCTGTGGAACGGCTACCCTGAAGAGACGAACGCGCCGTATGGCATCGCGAAGAAGCTGCTGCTCGTGCAGTCGCAGGCGTACCGGGAGCAGTACGGCATGAACAGCTGCGTGCTGTTCCCGGTCAACATGTACGGCCCTCGCGACAACTTCGATCTGCGCACGTCGCACGTGATCCCCGCGATGGTCCGTAAGTGCATCACCGCGAAGGAAGAAGGCCGCGACGAGGTCACGCTGTGGGGCGATGGCACGCCGACGCGCGAGTTCATCTACGTCGAGGATGCGGCGGAAGGTATGATCCTCGCCGCCGAGCGCTACGACTCGAGCGATCCAGTGAACCTCGGCAGCGGCGACGAGATCTCGATCAAAGATCTCGCAACGCTGATCGGGGCGGCGACCGGCTACACCGGCCACTTCGTCTGGGACACGTCCCAGCCGAACGGGCAACCGCGGCGCCGGCTCGATGTCACGCGCGCGAAGGAACGGTTCGGCTTCGAGGCGCGCACGACGTTCGCCGAGGGCCTGCAAAAAACGGTGGCGTGGTATCTCGACCACCGCGAGGCAGCATGAAGAAAGCGCTAATTACCGGGATCACCGGCCAAGACGGTTCATTTCTCGCCGAGCTGCTGCTCGCGAAGGGCTACGAGGTCTACGGCGTCGTGCGCCGCTCGAGCTCGTTCAACACCGAGCGGCTCGAGGGCATTTATCAAGATCCACACGCGCCGAACTACAAGCTGCGCCTCGTCTACGGTGATCTCGAGGACGGCGCATCGCTCTCGAACCTGATCAAGAAGATCCAACCGAACGAGCTCTACAACCTCGCAGCGCAGAGCCACGTGCGTGTCAGCTTCGACATCCCCGAGTACACGGTGGCGACGGTCGGCATGGGCACGCTGCGCCTGCTCGAAGCGATCCGCGAGCTCGGCAGCGACTGCCGGTTCTATCAAGCGTCGTCGAGCGAGATGTTCGGCAGCGCCGCGCCGCCGCAGAACGAGCACACGGTGTTTCAGCCGCGCAGCCCGTATGCATGCGCGAAAGTGTTCGCGCATCAGCTCTGTCAGAACTATCGCGACGCGTACGGCTTGTTTATCGCGTGCGGCATACTCTTTAACCACGAATCTGAGCGTCGAGGAATTCCGTTCGTGACGCGCAAGATCACGCGCGCGGCGGCACGCATCAAGCACGGCCTCGACAAGAAGCTGTTCCTCGGCAACCTCGACGCGAAGCGCGACTGGGGCTACGCAGGTGACTACGTCGAGGCGATGTGGATGATGCTCCAGCAGGACAAGCCCGACGACTACGTGATCGCGACCGGCGAGTCGCACTCGGTGCGCGAGGTGCTCGACGTCGCGTTCGGCACACTCGGTATCGACTGGCAGCCGTACGTCGAGATCGATCCGCGCTACTTCCGGCCCACCGAGGTCGATCACCTGCACGGCGACGCATCGAAGGCGCGCGAGAAGCTCGGCTGGAAACCGAAGGTCACGTTCAAGGAGCTGATCACGAAGATGGTGACGGCCGACGAGCACGACGTGCGCAGCACGCTCGAGGGGCGCGCGCCGCGTAACTGATCGATGGCGCTGCGCATCTCGATCGTCACGCCGTCTTACAACCAGGCGCAGTTCATCAGGCGCACGATCGATAGCGTCCTCGAACAAGCGGGCAAGTTCGAGCTCGACTACCGCGTGATCGACGGCGGCAGCACCGACGGCACGGTCGAGATCCTGAAGAGCTACGGCGATCGCGTGCGCTGGGTCAGCGAGAAGGACAAGGGCCAGGTCGATGCGATCAACAAGGGCCTGCACGCGGCGACCGGTGACATCGTCGGCTGGGTCAATAGCGATGACGTGCTGCTCCCCGGTGCGCTCGCCAAGGTCGAGCGCGCGTTCGAAGCGCACCCCGAGGTGGAGTGGGTGCACGGCCGGTGCCGCATCATCGACGAGCACGACGGCGAGATCCGCCGCTGGGTGAACTTCTACAAGCACTACCGCTCGACCAATCACTCGTTCACGAATCTGTTGACCGAGAACTACATCAGCCAGATGACCGCGTTCTGGCGCCGCTCGGTCCACGACGAGATCGGCTATCTCGATCCCGTCGTCGATCTCGCATTCGACTACGACCTGTTCCTGCGACTCGCGAAGCGCGGGGATCCGATCTACATCCCGGACGAGATCGCGTGCTTTCGGATGTACGAGACGAGCAAGAGCGGAGCCGGGTTCGAGAAGCAGGTCGATCAGGCGATCAAGATCGCGGCGCGGTATGGCAAGCCCGGCCTGTGGCTACAAGCGCGCACGCAGGCGAAGAAGCTCGCGATCGTGAACACGTACCGAGCGATGGCGATCGCACGCGCGGCGCTGCTCAAGAGCCGGTCATGAAGCTCTCGCTGATGATTCCGACGTTCAACAGCGCCGAGACAATCGAGCGCACGCTCGGCAGCGTGCTGGCGCAATCGCATCGCCCGCTCGAGGTCGTCGTCTACGACGAGTCCAACAAGGACAACACGCGCGAGATCGTGAAGCGGCTGCTCGCGGCGGCGCCAAAGGACATCGAGGCGCGGCTGCTCACGTCGGAGGCGAACTCGGGCCCGGTCAAGGCGTGGCGCGTTGCGCTGCACGACATCACCGGCGACTGGTGCGCGTTCGTGTGGGCCGATGACGTGCTGCATCCCGATTACAGCACCAAGATGATGGCCGGCGTCGAGCGCGCAGTGCCCGCGGGTCGCAAGATGGTCGCTTGCAGCGGCGTCGTCGAGATGGGCGGCAAAACGTTCACGTATTACGCCACCGAGAAAGGCGTGGTCTCCGCCCAAGAGTTCTCCGAGGGCATGTTCATGCGGAAATTTCCGCTGACGCAGATCTGCGCGGTCTACGAGACGGCGGCCGCGCGCGAAGTCTTCGACCGCCACATCCAGTTCGAGAACCCGCGCGGCTACGACTACAACCGTCACCCGTACGGTAACGACGTCGGCTATCTCTCCGAGCTCGCAATGGCCGGCAACGGCGTCGAGCTGCTCGGCGAGCGGCTGGTCACGCTCGTCGACTCGGGCTCGAGCATGACGAGGCGCGGGACGCGCGAGCACATCTGGCAGATGCGCTGGCAATACACGTTCAACCAGCTGCGCGTGTGGCGGTGGTGGGCGGAGCGCGGCGTGCCCGGCGCCGAGCGGCTTCGCGAGATGGGCGAGCACCGGCTCGCATTGTGCTCGCTGATGCTCGGCGGTAACCGCGAGCGCTTCGATCCACGCAACTACATCAAGGGCGTGCGCGCGTACCTCA
>DATDCH010000253.1:0-8848 GCA_036524455.1 Kofleriaceae bacterium | reverse complement strand
CCCGACGATCCGCGCGACGACGGCGGCGGCTGCTGCGAGTCCTCGCGCGGCGGTGCGAGCGGCAGCCTGCTCCTCGCGGTCGTCGTCCTGTTCGGCGTGCGCCGCCGACGCCGCTAAGCGTAGAAGACTGCGTCCGCGCCTTCGGCGGGATTAGCCGCCAAGCCGCGGAGGACGCCAAGGCCAGAGCGCCAAGCGGCTTTGTTGGGCGCGCGTTCTGCACGAACGGACATCCGATCGATCACGCGCGCCCGGCGACAAGATCGCACCGACGATCGTGCGTGCAGAGCGAGCGCCGAATCCAAATCCTTGGCGGTCCGATCTTGGCGTCTGCTGGCGACTTTGCGGTTCAATCTGGGGCTGCGAAGCCCACCGCCGATCGCTTCGTGAAAGCGGCTTAGCGCGAGTGCCAGCGCCGGTGCGCGGTCGTGAGCGGCTTGCCATCGTTGCGCTCGACGCGTCTGAGCTCTTCGAGCTTCTCGCGATGCGCGGCGTTGTGCGCGGCCGTGATCCAGAACGAGCACAGCGCGACGAGGCCGACGATAAACAGCGCGAAGCCGCCGACCGTGCCGTTCCACACCATCAGCGCGATCGCGCCTGCGCCGAGCACGGGCAACACGAGCGCGAGCTTGCGCTGCAGCCGGTTCGTTCGCTCGATGTAGCCGAGCAACTCCGCGCGCCGATCCATGACCGAGTGTAGCTCGGCTAAGGCTGGTCGTCGCGACTGCCGCCCCAGGACATCGTCGACCCGGCCTCGCCGAGCTCGACGTCGATCGGGCGGATCGCGCGGTTGAGCGGGAACACCGCGGCCAGACCGACCACGGCCGCGCCGCCGTACGCCATGAACGTCCAGCCGACCACCATCGGCTCGGCCATCTCGGGCTTCGTCGCGACGAAAATGCAGCCGGCGATGATGCTGCCGATCAGGCCGAGCACCGCGATCGTGGTCGGCATGATCGGCACGACCGGGCGCTTACCCGTGAGTGCGAGCGCGCCCCCGACGAGCAGGCCCGCCGCCGCGATCAGTGCGCACACGAACGCGATCATCCCGACGACCGGAAAGCCGTGCCACGGCTTGCGCGGAAGCGCGAGCTGGTCCTTCGCGGGCAACGTCGCGTTCAGCGCCTTCACGCGCTCGATCTCGGCTTCGAGCAGATCGATCAGCTCGAAGTTCGTGACGCTCGCGCAGTTCGCGCCGCTGCAGCGTTCGTACGTGCGCAAGCCCATGCCGGTCGCTCTCTCGAACCCGGCCTGGTCGTAGCCCCACGTGCCGCCCTCGGCGGGGTTCGTGAGCCAGCGTTCGCCAAACGCAGCGACACCGAGGCCGGCTGCGGCGATGAAGGCAAGCGCGATCGCGATCGCCCGTCTACGTTGTTTGCGCGCCTGCATCGCTACGCATCATATGTCAGTCGCGCGACAACAACACCTTGAGGACGCCGGGAGCTGCGGCGCGCTCCAGGGCCCGCTCGCCGTGGTCGAGTGACATCACCTCGCTGATCAGGGGCGTCAGGTCGACCGCGCGGCGGGACAGCAGCTCCAGTGCCGGCGCGAACCGGCCGCAGCGCGAGCCGATCACCTCGATCTCCTCGACGACGATGCGGGCCGCGTCGACCGGCGTCGCGCCGTGGAACGTCGACTTGAGCACGAGCTTGCCTTGCGGGCGCAACAGCGCGAGCGCGAGGTCGAAGCCACTCGCACCGCCCGAGGCCTCGACGACGACGTCGAACACGCGGCCGCGCGTGCGCGCGTCGTCGGGCGTGGTGGTCTCGATGTCGCGCGCGCGGGCGAGCGCGAGCTTGCTGTCGTGCTTGCCGACGAGCACCGGCGCGAGCCCTTCCGCTGCAAGCACGAACGCGCACAAAAGGCCGAGCTTGCCGTCGCCGATGACCGCAACCCGCGTGCCGTGCGGCATCGGACAGCGCTCGAGCACGCCACACGCCGCTGCGAGTGGTTCGACGAACACGGCGTGCTCGTCGCTGATCGTGGCCGGCACGCGCAGCAAATTGCGCGCGGGCAGGGCCACCAGATCTGCGTGCGCGCCATCGCGACCGACGATGCCGAGGACCGTGCGCGTCGCGCAGTGTCGCGAGTCGCCCGCCGCGCAGCGCGTGCACGCTCCACAGCCGGCGTTGATCTCGCCGACCACGCGTTCACCGCGCGCGACATCGCCGCCGCCCGGATCGTCGACGACGCCGACAAATTCGTGGCCGAGCGTGCCGCGAAAGCCGGCGTAGCCTCGCGCGATCTCGAGGTCGGTGTTACAGACGCCCGACAGCGTGACGCGCACGATCGCTTCGCCAGTCGCCGTCGGTGTTGGAACGTCGGCAAGCGCCGTCCCCGCATCACCGACTCGCAGCGCGCGCATCGCTCAGACCGCGGCGCTGTGGACGGCGTCGACGAGCGAAGACACCGCCTTCGCTTCTGGAACGCCTGCATCGAACATCGCGTGGAGCACGCACGCAACCGCGCGCGCGGCGCAGGTCGCATAGTCCATCGGCACGATATACGACGCGCGGTCGCCGGCCCACACGGCGAGCGACGCGTGATCGACCGCTTCGAGGATCCAGAACGACTCGACGTCGGTGTCTTGCTGCCATGCATGCGCGCTGCGGGTGACATCGAGCAGCGAGCGCACCGCGTCGCTGTTGTCCTTCGTCGGCTCGTCGAGCCAGCGCCGAATGCCCGCAAGGATGGTGTCGATGTACTCGCGCGGCGGCAGCCCGGGGCCGGCCTTGTAGTGGTCTGTGACGAGCGAGCACGCCATCAGCGCCGCGCGCACCGCGATGCCGCGGTCGCGTCCGATCGTGCCGCGCGTCCACGTGTTGAGGCCACGCTCCAAGTCATTCGCCGCGCCCGCCCAAGCGGTCTCGACGTTCGTCGAGTTCACGCCAATCTCTCTAAGCAGTTCAGGGTCTGGCTTCATGCGTCGCGGCTATTCTACGCATATCCGCGCGCACGTCGGAGCGGTCAGCGCCGGATCCCTACGACCATGCCGTCGGGCGTGGGTGCGCAAACCGACTCGCACGCCTGCGCGACGAGCTCGTGAAACGCACGCATGGCTTGCGCCTCGGCCTTGTCCGTCATCAGGTCGCCGAACAGGTACGCGTTGTCCCCGATCACGAGGCCACCGGGGCGCAGGTTATCGAGCGCCCATTGGCCGTAGTGATCGTAGTTGACCTTGTCGGCGTCGATGAAGACCGCATCGAACGGGCCTTCCTTCGCGAGCTGCGGCAGCGTATCGCGCGCCGAGCCCAGCACGACGTGGACGTTGTGCGACAGGTTTGCAGCGGCGAGGTTCGCGCGCGCAAGCTCTGCATGGTGCGGGTCGCACTCGATCGTCCACAGCCGTCCACCCGGCGACAGACCGCGGGCGATCCGGATCGCCGAATAGCCGACAAGCGTTCCGATCTCGACGACCTTACGCGCGTCGAGCATGCGTAGCAGCACGTGGATCAGGCGGCCGTCGCTCGGGCTCACCTGAATTGCGGGTACACCCTCGGGCACTGCGAAAGCGCGTGCGAGGGCGGCATCGTGACCTCCATGGATAGTGTTGACGTAGTCGAGAATCTCCGGGGTCGTGTAGCGCATTCCTGCGCGCGAGTCGTTGTCCGCCATGGTCCGGTCTACCGCCCAAGCGTGGTGACCGTCAGCGGTCCTGCCTCGCCCCTCACGGCCGACCGAGCGCTGGCGTAAGCAACAGTTCGTTGATCGTCACCTCGTCAGCAACACAGCGTTGCTTCCCGCTGGTGTTACCCGAGCGCGGCAGCCACTACGTAGGTGCGCTGTCGTGCAGGCGCTCAGCAGTTTGCTCTCACTGCGTCTCTCGGAGCGGCTTGTAGATCGCACTGCTAGGTTGCAATTCGTCGATACACGGTTTCAGGAGCACACGTGAGCACCATGTCAACTGCACACGCTTTCGACGACCGCCAGCTTCATCACGAGCTGCAGCTTCTCAATGGCGAACGCCTCGAGCCCACGCTGACGACCGAGACTTCGGTCCAGCTGCTCGCGATCGAGACGCGGCGACGACTGATCGAGGATAGCTTTCTCTCATCATGCCGCGAGCTGATCGCGGCGCGCGCAAGGGAGGCACCGCGTGATCGAGAAGGTTTCATCGCGTGGTTCGAACGACTGCGCGAGAATGGCCCCGGACAGCACGACCCGCTGTTCGTGTGGCTCGAGCACGAGGCATCGCTCGCCGAGATGCGCTGGTTTCTACGCCAGGAGATCGCCGGCGAAGCGGGCTTCGATGATCTCGTCGCGCTGGCGCAGCTCAGAATGCCACCGCAGGCAAAGCTAGAGCTCGCACGCAACTACTGGGACGAGATGGGCCGCGGCCACGCGAGCGCCATGCACGGCCCGATGCTCGCGCGGCTTGCCGATGTTCTCGAATTGGATCGCTCTGTCGATCCGATTCCGGAAGCGGTCGCGCTCGGCAACCTGCTCGCCGGTCTCGCGTTCAATCGCCACTACGCATTCCATGCGATCGGTGCACTCGGGGTCGTCGAGTTAACGGCTCCCGATCGCACGCGCGCTGTGAACCGCGGGCTCAAGCGACTCGGCGTTCACGCGCACGACCGCCAGTACTACGCACTACATTCGACGCTCGACATCGCGCATTCCCGGACGTGGAACAGCGAGGTCATCGCACCGCTCGTCGCCGAGGATCCGGCGCGTGCGGTAGCGATCGCCGAAGGTGCATTGATGCGCCTGCACGCCGGCGAGCGATGCTTCGTCCAGTATCGGCGCGAGCTCGGAGTACGCATATGACGGCGATGACCAGCTGGGTTCACGCGCTGCGCGTACCGACCGCGCAGCTGATCGCGGCCGTCGCGCCGTCGGCAGTTGCCGTGAGTGCGGTGCAGTGTGCCGATCATCCGGCCGACGAGCACTGCCGTTATCGAGTCGCGTGGTCGATCAATCCACACATGTCGATCGGATCGGTCGACTTCACGCAGGCTGCGGCGGAGCACGCGGCGCTCGTGACCGCACTCGAGGCGACGGGCACGACGGTGTTGCGGCTGCCGTTCGTGCACGGCGCGTACGACTCGGTCTTCACGAAGGACCCCGCGCTGCTGCTCTATCGCCGTGGTCGCAACCGAGCGCTGCTCGCGCGGTTTCATCACGTCGAGCGACGGCAAGAGCGCGATGCGCGCGCGCACTACTACGAGCGTCAGGGTTACGAGATCGTCAGCGACGATCGCTGTCCGCGCTGGGAAGGTGGCGACGTCGTGATGCTCCCGTCGGGTCAGAGCCTGTGTTTCGGGCACGGCTTTCGTTCGGAATACGCGGCGGCTGCGTGGCTGGAGCGCCAAGCAGGCGTGTCGGTGTGGCCGCTCGAGCTGTGCGACCCGCACCTTTACCACCTCGACACGGCGCTCGCGATCTTGCCGAACGGCATCGCGCTCGTGTGTCCTACGGCGTTAACGCCGCAGTCGTTGTCCGTGCTCGAGCGCGTGCCCGGCGTGCGCCGGCTGATCATGATCAGTCGCCAGAGCGCGGTTCGGTTCGCGCTGAACTTGGTGGCGGTCGGCGACACGATCGTACTGGGCTCGCACGACCGTCATATCGAAGCACTCGTCGAGTCCCTTGGTTATCGCTGCGTCGTAGTTCCACTTCGCCAGTTCCATCTCGCCGGGGGCAGCGCCGCATGCCTCGTCGCGACCGTGCATCGTGATCCGGCCGAGTGATCGCACGTCGATCTTGCCATCCGAGGTTCCATGGATATCTACGGCTCGCTGTTTCGTAGTGTGCTGTTTCCGCTCTGGGAGACCCATGTACGCCGACGCCCCGTGCTCGAGCGGCTGGCGTACCTGCAGCGTACGCAGTTTCTTTCGCTCGACGAGCTGCACTCATTGCAGACGCGTTCGCTCGCGCGGTTGATCGAACATGCGTATGCACATGTGCCAGGCTACCGCGCGTACTTCGACGCGTTCGGCCTCACGCCATCAGACGTGCAAACGCCCGAGGACCTGCCGAAGCTCCCAATGCTTCGCCGTTCTGACTTACGCGCGTTCGGCGCAGCGCACGCCTCGACGGCGCCACCGCTGCCGACCATCCGCAAGCAAACGAGCGGTACGACCGGCGAGCCGCTGCTATTTGGCTTCGAGCCCGATAGCGAGCACTGGCGCCGCGCCGTGAGGTATCGCGGTTACGAGTGGGCCGGCTATCGTCCCGGCGATCGCTCGCTGCACTTCTGGGGAGCGCCGTATCTGACGCAGCCGCCCTGGCGCGCGCGCCTCAAGGTCGCGTTCGATCAGCGCATGCGCCGCGAGCGCTTCATCCCTTGCGCGGTCATGACCGAGAAGCATCTCGACGACGTGGTCTCGGCGATCCGGTCAAACCAACCGAGCGCGCTCGTCTGCTACTCACAGGCCGGTGGCGAGCTCGCGCGCCACATCATTCGCAAAGGGCTGCGCACGTGGCGCCCGCTTCCGACGATTTGCGGCGCCGAGCGAGTGACGCCGCGCGATCGTGCGGACCTCGAGGCCGCGTTTGGTCCCGTGTTCGATGTCTACGGTTGTCGGGAGGTAATGATGATCGCGGGCGAGTGCGCGGCCCACGACGGCCTCCACGTCTCGATGGAAAATCTTATCGTCGAGATCGTGGTCACCGAGAACGGGCGACAGCGGCCTGCCCGGGAAGGCGAGAGCGGCGAGATCGTGCTCACCGATCTGCACAACTTCGGGATGCCGTTCATTCGTTACGCGAACGGCGACATCGCGACCGCGGGTCCCTCGCAACTTTGCTCGTGTGGCCGCACGTTGCCGCGAATTCGCTCCGTGCAAGGGCGCACCTCGGAGACGCTGCGCGATGGTAGGGGCGCGGCGGTCAGCGGGATCGCGCTGAGCT
Organism: Kofleriaceae bacterium; assembly: GCA_036524455.1. Classification (GTDB taxonomy): domain Bacteria; phylum Myxococcota_A; class Polyangia; order Haliangiales; family Haliangiaceae; genus JABFXX01. The sequence continues at coordinate 1,999 of DATDCH010000253.1, read as the reverse complement.
ACGCGTTCTACGAGGTCTCGTCGGTGGTGCGTCAGTTCCAGGTGATCCAGCATCGCGATAGCACGGTCACGATCCGGCTCGTCGAGCTCGAGCAGCTGTCGCAAGCGGCGCTCGCAAAGATCCGCAACACGGCGGCGCGCCTACTCGCAGGTATCGACGTGCGCGTCGAAGTCGTGCCGACCTTGCCGCGTAGCCCCGCCGGCAAGCACAACCTGGTCGTCGTCGAGCGATAGCGCTACGGGATCTCGACGGCGCCGGCGGTGCACGGCTCGGGACGCGGGTTGCCGCGCTGATCCGTCGGCGGGCATCCGGTCGCGAGCCCGCGCGCGGGACTGCCGTCGGCGGGCAGTAGCGTCTCCGCGTCGCCGCCGTTGTCGGCGAGCGCGCCGAGCATCGGATCCGCGATCAGCGGCATCGTCGTGCACAGCGAGCCGGTCGGCCACTGGAGGTTTCCGCTGCCACCCGCGCGCGCGACGTCGCAGGTGGGCGTGTACATCGCGGTGTTGTTCGCGACGATCGTGTTCACGAGCGTCAGTCCGCCGCCGAAGATGCCGCCGGCGACTTGCCCGTTCGCCGTCGATCGGTTGTTCGCGATCGTGCAGTTCTTCATCATGCCGGTCGGAGAATTTCCGAGCCACACACCGCCGCCGTTGCTGCCGAACGCTTCGTTGTCCGCGATCGTCACGTTCGTCATCTGCACGGCGCACGCGTTGATCCAGATGCCGCCGTTGTAGAACGCGCGGTTGCGGGAAATCGTGCTCGCCGTGATCGTCAGCGCGAGGCCTTGTAGATAGAGCCCGCCCGCGTTTCCCGACGTGGTCGCGGTCACGCGGTTGTCGTCGACCACGGAGCGATCCATCGCGAACGAGCCGGTGTTGTCGTTCGACACCCGGAACACGGCTCCGCCGATCGCACCGGCCATGCTGCCGCGGATCGTCACGCCGCACAGCGACGTCAGCTCGTCGCGGCCGTCCATGTAGAGCGCGCCGCCGCAGCCACCGTCGCCGGGGTTGCCACCGCTGCCGGTCGCCGCGTTGTTCGTGAACGTGCTGTTGATGATCGTAAGGTCGCCGTTGAGGCTACCGATCGCGCCACCATCGCTGGCGGCGTTGTTCGTGAACGAACTGCCGACGACGATCGTGTCGCCGCCACCAAACCCGTAGATCGCGCCGCCGGCGACATCTTGCCCGGTGAGAGGCCCGTGGTTGTTGTCGAACACCGAGTCGAGCACGGTCAAACTTCCGCCGTCGCGGTAGATCGCGGCGCCGCCTTGCGCGGTGTCCTCGCCGACTGCTGGGCTCTTGCCATCGCGGAACGTCATGCGCTGCACGACGAGCCGCGGCGTCGGCGTGTCGTAGCCGGAATCGAGATAGAGGATGCGCGAGCTATTGCCGCCGCTGAGCGTGACGAGCCCACCACCATCGAGCACGGTTTCCTTCGTGACCATGATCTGTGACGTGACCGTAATGGTGACGGGTGCCGTGCCGCAGTCGAACACGATCGTGCCGCCACCGGTCGCGGCTTGTTGCAGCGCAGTCGCCGTGCAACTCGCCGGCGTGCCGTCGCCGACAACCGCGGTCGGCGCCGAGACGTCGTGGAGCGGTGGCCGTTCGCATGTCGCGACCGGTACCGCCGCATCGCCCGAGCCGCCGCCGTCGTCGCCACCACCGCCGCCGCCGCCGCACGCAGCGCACACCACGACGAAGCAGCGCATGAAGCTCCCCATCTCATCAAGCTTCTCACGACGCTCCGCCGCCGGCCTAATCAAATGGGCAGTGACATGCCGTCACGAATGATTACATAGACGCTCGTGACCCGAATCAAAGATCCAAGCGCGATCGAGGCGCGGCTCCTCGAGCTGGCTCACACGACCGATGCGAAGATCACTGCTCCGGCGCTCGCATACTTCGCACCGTGCTCGCTCGCCGACGCCAACAAGGTCCTCGACGATCTCGCGGCGCACGAGCAACTGAGCATGGACATCGAGGACGACGGCACC
>DATDCH010000252.1:0-2275 GCA_036524455.1 Kofleriaceae bacterium | reverse complement strand
TCGGCGCGAAGTATCCACAGGCCTACTACAAGGCCGGCGCGCAGTGCACGCTGCTCTCGCCGACGCCGGGCACCTCGTACTACGCGGTCGGCGCCGAGGTCCCCGCGACCGAGTTCCAGTCGGCGACGACCGCGCTCGAGTAGCTCACTCGCAGGCGACGTTGCCGGCCGCGCCGAACACTCCCTCGAGGAAGCCCGGGATCGGATCGCCACCGCCGGCGCCCACGGCGGGGATCTCGACCATCACGTCGAACGCCTGTGGGTTTGGACCACAGGTCCCCGATGGCGTTCCTCGGTGTCCGTTCGGCACGAACAGCTGCGGGTGATCGAACGGTGCGCGCGCGTAGAGCACGCGCTCGTCGGTGAGCGACTCGAGGAATGCGACGAGCGCCTCGATCTCGTCGTGCGTCAAGAGCGGCACGCCGAGCGGCTCGATGGGTGTGCCGTCGGTCTGCTGGACCGGCGCGACATTGCCACCGCGGCTGTAGAGCTCGACCACCTCGTGCAGCGTGCGCGCATCGCCGTTGTGGAAGTACGGCGCCGTGAGCGCGACGTTGCGCAGCGACGGAATCTTGAACGCGCCCTCCACGCCGAAGCCCTTCGAGACGACCGCCCCGTCGAACGTCGCCGGTGCAGCGCCCGGAAACAGCCGCTTCGCATGGGAGAGCGCGCCGAACGAATCGCTACCACCGACGCCGAGATCGTTCGACGTCGGCCGCACGCCGATGTTGTTGAAGCCCTTGTCGATGACGTTTCCGTCGCGATTGCGAACCGGTCCGTTCACGGCCGCGGAGATCTGGCGCACCGACGCATCGGTCAGCTCCGCACGTTCGTGACAGTTCGAGCAGCGAATGTTCGTCGCGCCGCGCGTGCGGTCGTTGAACAGGTGCGCGCCGAACAGCGCGAGCCTCGTGATGTGGTTCGGGCTCGTATTCGTCCACGGATTGAGCGCGGGGTCGGCCGGTGACGATGCCTCGCGGCGGAATCGATCCCACGGCGTGTCATCGGAGATCAGCGTTGCCTGATACATCTGCAGCGCGAGCCCGAAGAACAGCGTGAAGTTGTACTGCGTGAGCGAGAGCTCCTTGGTGTTCGGATCGTTGTCGTGCGCGTCGACGATCTGCTTCGTGCCGTTCGGGTAGATGCGGACGAGCTTCGTCGAGCTCCACCACTGATCGTGGAATGCATCGGAGATCATGTCCTCGTACGACAGGTCGTGCAGGCCGGTCGCGGGCGCCCGACTCGATGCGCCGAGCACGCTGTCGGTTGGCGAGACCAGCTGCTTGCCGAGCGGACGCAGCGGCAAGACCTCGCGGACGCCGTTGTTGCTCTCGATGAAGGCACCGAACTTGAGCCCGATGTCCGCGTGTGCGCGACCGGCAGCCGACATCTCGAGATCGCTGACGAGCGGCGCGGTGGCTTGCGACGCGAGGCTCGAGTTGACGAGCGCGACCGCAACTTCGTCGAGACCACCGAGCTCGTTCGCGCGGTAGATGCGCGCATTCGGGTCGCGCGCACCACGATGATTCACACCGTTGAACACGTTCTCGGCGCGGCCATCCCAGAAGTTGCGGTGGTTGAACACCGCGTTGAAGACAGACGGCGTGTTGCGCGGCTCGACGCGGCGCACGTTCTTGGTGTTGATGCGAAACCCGGCGGTGTCCGCCTTGAGCTGCACGAAGTCCTCGGCGGTTCCCGGGCGCGTCCGCCCAAACGTCGCGTTGAACACGCCCTGCGACGACACGATGTCATCGCTATCGGATGCGGGATCGAGCGCGCCGCGCACACCGGGCGTCGCGAGCCGCGTGAGGGGAAACATCGCTGCCGTCAGCTGCGCGTTCGGGCCACCCGCCTCGAACCCACCGTCTTTGCCACGGTTGACCTGGTTCTTCGAGCGCGGATCGGCGCCGGCTCGGAAGTGACACGAGGCGCAGGCTTGAATGCCATCGCTGCCGAGCTGCATGTCCCAGAACAGCGCCTTGCCGAGCCGGATCGCGGCCGCACGATCCTTGACGAAGTCGCCGAGGTTCGGCGGTTCGGGGACCGCGCTGGCGCGCAGGTCGCCTGGCAACAGGGCGAGATCCAGTGGCGGATTCGCGACGCGTGCGAACGTCCCGTCACCGTCGAGCGTGACCGCCTCGGTGGTGGCAGAGGTCGCAGACAGATCCTGTGCGCAACCCGCGCCGATCAACGCGAGCGCACACCCGGCAAATAGAATACCCAGCATCACCACCACCCCGATTTTGTTGTTGGGGGCTAGAGGGCGCTCTTCCTCG
>DATDCH010000251.1:0-3280 GCA_036524455.1 Kofleriaceae bacterium | reverse complement strand
GCGACGCTGATCGGCCGCGTGATCAACTCACCGACCGCCGATCTCGAAGGTCACCCGGGCACGCGCGCCGACGCGGCGGTCGGCGAGGGTCCATCAGGCCTGTCCGGACCGATGACACGGAGGAGCTTGGCGGCCGCCGAGCAAGAGGCGAAGCAAGCGCGCGCCGAGTTCATTGCCGGCGATAGCGTCCCCGATCCGACGCTCGACATGGGCTCGAGCGGCACGATGACGATCAGCGACGACGACGTGATGCCCGAGCAGCCCGCGGAGCAGGCATCGGGCCCACGCGAGGTCGGCGATCTCCGCGAGCAGCCGGTGCTGCGTGTCGTCTACAAGCTCGCGCGCACGAAGGGCACCGGCATGCTCGCGCTCGAAGGCCGCGCCGGCGTGCTCAAGGAAGCGTACTTCCTCGAAGGCCAACCGCAGTTCGTCAACAGCAACGTCGAGAGTGAGCGGCTCGGCAACTTCCTGCTCGAGCAGAAGGCGCTGTCGCCGCAAGCACTGCAGCGCGCGCTCAGCGTCATGCATCACTTCGGCGGCCGGCTCGCCGACACGCTCGTCGGTCTCGACCTGCTCGATCCGCTCGAGGCGTATCGCCTGCTCGCGAAGCAGGTCGCGGCAAAGCTGATGGAAGCGTTCTCGTGGCAGAAGGGCCGCTACACGTGGACGCCGCGCCAGACCAATCCGTACAAGTCGCGCTCGCTCCACCTCGACGCGTTTCGCGTGATCGGCGCAGGTGCGGCGCAGCTCGGCGAGCCGCTCGTCGACGACTGGCTGCAGACGCAATCGCGGACGTTCGTCGCACGCGAACCGGTGCAAGAGGGCGAGCTCGCGCAGTTCGGGCTCGGCGAAGCGTTGCTCCGCGTGTACAGCCTGCTCGACGGCCGCACGCGGCTCGGCGATCTCGCAGCGCGCGTGCGCTCGCCGGAGGCGCGGCTCAATCTGCTGCGCCTGACGTACTTGCTCGTGCAGACCGATCTCGCGCGGCTATCGTGACGTCACCCGCGTGTCTCATCGGACGCTCAGCGTGATCTGCTGCGATCAGCGTGAGCTGATGCGATCGCACGACGTACATCAGGCGTCGTCTCTGCCGCGTGCGTGCTCCAGATCTAACGCCAAGAAACCAAGCAGAGCCAAGAACGCCACCTGAGAGATCGTTGGGGATCGTGCACAACGGCGAGCCCAGTTGGATCAGCCTTCGGGTGGCGGCCTTGGCTCGCTGGCGCTTTGGCGTTCCATCTGGGGGCGCGAAGCGCCGGCGCATTAGGCGCCGCAGCTTGTCGCGCGACGTCGGCGCTACTCGAACGGCGACTGCGCGCCGACCTTGAGGTACTGCAGCAGCAGGCCGCGCAGGTCGTTATAGACCTGCGGCTTCGCGGTCGCGATGTTCGACAGCTCGTTCGGATCGGTGTGCACGTCGTAGAGCTCGAGCGATTGCCCGGTGTCGATGATCTTCCAGCGCCCGCGCACGACGGCGGTGACGCCGCCCGGGTTGCTGCGATCCTTGATCATCGCGGCGAACGCGATCCCGTTCTCGGTGGCGGCGCGGCGGCCCTGTGCGAGATCGGCGACCGAGCGGCCGTCCATGTTCTGGCCCGACGGCGGGACGAAGCCGGCGAGCTCGAGCATCGTCGGCGTGAGATCGGTGAGGCTGACCGTCTCGGGGATCTTGCCCGGCTTGATGCCCGGACCGGCGATCACGAATGGAACGCGGATCTGCGAGTTGTAGAGATCGGTGGAGTGGAACGGCTGGCCGTGCTCGCCGAGCGCTTCGCCGTGATCGGCGGTAACGATCACGATCGGTGCGTCCTCCGGCTTGCGCTGCGAGAACGCGCCGAGCATCTCGACCATCATCGTGTCGACCGCTGTAAGTGAACGATTGTAGAAGCGCCGGCGCTCGTCGTCGTTCGCGGGCGGGCCGCTGCCGGCCTGCCAGTTGTGCGGCTCGAGCAGGTGCATCCACACGAACAGCGGCTTCCGGTTGGGCTGCTTCTCGCGCTGGTCGAGCCATACGCGCGCTTGCTTCGCGAGCTTGGTGCCGTTCGGCTCGATCACGAGGTGCTTGAGGCCGCGCTGCAGGCCGGTCTTGAAGTCGGCGCCCCAGAAGCCGGCGCAGCACACGAAGCCGGCGGTGTCGTAGCCGCCTGCTTGCATGCGCTCGGCGACGAGCACGTGGCGCGGATCGATGCGCAGCGCCCAGCCGACGACACGACCGCGCACGCGATTCGGCGCGAGCCCGGTGACCATCGACGGGATCGATCGGCGCGTCACGTTGCTCGGCGCGAATGCCCACTCGAACACCGCGCCGCGCACGCCGAGCTCGCGGAGCAGTGGCATCTCGGCGCTGCCACCGTACGGCGGCGTGTGATCCGCGCGCACGGTATCGATCGTGATCAGGATGATGTCGGGATGCGCCGCCCCCGGTTTCTCGACGGGGCGGAACTCGCTGAGTGACACGCCGGCGCGGATCTCGTCGAGGTCAAACAGCTTGTCGATCGCGAGCCCCGCGATCGGGCGCTCGCCCCAGATCGCGAGCGTGAGGGCAGGGCGCGCTTGCAACGCGACGAGCGCGCACGCGATCAGCACGGCGGCGAGGGCGCCGAGCACACCGCCGACGATCGCGCGCGAGCGAGGCGACTGCGCGACGCGCTCCCAGACGAGATGTACGAGCGCCGTCGTCAGCACGGCGACGAGCGGCACGTGGAGCGCGCTGAAGTCGAGCGAGCCGATCCGCCGCTTCGCGAACCAGATCCACACGAGGTACGCGATGATCACGGTCTTGATCACGAGGCTCGCGAGCAGGCGCAGCGGCGTGACGCGGATGCGGCGATCGAGCTTGCGATACAGCCACGTGAGCGCGCGTGCGGTCGGCCGCGAGATCGCGACCAGCACCAGCGCGCACGTCACGGCGAGCACGGGCTCGGCGAACGCCATGCCTTGCGGCTTGAACGCGGTCGCACCGGCGAGCAGCCACGTGCCTTGGAACATGACCCACGCGAGCGCGAGCGCTGCGAGCCACACGTACGCGAGCCAGCCGGCAAGCCGCGGTGCGCTGCCGCCTTCCTCGATCAGGCCGAGCGCGCGCGGCTGCCAGGCGTGCCACAGCCCACGCGCGATCATGCTCGCGGCAAACAACACCGGAAACGCGACCAGCGCGACGAACCCGGCAGCAGCCGCACTACCAAAAGCACCACGCATGCCGGCACCTTCGAGCACGCCGGCGAGTGCCGCCCCGCCGCTTGCGGCTGCCGCGCTCGGTGCGAGCCAGCGCAGTACGGCA
>DATDCH010000250.1:0-10863 GCA_036524455.1 Kofleriaceae bacterium | reverse complement strand
ACGAGCAGCGTGTTCGGATCGGTGGCGGAGATGACGGTGCCGCCGAGCGGGCTCGGCACGCCCGGCACGGTGCCGAGATCGTAGACGTCGTAGAGCGGGTCGAACGGAGCGGCGAGCGCGACGTCGGGACCGGCGGGCATCGACGGCGGCGGGCACGCGTTGGCGGGCGCGTCGACGCTGATCGTCGTTCCCGCGTCGGGCTGCGCCGGCTGGTCGTCGCCGCTACGACCGGAGGGACCGCACGCGATCAGGAGGAAGCCGCCGACCAAGAAGCTGCGCCGCATGGGCGGGACTCTAGACAGGATGCGAGCGGGCTGTCGTTACATTGCTGCGTCGAATCGTGTTCGCGAAGATTTTGTGCCCCGGTTGGGTCGGCCATCCGTTGTTGGGGCATGCGCCTTCCGTCCTTGCTCGCGCTCGTCTGCACTTTATGTGTCGCTTGCGAATCACCTGATGAAACGCCGGCGATGCCCGATGCAGCCGTCGTGAGCTGCACGCCGAAGACGTGCGTCGAGCTCGGCGCGCAGTGCGGCGAACCGGCCGACGGCTGCGGCGGGATGCTGAGCTGCGGCACGTGCAGCGGCGGCGCCGTGTGTAGTGCGGCGCTGCGATGCGAGACGACGTGCACGCCGACGACCTGCGCGGCGCAGAACGCCGAGTGCGGCACGATCTCGAACGGCTGCAACGGCACGCTCTTGTGCGGGAACTGCGGCACCGGCGAGACCTGTAACAACAGCAATCATCTGTGCGAGTGCGCGGCGAGCTGCGCCGGCAAGGAATGCGGCGGCGATGGATGCGGCGGCAGTTGCGGCACGTGCCCGGGCAGCGACACGTGCTCGGCGGCCGGGCAGTGCGTGCATACGCCAACGATGCCGCCGTCGACGTGGCTGTGTAATGCGGCGTATTGGGACGCGCAGGATGGTTGCGACTGCAACTGCGGCGCGCTCGATCCCGATTGCGGGTTGAGTGGCCAGCAGCTGCACGGGTGCACCGGCCTATCCAATCCGACGTGCAATGCGAGCGGGCTGTGCACCGGCGGTGGCGCGTGCAACGCGGTGCCGACCGGATCGTACTTGACGCTGTATCTGGTGAATCAGAACGCGCCGACGATGACCGGCGGCACGATCGTGCCCGGGCGCTGGGAAGCAACCGGCGTGACGAAGTACACCGGCCCGAATGGCGCGTATGGCTACGTCGGTGGCGATGGCTTTGCGATCGAGATGTCGGGCTCGACGTGGAAGCGCGTGATCCGGCGCGCCGGCGGCTATCCGAACGTCGACGAGAATTTTACGGCGTCGGTGTCGGGCAGCACCGTAACGCTGACGCGCACGTGCCCGTCGGCGCTGACCGAGACGGTGATGTACTCGGCGACCGCGACGTCGCTCAAGATCGCGCGCCAGGTGAGCGGCGGTGTCGAGGTCGCGACGTTTGCGAAGAAGTGGTGACGGCTACGGCAACGTGGCGTCGAAGCTGACGTGCACGTGATCGTAGTGGTTCTGCGTGATGCTGCCGCGATCCTCCATCGGATCCCAGCCGGAACCGTCGTTGTAGCGCTGCCGCCAGATCGTGTACCAGACGCCGAACTCGGCCTGATGCGCGAGCGTGAACTGCGCGACCTTGTCGCCGAGCGCGTTGTTGTCGCTCGGCACTTCGCCGTAGACGTCGCTGACGAGAATGTCGATCGCGCGTTCGGCACTCGGGTGATGACCCGTGCGCGTACCGATCGTGCACGCCGTGGTTGCTGCACACATCGCATTCGCGAACAGCTGCACGTGCGGCAACACGTCGGGACCCGTGATGTCGACCATCGCGGCCGGCATGCTCGCATCGGGTCCGGTGCCATCGCCGCCACCACCACCGCCCATGCCATCGTCGCCCGAGCCGTCGACCGCACCCGTGCATGCCGCCGCGGCGACAAACGAGAGGGCTACTGCGCTAGCCAGTCGACACCGCATCGAGCGGGGTGCTGCAGAGCGTGTGCCCGCCCCATCCGCGCGACAATACAGGGTAGGCGCCGGCCGAGTGGTCACCGTCGCAGCCGGGGATGTGCACACGATGGGCAGCGGTTGCCGGCGAGGATGCGCAACTCGAGCTACTGCGCGCGGCCGACGTGGACGCGCAGCTTGCCTTCGCTGCGCTCGATCGTGACGGTCCACGGTCGACAACACACCGCGCAATCTTCGACGAGCACGCCCGTGGTGTCGGGATCGACGTAGAGGTCGACCCACTCGCGACAATACGGACAGCGCACGCGAACGGTGTCCTCCATCATCGCCTCGCGCGGCGCTTCGCCTTGCGCTTGGCAGGCGGCTTCTTCGGCGATCGCTTCGGCGACGACCGCTTCGGCGACGACCGCTTCGGCGATGACGCCTTCGCAGATGCCTCGGCCGCGAGCTTCGGTGCGGTCGTGCGCCACGCTTGCGTCAACAGCTGGCGGAGCTCGGGCTTCGTGACGTTGGCGAGGCGGACCAGCACGGCGGGGTAACCGTTGTAGTGCGGCTCGGTGAAGAACTTGTCGGGGTCGGCGCCGAGCAGCGCGGCTTTCTCGATCTCGTCGGCGACGCGGACCGCGAGAACTTTGGGTTGGGGTACGCGTGCTTTTTTGGGATGGATGCGCTCGAGCCAGACCCAGCAAAACGCCTTCTGCTTGCCCTTGGCGGTGACGCCGAACGCAAACCACTTCGGTTCTTCGCTGCTAACTCCCGGGAGCGAGAGGCAGATTTGGCGCACGTCAGCTTGGGTTGTCACTTTTCGCAATTCTAATGTCGGCTCGACTGCACCGCATTCGTCCTTGGGGCGAGGAGAAAGCAAACATGTCGAAGATCACCACGTTTCTGACCTACGAGAACGGCGCTGAACAGGCCGTCGAGCACTATTGCTCGATCTTCAAGGATTCGAAGATCGGTAAGAAGACGGTTTATGGCGACGGCATGCCGTTTCCGAAGGGCACGGCCATGACGATCGAGTTTTGGCTCGAGGGCACGCCGTATATCGCGCTCAATGGTGGCCCGCACTTCAAGTTCACCGATGGCGTGTCGCTCGCGATCGAGGTCGAGACCCAAGCGGAAGTCGATCGGTTCACCGACAAGCTGATCGAAGGCGGCGGCGAAGAGGGCCCGTGCGGTTGGCTCAAAGATCGTTGGGGCCTGTCGTGGCAGGTCAACCCGAAGATCCTCGTCGAGCTGCTCACCGACAAGGATCCGGCGAAGGCGCAGAAGGCGGCCGAAGCGATGATGAAGATGAAGCGCATCGACATCGCCGCGCTCAAGCGCGCCGTCGGTCTGTAGCGCCGAACCCCGCGAAGCCGCACGCGAAACAAAACTACCCACATCGGCGCCGGCCTGCGTTTTACCGGCATGAAGAACGCGTCCGTCCTCGTGCTCTCGTTTGCCTGTTTTGTGACCGCGTGCGCCGCTGATGAAGGCGGCGATGACATGGGCGGCGGCGACTGCGCCGCGCCGCAGGTGTTCTACCCGGATGCCGATGGCGATGGCTGGGGCGATGCGGCGGGGATGGCCGAGCACTGCGAGATGCCGGCGGGGTTCGTCGCGCGCGACGGCGACTGCGCGGACAACAACGCCGCCGTGCATCCCGAAGGCAAAGAGATCTGCGACGCGGTCGACAACGACTGCGACGGCGCACTCGACGATGCCGACACGTCCGTCGATCTCGCGACCGCCGGCACGTTCTATCGCGACGCCGACAACGATAACTACGGCGACGCGACGATGACGAAGAAGGCGTGCGCGAAGCCCGCGGGCTACGCGGCGAGCTCGAACGACTGCAACGACGGCGCGGCGGCCATCAATCCCGGCGCAACCGAGATCTGCGACTTCAAAGACAACGACTGCGACGCGAAGATCGACATGATGGACACGAGCCTCGATCCCGCGTCGACGATCACCGTGTATCGCGACGTCGATGCCGACAACTTTGGCGCAGGCGCCGCGATCGTCGCGTGCAGCGTGCCGAGCGGGCACGTGCTCGCAGGCGGTGACTGCAATGACAACGACAACGCGTCGTATCCGGGCGGCTCCGAGATCTGCGACGGCGCCGACAACGATTGCGATGGCGGCATCGACGGCACGGTCGCGCTGCCCAATCGCTGCACTTCGCTCGTCGGCACGTACGCGGGTTCGTATAGCCACCTGACGCAGGAGAAGCTCGGCAACACGGTCATCAATTCGATGAGCTGCACCGGCACCGGCAGCGCAGCGCTCGCGCTCAACCGCAAGCCCGGCATCCAGGGCATGTTCACGTGCGTGTACAGCGGCGGCATGACGCTGTTCAGCACGAATCAGCGCGTCACGATCAGTGCGAACGTGAAGCTCGACGGCACGGTCACCGGCACCGTGGAGCACTTCTACAACACGTCGAGCACGCTCAAGCGCACGTACAATGTGACGGGCACGCAGACCGCGACCGGACTGAGCCTCACGGGCACGGGTTCGTGGTACCCGCACCCGATGTCGGCGGTGCCGTGGACCGTGAACTACACGTTCTCGGCAACGAAGTAGCGGCAGTTGCGGCGCGCGCGCTGCTACGCAGCAGTGAAATTCCGAGAGCGCGTGCGCACGACGGCGGTGGCGCGCGGCATGCACGATCCGTCGGTCATGCCGACGAATTCCGCAACTGCAACCGACGTCAACCGGCTGCTCGGTGACGTCGACCCGCTCGTGCTCGAACGGATCGTGGCGACCGGCGCGTCGCCCGATGAAATCGCCGAAGCGCTGCTCGTCGTCGAGGACGAGCGTGGCTTTGGCGAAGAGCCGCACCAGCCATCATCGCCGCGCGTCGCGGAAGTGCGGGCGCTGCTGCAGGAGATGTCGGTGCTCGATCGCGAGGTCGAGCCCGACGAAGACGAGATGTAGCGAGCCCTACCCGCCGAACACGGCGCGCGACACGGTGTTGTGAAACCAATGCCCGGCCTGTTCGTGGTCGGGAGCAAACCGGCCGCGCGGCGCGAACCCGGAGCGCAGACCGCGGCTGACTTGCGCGAGCGCGTCGACGTCTTCGGCATCGACCTGCGACGACAGCCAGCGCCGATCGCGCTCGGCGTGCTTCTGCTTGTCGAGGGCGAAGTGGTACCAGACGAAGCGCGTCGTATCGGGACGCTCGGGCACCGGCTGGTACACGTTGACCGACAAGCCCCACGGATAGAAGTTGAGCGCGAGGTTCGGGAACACGAACCACCACAGCGCGAACACGCGGCGGCCTTTCGCGTCGTGAAACCGCTCGGGCAGCCACGCCGGATCGAAACCGTCGGCGGCTTCGCGTGCGTAGACCCATTGCAGCACCGAGCGGCCGTGGATCTCGGTCTTGTACGAGCCGAGATCGATCGCGTCGGCGAGCCCGCCCGGCGCGCGGTGCACGAACCCGATGTGGAAGTGATCGAGGAAGTTCCACGCGTGCTGCTTCCAGTTGCCATGCACGTCGCGAATCTCGGCTTGCGTGCGCTCCGGCATCGCCGGCATGAGTGCGAGCGATTCGTCGATCGGCGCGAACAGCTCGTCGAACGGCTGCGCAGCGCTCGACATGTTGACGAGCATGAGCCGGCGCCACGTCGCGACCGGGAGCTGCGTCAGGCTATCGCACGCGCGCGGAAAATCGGGGATGTCGCCGGTGAAGCCTTGCTGCGACACGAAGCGGCCCGTGCAGTCGAAGCGGCGACCGTGCTGACCGCAGACGAGCGTCGGCCCGCGACTCGCGCCGAGCACGAGCGGGTACCAGGCATGCGTGCACGTGTTCGGGAATGCGCGCAGCGTGTCGTCGTCCCAGCCGCGCTGCACGTACAGCGGGCGATCGACGACGGTGATCGGGACGCGCGAGCCACGAGCGCCGACTTGCTCTTCGAGCGGGCGCGGATCGTCGCCGCGCTCGGGCACGACGAGCCACGACGTCTTGAAGATCGTATCGAGCTCGCGGGCGAGGAAGTCGCGATCGGTGAAGGCGGCGGCGGGCAGCCCCTCGGCGCGACCGATGTCGTCGTCGACGTGGCAGTCGGAAGCAGTCAGCACGCGCGCAGCATATAGGAGGGCGGGGCGCGGCCGTCGAGGATTTGCGCGCGAGTCGCGCGGAGAACCTGGCCAGGAATGCGCGATGCGGCTGGCCGCGGCAAGCCTGCGAGTGGCGAGGCTCGGAATCCCACGGTCTCTACTCGTGCGCGGCCTTTGCGACTTGATGCATGCGGTCGTGGCCCCAGAACAATTCGTCGCCGACGAAGAACGTCGGCACCCCGAACGCGCCTCGCTTGGCCGCGGCCTCGGTCGCAGTCTTGAGCTCGTCTTTGATCGCCGGATCGTCGACGGCGCTGCCGAGCTCGGAGAGCCCGAGGTCCGCGAGGATCGCGAGCAGGCCATCCTTGGTCGAGCTCTCGCGACCGTCGCGCCACACCGCGCGGAACATCGGCGTGTGAAACCGCTCGAGCAGGCCGGCGCGACGAGCGGCGAGCGCCGCGCGCAGACCGTAGAGCCCGTTGACCGGGAACGTCGGCGGCATGCCGAGCTTGACGCCGAGCTCCTCGGCCGCGCGGCGCAGGTCCTTGACGGTCCACATCAGCTTCGCGGGCGAAAACGGAACACCTTTCGCGAACGTCTCGAAGCCGCGCAAATACACCGGTTGATACGTGACGCGCACGCCCGGCAAGACGCGGTCGAGCGCCTCGTTCGCGAGGTACGAATACGGGCTCGCGTAATCGAACAGGAACTCGACGTCACGCACGCGACGATGGTGCCATTTTGGCCGTGCGGGGCACAATGCCGCGGCAGTTCGACGAAGACGCCGCTTGCGGGCCTGTGAGAGACGCGATCAGATCGCGCCATGAAGAAATTCGCAATGCTCAGCGTGATTGGCTCGATCGTTGGCGCCGCGTTTCTCGCCGGCGTCGCGGTCGGCAAGGTGACGCCGCCGCAGCCGAAGTTCGTCGCAGCCGAAGAAGTGAAGTGGGACGACGTCGGCGGCCCGAAGCTCGGCACGCTCAGCGGCGACTACAAGAAGGGCCCGTTCGGTGGCCTGCTCAAGATTCCGGCCGGCTTCACGTCGCCGTTCCACGGGCACACGGGTGCATACGAAGCGGTTCAGGTCGCCGGGACGAGCAGCCACTGGCTGCGCGGCGAGGACGGCACGAAGGCGAAGAAGATGACGCCGGGCTCGTACTGGACGATGCCCGCCAAGCTCGAGCACGTCTCGGCGTGTGCGCCGGGCACCGACTGCGTGATCTACATCTGGCAGAAGACGAAGTTCGACTTCCTGCCGGGCAAGGAAGCGAAGGAAGCCGCGAAAGCTGCTGCAGCAGGTAGCGCGGCTCCGGCGGCGAAGCCGGCGACTGCACCCACGAAGGCTCCGCCGGCCGCGGGCTCGGCTGCGCCCGCGCCAAAGAAGTAATCGGCGCGCACGTCGCGCGTCGCTCGCGCTAGTCGACGTGCACGATGTCGACGCTCGGTGCACCGCCGGCAACTGGATCGATCGTCAGCACGAGAAAGTGCCGGTCGATCCCGTCCCACGTCATCGGATCGGCGCCACCGCCGCCGGAGATGAACGCGGGAATTCCGGCGTTCTCGTATTGCACGAGCGTATGGATGTGACCGTAGAGCGTCAGATCGACGTTCGCT
The DNA here is from genome assembly GCA_036524455.1 of Kofleriaceae bacterium. GTDB lineage: Bacteria > Myxococcota_A > Polyangia > Haliangiales > Haliangiaceae > JABFXX01. Next base: position 3,253 of record DATDCH010000250.1, on the reverse strand, counting down.
TCGGCGAGCCGCGTGAGTAATCGCCTGCCGTCCTGCGCACTGCGAAAGCCGCCGTAGCGAATGCCGAGCGGATCGATCGGCGGAATGTGCGTGAGGAAGATGCTCGTCTTGTCGCGCGCATTGTCGAGCCAGTCGACGACCCACGCTTCGACGGTGGGATCGATACCAGCGTCGCCCGAGTCGGCGAACGTGAACACCGCGCCCTTGAATTCGAACTGAAAGCTCGCGCGGCCAAATCGCTCGAAGAACCGCATGTAATCCGCCCACAGCTCGTGATTGCCAAGCGTCGTGTAGAACGGAATCGTCAGCTCGGTCAGCTGGCGCTCGAACAGCTCGTACTCTTCGATCTCCGAGCGCTCGGTGATGTCACCCATCGCGACGACAAACCGTGCAGCGGGCTCCGCCGAGATGCGCTTGAACACGTCGTCGACTTCGGGCAACGCGGTTTGGATATCCGCCATCGATGCGACCGTGAACGGTTCGACGATATCGGCGTCGGGCGGCGCGATGCGTAGCGTCTGCATGCCGGGCGCGAGTGGTACGTGGAAGATGCCGACGGTCGGATGCTGGCCGGCGTCGCGCGTGTAGCGGTTGCCGCCGACGTCGAGCACGGCGTCGACGAGCGTGTTGCGCGAGATGATCGTCCAGTCGCCGCCGGCGGTGTTGCCGACGTCGAGATGGATCATCAGTACGGGCGATTGCGCCCAGAGCTCGAGCCGGTGATCGGTGAGCTCGCGAATCGCGGCGAGCCCGCCCTCGACTTCGACCGAGACATCGGCGAGCGCCGCCGTACCGATCGGGATCTCCGCCGTGGCTCGCTCTTCCGCTGGTCGCGTACATGCAACCGAGTTGCATATGGCAATCAGGGCCAACAGGGTTCGCGCGGACGGCAGCTGAGAATTGCGCGCGGGGCGGACTCGGGCACGACGCATGCGGGGAGCTCGCGGCTCGCCGAACAGGGGCAGCATCGTCATTGATGGCCTCCACGATATGCGACGTCGCGCGTCGTCAGCCACGCGTTGCCGATCGCGAGATCGCCACGGCGCCGTCATTGCGGCCCTCCGCGATATGCGATGCCGAGCGTCGTCAACCATGCGTTGCCGATCGCGAGCTCGCCGCGCAACGCCCACGGGCCGCGCACGCGCAGGTCGAGCGTCGCGCCGACGTTGCCGAGAAAGCCGGCGGCGCGCCACGCAGGCAAGCCGCCGACGAGCCCGTCGCGCGTGTGCTCGTAGAACAGCGTCGCTTCACCGCGCGAGCCGAGATATGCGCCCCACGCGAAGCGCGCGAGTAGCTCGCTCGACCACTCATGCTCGACGTCGCCGTAGTCGACGCGTACGACGCCGATGCCGGTGCCCGCTTCGACGAAGCTCTTGCCGAATGCGCGATCGATGTGCGCGAGGTCGAGCCGGCCGTCGATCGCGAATTCTTGCGTCCACTGGGTGACGCGATCCGGCGCATCGCGATGCACGCGCGTGCCGACGCGAACACTGAGCCGGCTACCGTCGTCGACGAGTGCGCCACTCGCGGGTGTGCCGAGGATGCGCAGCGCGACGTTCGCTTCGCCGAGCTGGGCGTCGCCGGCGGCATCGATGATCGCCGCAGCGCCGAGGTCGACACGACCCAGCTCGATGCGGCCGCCACCGCGCAAGAGGGCGCGTTCGCGATAGGCATCGTGCAGCCACGACGTGCCGAGCTCGACCGACCACGGCGCGGGTGCGCGCGGTTGCTCGACGATCTTCTCGCCGCCGGCCGCGACCCAGATGTCGGTGAACCACGATTGCATGAGCAGGCCACCGCCCGCGACGACGAGCGGCACGCCCGGAATGATCGTGTACGGGTTGCCGCCCGAGCCGCCGACGAGGCCGCCGGCCATCGCCGCGAGCGCGATGCCGATCGCTTGACCGGAGACGATCTTGTACGCGGCGCGCTTCTGGCGAACGGTCCACGCGCCGATGCCGTGGACGATGACGCCCGGAAAGATCGCGAGCGCGACGGCGGCGATGCGGCGCTTCGTCGAGATCTCGTAGTTCCACGCCGGCTGATTGTCGGGGTCTTCGGGAACCTGCGCGATGATCGCGACGCGCGTACCGGCGGCGCGACTCGTGTCGCGGTTGTCTGCGCGCGCGGGCGCCGTAGCGATGACGATCGCCAGGGCAACTGCACAGCACCAACGCACGGGGCGAAGTTACCTGCGGACTCACGTGTCGGCACGTCGTTGTGCCGGCAGAGTCTGTCCCGCCGGGCGCCGGAATGGCGATGCGTGTGACCGGCGCCGCTAGCCCGACGGCGGCACGCAGGCCTTGAGGCCCTGGTTGTTCGCCGGCTCGACGAACGTGATGTTCGCCGAACAGTTCGCTTCGTTCTCCGGATCGCGATTCCGATTGCACTCGCCTTTGTCGATGCAGTTGCGGAAGCAGTAGTTCACGCCGTCGCTGTGCGCGACGCACGACGACAGGTCGGGGCAATCGGCGTCGGCCGTGCAGCCCATGATCCCGCAATAGCCGCCCTTGAACTGCAGGCATACCTGCATCGTGTCGGGATCGCAGTCGGCGTTACCGGCGCACTGCGCGCCGACGCCGAAATCATCGGCATCGTCGCCGCACGCGAATCCGACCGCGATCGCGATCACTGCAGCCGTTGCAAAGCGAAGCATGAGCCCTCCTAGTTGAGCTTCGCACCCTCGCGAAGCCAGACCAGGATCTTGATGTAATCGGGGTCCGAAGGTCCAGTGAACGTCACATTCGGATGCACGTCGGACGGACTCTCTGCAGAGGGCATCGTGAGCACGAGGCTCTTTTCCGGCATCGTGATGTTGGCACGCGTCGGATCTTCCTGCGTGAGCTCCTTGTAGGCGAGGTTCGCGCCGCCGTCGAGCATCAGGCCGCCGAGGTCTTTGCCCGGGCCGCCGCCGGAGTGGCACGCAACGCAGCCGCGGTTGGTGAAGATCGGGAACACCTGCTGCGTGAACGACACGTTCGTCGGCAGCGAAGGCGGCGCACCGTCGGTGACCTTGACGTCGGCAATCGTCACCGCGCTGGCGCCGACCGCCGAGCTCGCCATCTCGAGCGTGACGGTGGCGGTCGCGGCTTGGCCGAGCGCGATCACGCCGGGCGGCACTTCGAAGAACACAGCCCAGCCCGACGTGGTGCTCGCGGTCGCTGCAGGCGCCGGCATCATCGCAGCGTCGAGGAACTTTGGTCCGGTCGCGCCCGGCACGCTGAGCACGAGGTTCGACGCGGCGACACCCGCC
>DATDCH010000249.1:0-16370 GCA_036524455.1 Kofleriaceae bacterium | reverse complement strand
CGCTCACGCGCTTGCTGCACGCTGACGCCGAGTGCAGTCACACCGAGCACGCGCCCACCTGTGGTGACGAGGTGGCCGTCCTTGCGTCCTGTGCCCGCATGGAACACGACCACGTCATCAGAGATGTTATCGAGCCCACCGATCACGTCGCCGGTGCGCACGTTCGCGGGGTACCCGGCCGCGGCGACGACGACACATACCGCGACGCGCGCATCCCAGGCGAGCTGACCCACCGGGAGCTCGCCGCGCGCCGCACCTGCGAGCACTTTGCCGAGGTCGCCGACCATGCGGGCCATGATCGGCTGCGTCTCCGGATCGCCGAACCGGCAGTTGTACTCGAGCAAGTACGGGGCGCCGGCCGCGTCGACCATCACGCCGGCGTAGAGCACGCCGCGGTAGTCGATGCCATCGGCGGCGAGACCACGCACGGTCGGCAACAGGATCTCTTTGCAGATCCGATCGACGACGTCGGCGTTGGTCCACGCCGGCGACACCGTGCCCATGCCGCCGGTGTTCGGGCCTTTGTCGCCATCGAAGATCGTCTTGTGGTCCTCGACCGCGGGCAGCACCTCGAGCCGCTTGCCGTCGGTGAGTGCGAGCACCGAAACTTCGCGACCGATGATGCGCTGCTCGACGATGACGGTCGCACCGGCGTCGCCGAACCGCCGCGCCTCGAGCATCTCGCGCGCAGCCGCCTTCGCTTCGGCGCGATCCGTCGCGACGACCACGCCCTTACCCGCGGCAAGTCCGTCGGCTTTGACGACCACGTGATCGCCGATCTCGTCGATCGCAGCCTCCGCCTCGGCGAGCGTGGCGACCACGCGAAACCGCGCGGTCGGAATCCCGTGCTTCGCGAAGAACTGCTTGCTGAACGCCTTGCTGCCTTCGAGGCGCGCGCCGTCGGCACCGGGGCCAAACGTCGCTAACCCCGCGCCGCGCAGTCGATCGGCGAGCCCCGCGACGAGTGGCGCCTCCGGGCCGACGACCACCAGGTCGACCTGTTCGGCGAGCGCGATCCGCACGAGCCCAGGCAGGTCATCGACGCCCACCGGGATGCAGCGCGCGAGCAGCTCGATGCCCGGATTCCCCGGCGCCGCGATCACCTCGTGTCCACCGCGCGCGATGCGCCAGACCAGTGCGTGCTCGCGCCCGCCGTTGCCGATGACCAGGACCTTCATGGGGTGGCGGCAATCTAGCGCAACCGGTGTACGGATGGCTTGTCCCAAGGGCATGCGACGCGTCGCGCTCGTGCTCTTGCTGTGCGCGGCGGTCGGCTCCGCTCGCCTGGCGGGAGCGCAGCCCGGGGATTGGGGCGTGACGCGCGACCCGTTCGACAAGTCCGTCGTCGCGCGCTGGAAAGCGATCCTCGCGAGGAACCCGCACGACAGCGCGCTGACGCAGCTCGTCGCGCTGTACCGCAAGCACCGTAGCGTCGCGCAGCTCGAGGTCGAATACAGCGAGCAGCCAGAGACTTGGGCGAACGTCGTCGTGCGCGCGCGGCTCAACAGGAACGCGGCCGAGGTACTGCCGCTCTACAAACGCGCGGTCGAGCTCGATCCGAGCGACGCGCGCAGCTGGATCGCGATCGGAGACGCGGAACGACGCGTACCCGCCGAGGCGCGAGCCGCCTATACGCGTGCACTCGAGCTGGCGTTGCCGCGGCCGGTCGAGAAGGCCGTCCTGCGCAAGCTCGCGGCACTCCCCGACGACGTCGAGGCGAGCGATGGTGCGTACGCGCGCCTCATCGCCCTCGATCCAAAGAGCGGCATGCTGTGGCTCGAGCGCGGCGCGGCGCTGATGGCGGCGCGCGAGTATCAACGTGCGATCGACAGCTACGACGCCGCCGAGCCGCTGCTCGCGCGCGATCGAGAACGCCAGCTCACGCCGATCGCGCAGCGCGGCCGCGCGCTCGAGCTGCTCGGCAAGGACGATGCGGCGATCGCCGAGTACACCAAAGCGATCGCGAAGTCACCGTCGGGTTACTACCTCCGGGCCGAGCTGGTCGAGCGTGTCATCACGATTCACATGAGGAACGGCACGGTGCCTGCCCTGCTGCGCGTGTACCAGCGTGCCTGGCCCGAGAAATCGCGCGGCCACTTCGAGTGGGCAACGCTGGCAAAGCTCCACAGCGCGATCGGCGAAACGGATGCCGCGATCTTTGCGTTGCAGCACGCGGTCGCCGATGCACCGACCGAGCTCGCGACGCAACGCTGGCTCATCAAGATGCTCGAGTCGGTCGGCCGTCGCGATGCGGCGCTCGCGCAGCACGAGACCGCGGCACGCGCGATGCCGCGCGATGCGCCGATCCACTTCGAGCTCGCGCAACGCTACTGGAACCTCGACCAGCGGAAGCTGTTCGCGACGCTCGAGCACCTGAGTCGCACCCACGACAAGCAGCCGAGCATCCACGCCGAGCTCGCCGAGCTGTACATGAAGCTGCGCCGGCTCGATCTCGCGATCCGCGAATACGAGCTGCTCGCGAAGCTCGAGCCCGATGATCAGAACGTGCTGAAGCTCGGCGACGCACTGTGGACCGCGGGCCGCGAGCAGCAGGCGATCAAGACCTGGAACCGGCTCGCGCGCGCGAACACGGCAAAGGCATGGGCGACGCTCGGCAACGTGCTGATCGAGCACGAGCTCGTCGAGGACGCACTCGCCGCGTACACGAAAGCGATCGAGCGCGAGCGCAGTAACCCCGAGTATTGGCGTGCGCGCGGCTACGCCTACGAGGTCGTCGAACGCTGGAGCTCGGCAATCGCAAACACGGAGCACGCCGTCGTGTTGCTCGGCACCGCACAACGCGACCCCGGCCATGCCGCGCGCTACCAGCTCGTGCGTCTGCTCGCGAACAGCAGGCGCGACGATCACGACGTCAACGACGCTGCCGCTCGCGTCGCGGACTGGGAGATGGAGCTCGTGCTCAACAACGACCTCGCGGCCGGCTACTTGGCCGCCGAGTGGCACGGCCGCGCACCCGGTCAGTCCCTGGTCAACATCCTCGAACAGCTGCACGAGCTCGTGCCGGCCGATCACGGTGTGACGACAGAGCTCGTGCGCGCGTATCGCATCGTCAAGGAGCACGACAAGGCGATCGCGACCGCGATCAAGCTGCGCGACGTCGTGCCGGCGCGCAAACAGGAGCTGAACGAGCTGATCGCAAAGATCGAGGAAGACAAGCGTGCCAAACCGAAGTTCTCGTGGGAGGAGGACGTGATCGACGACCCCGCGCAGGAGATCGAAGCGGCGGCCGCCGTACACGCGGATGAGCCGACGCGCCACGCGACGACCTCCGCCATTCGCGCCGGCGTGCGCATCGGCGTCGGCACCGGACTGCGCGGTCCCGCCGACAGCTATCTCACCGTCGGTGGCATCGGCACGTGGGGCCGCGGAGCGATCGCGCTCGTCACGCGCGTCGACCTCTCGCAACGTGCAGGCGAGATGCGCTCGGCAACCGCGCTCGCGGGTAGCGTCGGCGTCGCGGCACGTGCGCTGCAGACGCGCCCCGCAACGATCACACTCGGTGTCGCGCAGCGCTTCGAGCGCCGGTTCGGCGACATGGTGAGCGACCTCGACCACGACGGGCTCGCCGTCGACTTCACGTTCGACGTCGTCGCGCGCAACTCGCCCGCGACGGTCGGGCTACGGCTCGAGCAAGGCCTTTACGAGCACGCCCGCGACACGAGCCTGTTGTTCGAGCTCGGCGTCGAGCTCCGCTAAGTGAGCGGCCGAAAGAAGGTCAGCTTGTTACCGTTGCCGTCTTCGACGGTCATCTCGCGCACGCCCCACTCCTGATCTTGGAGCCCGGGCCGATAGAACTTGTACTGCTTGGCGGTGAGCTCCTGGTGATAGGCCTCGAGGTCATCGACCTGGACGCGAATCGTCGAGCCCGGAGAGGCATCACCGTGGTGCTCGCTCAAGTTGATCTTGCAATCGCCGCGCGACACCTGCATGTAGAGCGGCGTGCCCGGCTCGAAGCGATGCTCCCAATCGACGGTGAAGCCGAGGTAGCCGACATAGAACTCGCGCGCCTTGTCTTCGTTGAAGATGCGGAAGATTGGAATCGGGGCCGAGAGCTTCATGTCAGTGCCTCACGTGGGCGCGAGCCGGATCAGCGGTACCAGCTGTTCTTCGGCTCCTGGCCGGGCTTGAGCGGGTACTTCTGCTCGGTCTTCTTCGTGAGCTTGTTGCCCTTGAACTGGAAGCGCCGCACGGTGTGGATCTTCCCAGGTGCGTTCGGATTGTCGCCCTCGAGCCACAGATACAGCACGGACGCAGAGGCCAGCTTCTTCGGATCATCGGTGCGCGAGCCGCCGGGTAGCCGCCATGACACGCCGTGATGCGAGATTAGCGTGTCGAGCTTGTCGCCGGTGATCCCGGCGGCGACGAACGGGGCCTTCGCTTCGTCGAGACGCTTGGCGAACGTCTCCTTCGCGAGCGCGAGCCACTTCGGCGTCTCGACCGCGAGCACGTCGCAGACCTTCTTCGCATAGTCGTCGAGCGACAGCTGGTCCCTCCCCGCCTTCATCTTCGGATCGTGCGCGCGCGCGGCGTCCACGGTGGCCTTGCACGCGGCGGGCTCGACGCGGCGCATCTGCTCTTGGATCATCTGCTCGGTGATCGCGACGTCGTCGCCCTTGACGGTGTTCGTGATGAAGTCGAGACCTTGCTCGTGCGCCTCGAGTCGGATCGGCAAGCTCGCGACCGCGTAGAGCTTGCGATAGTGCTCGCAGACCTCGAGCATGTCGGCGAGCGTGATGCCGGTGGCATTCTTGTAGACCTTCGCCTTCGGATGATCCCGAACCGCATCCGTCAAGATGAAGTCGGTCAGCTTGAGGCCCTCGGATTGCCACCGCTTGACCGCGGCGACGCAATCGTCGGGCGTCTTGTGGATTCGCAGCTTCTGCTTGGACTCGATCTGCTCGATGGCCTCGAAGTAGAGCTTGAAGTGGTTGCCGGCGTTGTGCATCAGACCGACCTTGTCGGCCCGCGCGATCGTCGCCGAGAACACCAGCAGCCCCGCAATCACCATGGTCCTCATGGTTTCGATCTAACACGGAGCGGCGGACCGTCGTGGCGCTAATGACGGAAGTGGCGCATGCCGGTGAACAACATCGCGAGACCATGTTGGTCTGCGGCCGCGATCACTTCTTCGTCGCGCACCGAGCCGCCCGGCTGCACGACCGCAACCGCGCCCGCCTCGGCGAGCACGTCGACGCCGTCGCGGAACGGGAAGAACGCATCGGAGGCAACGACCGCGCCTTTGAGCTTGTCGCCGGCTTTGCGCTCGCAGATGCGGACCGAGTCTACGCGGCTCATCTGGCCGGCACCGATCGCGACGGTGACGCCGTCCTTCGCGAACACGATCGCGTTCGACTTGACGTGCTTCGCGACCCGCCACGCGAATGCGAGGTCCGCGCGCTCGGGGTCGGTCGGCGCGCGCTTGCTGGCGACCTTCGCGGTCGCGAGATCGACCATGCCGTGATCGACGGTCTGCACGAGTGCGCCGCCCGCGATCGAGCGCACCGACCACGCGAGCTCGTTCGTCGGCGGTTCCCACGAACCGCCCGCCGCGACGAGGCGCAGGTTCTTCTTGCTCGCGAGCACGTCGCGCGCCGCGGCCGAGTAGCCGGGCGCGACCACGCACTCGAGAAACGTCTCGACGAGTAGCTTAGCGAGCGGCTCGTCGACTTCGCGGTTGACCGCGACGATGCCGCCGAACGCGCTCGTCGCGTCGGCATCGCGTGCGCGCTGATAGGCGACCGCGATGTCGCGATCGGTCGCAACGCCGCACGGGTTGTTGTGCTTGACCACGATCGCGGCGGGCTCGGTGAATTCGAGGCACAGGCCGAGCGCGGCATCGAGATCGAGGATGTTGTTGTAGGAGAGCTGCTTGCCGCCGAGCACTTCGGCGGTGGCGATGCAAGGCCGCGCGTGGACCGCGCTCGGCAGCGGCGAGCGGCCGGTCGCGTAGAACGCGGCGCGCTGATGCGGGTTCTCGCCGTAGCGCAGCTCGTAGAGCCGCTGCCACTGCATGCCGAGGGTGTCGGGCAACTCACGCCGCTTGGGTTCTTTGTCGCGCGCGTTCGCGACGTCGTCGTCGACCGCCGACAGGTAGGCGGCGATCGCGGTGTCGTACGCGGCGGTGTGCGCGAATGCCTTGCGCGCGAGCGCGAGCCGGCGCGTCGCTGACACCGCCTTCGTCGCACGCAGCTCGTCGATCACAGCGGCGTAGTCGGCCGGATCGACGACGACCGTGACCCGCTCGTGGTTCTTCGCAGCGGAGCGCAACATCGACGGGCCGCCGATGTCGATGTTCTCGATCGCTTCGTCGAGCGACACGCCGGGCTTGGCGACCGTCGCCTCGAACGGATACAGGTTGACGACGACGAGATCGATCGGCTCGATGCCTTGCGCTTGCATCTCCGCGCGGTGCGCGTCGGTCGAGCGGCCGAGCAAGCCACCGTGGATCTTCGGGTGCAGCGTCTTGACCCGCCCGTCGAGGATTTCGGGCGCGCCGGTGTGCGCCGAGACCTGGGTGACCGGAACTCCCGAGTTCGCGAGCGCCGCAGCAGTGCCACCTGTCGACAAGATGTCGACGCCGAGCTCGTGCAGCACCTTCGCAAGCTCGACGACGCCTCGCTTATCCGAAACCGAAATCAGGGCACGACGAACCATGCGGGCTGGTTACCACGATCACGAGGAAGTGATCACGCACAGCCACCGGATCTCCACGTGGATGTTGTTGATGTTGATCTCGAGCTCAGTGCCACCCTGGTAGATGGCGTCCAACACTTCAGCGACATACGGCTCGTCGGGCCATGCGACCTCGAAGCGCACACCAGTGCCTACGCGTTGCGTAGTCTGGAAGAACACCGGTCCCGGATGCAGGTTCGAGACGAGATCGCGCGCGTCCCCCGCGAAGAAAATCGTGCCGTCCCACCCGGTGATCGACGCGAGGTGGTACGGCGGCAGCTCGATCACGGATTCATTCAGCTCGACGTAATAGAACGGCAGGCCTTGTTTGATCCCGACCGCGAACTGATTCTGCGGCGTTGGATCGATGCGATCGATGACGTCAAATCCGATCGCGAGGCGAACGTCACCGACCACGAGCGGCATTTCGAGGTGCGCTGAGACGTGACCGTTTGGGTCAACGCCCACGAGCTCCAGCGAGTCGTCACGCTGCTCGAACGTGCCGGTGGTGAACGTCGGATTCAGCGGCTGGTCACCCGACCTCATCGTCGCGAACAGGCTGATGCGATCGCGCGGCTCGGTCGCGTTCGGATCACACGCATCGCCGACGCGATCGCCGTCGCCGTCGGCCTGTGCATCCGGCACGTGCGGGCACACGTCATCGGTATCGGCGATACCGTCCTCGTCTTCGTCATGACCGAGATCGAGCGGATCGAAGCCGACCCGCCCGCACGCCGCGACTGCGATGAGCAATACCGCGCGCCTCATCCATCCGGATCGTACGTGAAGAATATGCAACCCGACGGTTGCGTATCGTGTCGACCGGCGCTAAAAGGCAACCAGGAGGTTGCATATGGACAACGACCGCGTCGAACAGACGATCGAGCTGCGCGCGCCCCGGAGCCGCGTGTGGCGCGCGATCAGCAATGGCAAGGACTTCGGGACGTGGTTCGGGCTCGGCGAACCACTGACGCTGGAGGGCGACTTCGTACCCGGTGCGAAGATCACAGGCGTGTGGGGCAGCGGAGCGTCTCAGGTACGCGAGCTGTTCTGCACGATCGACAAGGTCGAGCCGGAGCGCGCGCTGTCGTTTCGCTGGGTGCCTTACGAGATACCGCCCGGCGACGATCCTGCGAAGCACCCGACGACGTGCATCGAGTTTCGGCTCGACGACATCGAGATCGGGACGCGGTTGACCGTCGTGGAGTCCGGATTCTCCAAGCTGCCCGCCGACAAGCAATACACGCGTGAGCGCAACGGCCGCGGCTGGGCAGGTCAGGTGCACGCGATCGCTGCGCACTTGCTCGGTGGCGTGACCGTGCGAGTCGAAGACCAGATCGCGCGGCCGGTCGCCGACGTGTTCGAGGCGATCGTCGACCCCGCGAAGATGGCGCAGTACTTCATTTCGCGCGGCAGCGGCCGTATCGCTGCGGGCGCCACGCTCGAGTGGGAATGGGCCGACGTCGGCGCGAAACTAAAGATCGACGTCGCGCAGCTCGAGCCGAACTCGAAGATCGGATTCGCCTGGGCGGCGACCGGCCTACAGACAAAGGTCACGCTCGCGGTCACGCCTGACGGACCCGACGGCAACGCGACGAAGATCACCGCCACGGAAGCGCCGTTCTCGCTCACCGAAGAGGGCGTCGCGCGCGCGATGCAGCAAACGCAAGGCTGGACCGACTTCTGCTGCAGTCTCAAGGCGTACCTCGTGCACGGCATCAACCTGCGGCTCGGCAAGCCGGCGGACCATGTCGCGTAACCTCACCGCGAGCCTACGCAAAGGCGCGCCGGTGTTCGCTGCACTCGGCGACGAGACGCGCTTGCGCATCCTGTCGAAGCTCTCGGGTGGTGGCCCGCTGTCGATCACGCAGATCACCGAAGGCGAGGACGTCACGCGCCAGGCGATCACGAAGCACCTCGGCGTGCTCGCCGATGCAGGTCTGGTCCGCGACGTGCGCCAAGGTCGCGAACGCCGCTGGGAGCTCGATGCGGCACCACTCGACGTGGCGCGCTCGTGCCTCGACCTCGTCGCACAGCGCTGGGAGCAACGACTCGAACGACTCAAGTCTCTCGTCGAGACCGAGCCATAACCGGCGGACGCGCTCACACCCCGCGAGCGCATCCGCGGCGAGTTAGTTGCGCTCTTTTTTCGCGAGCGCCGCTTGCGCGAGCAGCTCGCTGCCGAGCTCGTCTTGTGACGGCGAGCCCATCTTCAGCTTGAGCAGACCGCGAACTTCCACCTGACGAATGCGCTCGCGCGTCAGGTTCATGATCTCGCCGACCTCTTCGAGCGTGATGCCGCCGCGTTCCGCGACGTCGAGCGCGCACGTGTGCTGCAGCTCCCACGGCTCGAGATCCGGGAAGTTGATCTTGATCGATCCGGTCTCGGGATTGATGTCGAGATACAGGTGGTGCTTGCACGCGACCCACGGGCACGGCCGCGCTTCACCTCGGCACTCTTCACGCGTCGTCGGTCGCGGGATGTCGACCGGCGGGTACATCAGCGCGCCGACGCGCAGCTCTTCGCGCGTTAGTCGCTTCATCGCGATCGTCTTGCTGCGCGGGCGCGTGCGCCGGCGCCGCCGCCGGATCTTGCGGCTGACCTCCGGAACCTCGCCGTCGGCAGCCGTTATCTCCTCGCCGTCGGCGTCCTCCTCGACGTCCTCGCCTGCGAGCTCGAGCTCTAGGCCCTCTTCTTCATCGTCACGATCATCGGCGCTCATCGGGTTCTCCTCGGGTGAAACGGCGCGGGTTACCGTTCGCTACAGCAGGTCCTCGGCGCCCCCCGCGGCGCCGGCTAGACGAAGTGTGTCGGTGCGAGGCGCGGCGACGCGGCGGCTGAGCTGGTCGAGCTTCTCGACGAGCCGGTCACCTTCCTTGCGCGCTTCGCTGAGGTCTTTGGCGAGCTCGCGGCGCGTCGGCGCGTCGAGCTTCTCGCTGTCACGAGTCAGACGCGTGCACAGCTCGGTCAGGTTCTCGGCGACGCCCTCGACGAGATCGGTGTAGAGCAGGAACTGCCCCTGGATCTGTTCGATCGTGTAGCCGTCGTTCATCAGCTGGCGCACGAAGTTGATCCGGCGCACCGTCTTTGGCGGGTACACGCCGAGCGAGCCCTTGTGCTTGCCCTTGCGGCCGACGCGCCGGCTGCGCGGCAGCAGGCCCTGTTGGACGTACTTGCGAAAGCTCGCCTCGCTGAACTTGATGTTGCGGCTGGTGAACGCGTCGACGACCTGCACGGCGGTCAGCCCGTCGGCAAACGACGTCTCGATCGCGCGCAGCTGCTCCTCGGATAGAAGCGTGGACCGCGACGGGCCGGCACCGGCGGCAGGTGCGTCGTCATCGCGGCGCGCTGCACCGAGCGTGTGACTCCCTCGCCGGTGCGCGCGAAACGGGACGACGTTCGTCGTCGACGGCTCATCAGATTCGAAGCTTCGATCGCGAGATAACAAACGACTCCCCATCGCGTCGCGCATGACGACGCACGCACGGGCGCAGCAGCGCTGCTGCCCTCTCCCCTCGCCCGACGCGGGAACGCCCAGTGTTTGACGAGGTATCGTCACAATATTCGTGTGAATGGAATCCGTCAACGATAGAGAGCCCGGAGGAATCAACTTTTTAACTGGTCCTGTGTTCAGGTTCTCGCTTGGTTGCGCGCAGGACGCGGTTCGCGAGCGACGGCTCTCGGCGTCGTGATCACCACGCGTCGGCTTCGGTGACCGCGCGTTGGCTTCGATCACCGCGACGAGCTAGCGTCGACGGGGATGAAACGGCTCGCGCTCGCGATCGCTGCCGCGTTGCTTGTCGCGCTCGCGATCGGCACACCGACGGTCGACGCCGAGCTCGAGAATCAGATCTTCACGTCGAAGCCGCACAAGCTCCGGCTCGTGGTCCCGCGCGGCTGGCGCGCGACCGATCAACCGAGCTATCCCGGCATGCTGCTGTGGATGCTGCGCAGCAAACCCGACGGCAAAATCGTGCTCACCGCCGAACCGTTCACGCGCACGGTCTACTGCAGCTGGCCACCCGCGTGCCGGGCGACCCCGGATCCGCTGCCGACCAAATTCGCATGTGCCTTGCGCCAGAAGTTCGAGGCTCAGCGCATCCGCGTCGGTCCGGTGCAAGCCGGCCCGAAGGAGAACGAGGTGGCCGGCATGCCGTCGGTGTGGTTCGAGCTCGACGACGGCAAGCGCTTCCTTCGTCAGGCGGTCGCGCTCGCCGACGATCGCGTCGTCAGTCTCACGCTCAGCGCGGCCTCCGGCGAAGCGCGCAGCGCTCACGTGCGTGCGTTCGAGCAAGCGCTGCGCACGCTCAGGCCGCTCACGCTCGAGGAGCTCGGCGGCGCGTTGCCTCCACCCGAGCAAGTGATCATGCAGATGGTCGTCGATGCCGGCGTCGCCGACGCAGGTGCACCTGCCGACGCGGGGCCTGCAGCGCCCGCGGCGTTCGAGTCAGCGCCAGCCCCGAAGGTCAATCCGGTCGGCCCTTGCGCGAAGCAGTGAGCCGAACGATGCGGCAGCCGGTGGCGGTGTCGCCGTCGCCGGGTTGAGCGCGGGCGGCGCGGCAGGCGCCGGGCCGATCGCCGGGGTCGGCAAGGGCGGTTGCGCGGGCGCGGTCGCCGGCGGCGTTGCGGCGATCGCCGCGGACGGCATCGTCGCTTCCGTCGTCGAGCCGAGCGTGCCGTTCGTCGACGCGATCGCAGCGGGCGTCGAACCGGCGGCCCACACCTGGGTCGCGGTCACGACAGCGGGGGGCGCCTCGTCGGCTTGCTGCGGCAGCGCGGCCGCGATCATCTCGAGCGTCCGCTGCTTGTCCGCTTCGCGCTCGGCGAGCAGCTCGAGCGGACCGATGTCGACACAGCCGAAGTGGCGATCCTCCGGGGGGCAGTAAATGCGGACGTGCATGTGATCGTTGTGTGGCGCGCTGTCGCCGGGCTGCCGGCACGCCTTGATCGCCCGCGCGATGATGACCGGGTCTTCCTTCTTCAGTTGCGCGTGCTCGATCAACGCCTGCGCGATCGGCTGGTACATGAAGATGTACTGCACCATCGCCTCGTCCGCGGTGAGCAGCTCTTTGACGAGCAACCACGTGCGCGCGATGTCGACGGTCACGCCACTCTCGTCCTTCGCCGCGAGCGTGCGGGTGAACTCGACCATCGCCTGCGGCTCGAGCGGTTTGCCGAGCGCGTCGCGCGTGTAATAGAGGATGTCGACGTCGCGGCCGGTCTGATGCGAGCGGTGGAACAGCGTCGCCGCGCCGCCGCCGTTGCCCGATAGATCGGCGACGACGAGCCGCACGTCGCGGACTTTCAGCTTGGTCCGCATGCGCTTGGCAACGCCCTTGATCAGGCCGACCAGCTCGTCGGTGCCATAGCGATTTCCGCGCTTGGACCACATCTCGCGCGTCGTGAAGCCATCGCCGCGATCCGGCAGCTTGACGCCATCGATGAGGTAGCCCCGGCTGGGCTTGCCGTACGACACACTGCTGCCGTCGGTGACCACGCCGAGCTCGGCACACCCGGCCACCGCGAATGCGAGCGCCAACCCTGCGAGAACCGCACGCACAGTGATTCCACTATGAAGCATGTGCGCGCCGAAAACGACTCTGCTTTCGAAGCGACGGGGTGTGTGTAGTTGCCGCGCTGCGGCGAATTACTTACTCGGGCTTCAGCACGCGCCAGGCGGGGCCCATCATCCGCCACTGCCCGCCGTCCCAGAAAAACATGTGGTACTTCGTCCCCTGTTCCTTGCCGGGCTCGGTGACTTCGACCTCGTAGAACGTGTTGCCCGGCTTGAGCACCTTCTCGGCAAGCTTGCGCGCGCCGCCCGGGAACTCCTCGAATGCCGGGGTCCCCTCCTTATAGGCGGCGAGATCTTCCACGCTCGATAGGTGCACGCGAATCTCGGTGCGCCCCTCGGGGGCGAACACGCAGGCGGCCTTCTCGTCACTCGGGGGCAGCTCCTTGAACTGCTCCGATAGCTGAGTCAGCTCGGGGTCGGTCACCTCGTCCTTGAACAGCTTCTTCAAGTGATCCTTGCTCGGGATCACCGACATCACGAGCGCCTTGCCCTTGGCGTAGTCCTTCTGCGCGCACGCGGCGAGCGACGACTGGAAGAACGCCTTGAGGCCGTCTGCGCCGTCCTTCTGGGCGACCGGCGGAGCGCCGCCCGCCTTGTTGTCCTTCTTGCCCTTGTCACACGCGCCGACGACGAGCAGCGCCACCGAGAACAGGATTGCCGGCCCGATTCGCATCATGGTGCGCATCTTAGTGCACGCGCATCCCGACGAGTGTCATCGGCGGCACGTTTAGCGGGCGGCGACCGCCTCGAGCCGGCGCGCACGGTCGCCAGCACCTTGGCCCGTAGCTGGGCCGCGCAATAAGCCAGCGCTTGATCGGACCCGCCAAACGAAAACGCCGGCCCGGGATCGAACCGCGGACCGGCGTGAGTTGCGCGAGCGAGGCGCTCGTTACGACTTGTCTTCGAACTCGGCGTCGATGACGTCCGATTCCTTGTTCGCTTCGGGCTCGGGGGCGCCTGCGCCGCCGCCGCCCGCATCGGGCGTGCCGCCGGCCTGCTTGTACATGGACTCGGCGAGCTTGTGCGCCGAGGCCTGCAGCTTCTCGAACGCCGTGCGCAGCTCGTCGACGTTGCCGCCATCACGATTGCGCTCGAGCACTTCCTCGGCTTCCTTGATCGCCTCTTCGATCATCAGCTTGTCCTCGCCGCTGAGCTTGGACTCGTTCTCGGAGACGAGCTTCTTCGTGCCGTAGAGGAGCGTGTCGAGCTGGTTGCGAGCCTCGATGCTCTCCTTGCGCGCCTTGTCCTCGGACTCGTGCTTCGCCGCATCTTCAACGGCGCGCTTGATATCCGCGTCGGTGAGACCGCTCGATGCCTCGATGCGGATCGCACGCTCGGCGTTCGTGGCCTTGTCCTTCGCAGTGACGTGCAGGATGCCGTTCGCGTCGATGTCGAACGTGACTTCGATCTGCGGCACACCTCGCGGCGCCGGCGGAATGCCGGTCAGCTGGAACTTGCCGAGCGTCTTGTTGTCCTTCGACATCGGACGCTCGCCCTGCGTGACGTGCACCTCGACCGACGACTGGTTATCTGCCGCCGTCGAGAACGTCTCGCCCTTGCGGGTCGGAATCGTGGTGTTGCGCGAGATCATCGGCGTCATCACACCGCCGAGCGTCTCGATACCGAGCGTGAGTGGCGTGACGTCGAGCAGCAGGATGTCCTTGACGTCGCCCGAGAGGACGCCGCCCTGCACGGCTGCACCGAGCGCGACCACCTCGTCGGGGTTCACGCTGCGGTTCGGTTCGCGCTTGAAGAACTCCTTGACCCTCGCCTGCACCATCGGGATGCGCGTCGAGCCACCGACGAGGACGACCTCGTGGATCTCTTCGACCTTCTTGCCGGCGTCGGAGAGTGCCTTCTTGCACGGCTCCATCGCGCGGGCGACGATGTCTTCGATCATCTGCTCGAACTTGCTGCGTGACAGCTTCTTGAGCAGGTGCTTCGGACCGGTCGCGTCGGCGGTGAGGTACGGGAGGTTGATCTCCGTCTCCTGCACGCTCGACAGCTCGATCTTCGCCTTCTCTGCAGCTTCCTTGAGGCGCTGCAGCACCATCTTGTCCTTGCTGACGTCGATGCCCATGTCCTTCTTGAACTCGGCAACGAGCCAGTCCATCAGCCGGTTGTCGATGTCGTCGCCGCCGAGGTGGGTATCACCATTGGTCGACACGACCTCGACGACCTTGTCGCCGACTTCGAGGATCGAGATGTCGAAGGTGCCGCCGCCCATGTCGAACACGGCGATCAGCTGCTCCTTCGTCTTGTCGAGACCGTACGCGAGCGCTGCCGCGGTTGGCTCGTTGATGATGCGCTTGACCTCGAGACCGGCGATCTTGCCGGCGTCCTTCGTGGCCTGGCGCTGACTGTCGTTGAAGTACGCCGGCACCGTGATGACCGCTTCGGTCACCGGCTCACCGAGGTACTCCTCGGCTGCGCGCTTCAACTTCATCAGCACGCGCGCCGCGATCTCTGGCGGCGAATACTTCTTGCCGCGAATCTCGAACGCGACGTCGCCGTTCGACGCTCCCACCAGCTTGAACGGCACGCGCTTCATCTCTTCTTGCGTGATCGGGTCTTGGAACTTGCGACCCATGAAGCGCTTGGCGGAGAACACGGTGTTCTCTGGATTCGTGATCGCCTGACGACGGGCGATTTGTCCTACGAGAACTTCGCCCTTTTCGTCGAAAGCAACCACCGACGGAGTTAGGCGTGCGCCTTCCTCGTTTGCGATGACCTTGGGCTCCTTGCCCTCCATGATGGCGACCACGGAGTTCGTGGTGCCCAGGTCGATGCCGATGATCTTGCCCATGACTGTGTTTTCCTCGACTGCGGGATTTGTTTGCTGGGCAACCTAAGGAGGCCTCAAGCGAGCGTCAAGACACGCTCCCACATTTGGTAGCTCGTTTGCCTCGCCATGCAGGGAGGGAACGCCGACCGCCTAAATTATGTTTCCGTCGGGCACGCTCCGGACCACCCGCGGTAGGCCGCCCGTGCGCCGAAGACACATCACCGCATCCCCGCTAGGCCCGTGAGTTGCTGCCCCTTCGATCGGAGGCACCATGATGGATTCCATCGAGAAAGACCTGAAGGCGCTAGAGCGGCAATACTGGGACGCCGTCCAGCGCAAGGATTCCGAGGCAGCGATCGAGCTCAGCGACGATTCCTGTCTCGTGGTCGGTGCGCAGGGCCTGGGCTCGGTCACCCGCGAGCAGCTCGCCAAGATGCTGCAGCAGGCTGGCTACGAGCTGCAGCGGTACTCGTTCGACGACACGCAGTTCCAGGTCCGCCAGGTCACAGACAACGTTGCGGTCGTCGCGTATCAGGTCGAAGAGGAACTGATCGTCGACGGCAAGCCGCACAAGCTCGAGGCCTACGACGCGTCGGTGTGGGTCAAGCGCGATGGCAAATGGCGGTGCGCGCTGCACACCGAGAGCTTGCGCGGCGACCCGTTTGGCCGCGACAAGCCGGCCAACGCGTAGCCTTCGCGGCTCGCGACGGCTGCGCACCACGCGCAGACCGTCGAGCGAGGCTCATCACCAGCTGTGAGCATCGCCCGTCGCCCGCGCGTTGAAGCGGCTTGGTGCGCGTGTGATCGTCGGCGCGATGTGGGGCGCATCTTTGTTACTCGCGATCGCGATGGCGAGCGGGTGCCACATCGCGTTTCCGATCGAGCCGTTCGACGACGAAGGCGTCGGCCCGCGCGTGTTTTCGTCGCCCGGACCTGCGCCGTTCATGTGGGGCGGCTTTGCCGAGCCGGTCGGGATCACACTCGCGGCCGCCGATCCCGACACGACGATCTACTACACACTCGACGGCTCGATGCCGACCGAGGCGTCGGCGAACGGAACAACACCGGTTGGCCCGATCACGATCGGAGCGACGTCGCTCGTGCGGTACTTCGGTGCGGCGGCTGGCGAGACCGGCTCGATCGATACCGAGGAGTTCGTGATCGCCCCCGCGCCCGCCATGGGATTCGCCGGCTATCGCGTGACGAACACGACGCTCGACGGCACCTCGCCGGTGGTGACCGCACCCGCCGGCGCGACGCTCGCCGCCCGCGCGGACATCCAGGTCTGGGTGCAAGGCGATTGCGAGACTTGCACC
>DATDCH010000248.1:0-20218 GCA_036524455.1 Kofleriaceae bacterium | reverse complement strand
CGCATCACCGAAGCACGTGCCCTGGCAACACGCGTCGGGGCACGACAGCACGTCGCATTGCTGGGACAAGCACTCCTCGTCGAGCGCGCACTGTCCGTTCGCCGCGACCGTGCCCTCGAACATCAGATCGCAGGCTTCGGGGTCCCCGCGATCGAGCGCATTGCGATCGCAGCTCGTGCCGGCAAGCGTCGCCAAACACGCTCGCGCGTTGTCGCCGTGGTAGATGACCTTGCCCGCCTGGACCGCTGCGATGACGTTCGGATCCGTGGCGAGGTCGATGTCGAGCGAGCGGCAGGTCGCGGTGTCGTCGATCAGCCCGCACGCCACATAGAGGTTGCAGAACGCATTCATCAGCGCGCCGTCGAGATCCTCGATTGGAATCGAGCCACCGCCGCTGTCGTCGTCGCCACACGCGGCGAGCACTGCAATTACGAGCGCGAGTCTACGCATAACCCCTCCACGATCGATCCTCGCCCAGCCGGCGCGCGGAAGCGAGAAAGAAGTCAGCGCTCGTCGTCAGGCTTGCCTGGCCGAGGCGCGTAGCGTTTTGCCTTCGCTTTCCGGGTTTCGGCCAGCCGGCGTGCCGCTTCCTGCTTGTGCGCGCCTATCACACGCTCGCCGGCGAGCTTGTGGAAGCTCGCGAGCCGATCGGCGGGCAGCGTGCCGGCCTCGACAGCGGCGCGCACCGCGCAGCCAGGCTCCGCGCCGTGCTGGCAGTCGCGGAACTTGCACTGCTCGGCGACCGCGGTGATGTCGTCGAACACGGTGTCGTCGTCGGTATCGTCGATCCACTGGGCGAGCTCGCGCATGCCGGGCGTATCGATCCATAGCCCACGATCGGTAGCGAACAGCTCGCGGCGGGTCGTGGTGTGCTTGCCGCGCTCGTCGTCGCGGATCGGCTGGGTCAGCTGCGCTTGTTCGCCGAGCACGGCATTGAGCAACGACGACTTGCCGACACCGGAGCTGCCGAGTAGCACGGTGGTCGCGCAGGTGCCGCCCAGTGAGCGAATCGCGTCGATCCCTGCGCCGGTGATCGTCGATACGCCGAACGTCTCGAGCGACGGCGCGACCGCACGTAGCTCGGCGAGCAGCGGCTGTGGATCGGCGACGAGGTCGATCTTCGACAGCACGAGCACGGGCGTGATACCGCCGTCGCGGAGCAGCGTGAGGTAGCGGTCGATGCGTTTCGGCGACAGGTCCTTGTTCGCCGACGTCATTACGATGCCGGTGTCGACGTTCGCCGCGACCGGCTGCGGCAACGTGGCTTCGCCCGCGGCCTTGCGCACGAGCAGGCTCTTGCGGCCGAGCACGTGGCGGATGACGCCCGCGCCTTGACCGGCGACTGCATCGGCCCAGCGCTCGACCATCACCCAGTCGCCGACCGTCGGCAGCTCGCGTTTGTCTTGCGCGCGGTGAAAGGCGCGACCGGTCAGCTCGACCCACGCGACGGCGGTGCTGTCGCTCGCGTGGTACGCGCCGCGATGCTCGGAGATGATGCGCACTGGGGACAGCGCGCAGTCTGGATCGACGCTGCGCCTCAGGTCGTCCCAGTAGAGCTCCCACCCGAGTTGCTGGAGCATGTCAGACCGACAGCTCGCGTTGCCCGAGCAGGTCGAGCGGGTACACCTGGCGCCCGGCTTCGACACTCTCGAGCAGCGCGCGCAGCTCGGCACCGCGCAGCTTGCGCGTGCGGACTTCGTCGATCGTGAGCCATGCCGCACCGAGCGACTCCTCGTCGGCGACCGTCTTGGGCTCGGTGTCGTCGATCGGCGTGCCGACGAACAGTACGCGCACGCGCGCGGTGTTGTCAGAGGCGGCGTGCTCGATGCGCAGGATGCCGTCGATGCGGACGGGCACGCCGGTCTCTTCGAGGACCTCGCGCTGCGCCGCTTGCACGATCGACTCGCCCGGCTCGACGCGACCACCGGGAATCGACCAGGTCGAGCCGTATTTTTGTTCCTGCGTGAGCAGGAAGCGGTGGCCGCGGCGCACCACGACCATCGCGAAGTACCACGTCGGAATCGGCGCCCGGCTCATGAGGGCCTATACTGTGCGGCGCATGTCGAATGAAGACAAGCCGCTTCCAGTATCACGCGGATTTGTCGACGCCATTCCGCACAACCGGGCGCTCGGTATGAAGGTCGTCGAGTTCCAGCGCGCCGAGGCGGTGTTCTCGCTGCCGTATGACGAAAAGCTCGTCGGCAACCCGGATACCGGCGTGTTGCACGGCGGCGCGATCACCGCGCTGCTCGATGCGTGCTCGGGAGCCGCCGTGTTCGCTGCGCTCACCGAGTGGAGCTCGATCGCGACGCTCGACCTGCGCATCGACTACCTGCGCGCGGGTGAGGTCGGCAAAGAGATCCGGTGTCGCGCCCATTGTTACCGGCTGACTCGCAACGTCGCGTTCACGCGCGCGGTCGCGTACCACGACGACGAGGCGGATCCGATCGCGACGTCGATGGGTACGTTCATGCTCGGCACGAAGGCTGCGGGGACCAAGAAATGAGCCTCGTTGACCGACTCGAGGAAGCGAAGCGCTCGGGTGACTTCCAGGCGCTGTTCGATCTGATTCCATATTCGCGCTTCCTCGGCCTATCGGCGCGCATGGAAGGCGACGAGCTGATCACGACGATGAAGTATTCCGATCATCTGATCGGCAACCCGGCGCTGCCCGCGCTACACGGCGGCACGCTCGGCGCGCTGCTCGAGTCGGCCGCGATCTTCGAGCTGCTGTGGCGTGCGGAGACGATCGTGCTGCCGAAGACGATCACGCTGACGGTCGACTACCTGCGATCGGGCGCGCCGCTCGACACGCACGCGCGCAGCATCGTCACGCGGCACGGCCGGCGCGTCGCGAACGTGCGCGTCGAGGCGTGGCAGGCCGATCGCGCGACGCCGGTCGCGACAGCGCACGCGATCTTTCTCGTCATGCGTGAGCAGGCGCCACCCCGTGTCATCGATCCGCTGGGGCCGGACTCCGGTCCGGCGCCAGCGGCAGGCGCATCGTAATCACGGCGCCACCGCCGGTGCGCTTCGCGAGGGTGACCTCGCCACCGAGCGTGATCGCGACCGAGCGCGCGACGCCGAGCCCGACACCGACACCCGCACCGCGTACCGGCGAGCGGAAGAACGGATCGAACGCGTGCTGGACTTCCTCACCCGTGAGGTCACGCCCGTTGTCGGAGACTTCGACGACGACCGCCGCGTCGCGTTCTTCGACCGCCACGACGATGCGATTGCTCGCCGACGTTTGCTCGCCGTCGAAACCCGAGCTCGAGAACAGCAACATCGCGAGCACCGCCTGACCGATGCGCGACTCCTCGCCGGCGACCGGCGCGACCGGAAAGATCTGCCGGATCACGTGGGCGCGGGGCTCTAGCGTGGGTGCGGCCAGGCGCAGTGCTGCCGATACGACCGCCGCGAGATCGATCGATTGCGTCGCGCTGCGCGTCGCGAGCGTCTGGAGCGCGCGGACGTTGCTTGCGATGCGCTCGGCACCGGTGGTGATGTCCTCGAGACAGCGCAGCGCGTTCGACTGTGCTGCGTCGCTGAGGTTCGAGACGACTTGCTTGCGTAGCGAGCGCAGGTTGAGCAGCACCGACGTCAGTGGGTTGTTCGTCTCGTGCGCGAAGCCGGCGGCGAGCGCCCCGACGAGCGCGATCCGATCTGCTTCGAGCAGCGACAGCTGGGTTTGGCGCTGCATGTCGCGCACGACGCAGACCATGTACCGCGCGCCATCGAGGTCGGTACGACCCGCAGCGACCTCGGCGAGGATCTCGTGGCCATCCTTGTGGATCAGCCGCACTTCGACGGCGGCAGGAATCGTGTCGGTCGCCGCGCGTTCGAAGATCTGAACGATCGCCGGTTTCTGATCGGCTGCGATCGCGTGCCACAGCGGCGTCGCCAGCCACTCTTCGCGCGTGTAGCCCAGGCTCGTCGCGAGGAAGTTGTTCGCGTAGACCTTCTCGGTCGTACCGTCGCGTACGACGAACACCACGAACCCGACGCCCGCCGAGTTGAGCGCGTCGAGTAGTGCCGGCAGTGCGCGGCCGACCTCGAACATCAGCCCTGCTGCTCCTTGACGAACGTGCCGGC
This sequence comes from Kofleriaceae bacterium, assembly GCA_036524455.1. Classification (GTDB taxonomy): domain Bacteria; phylum Myxococcota_A; class Polyangia; order Haliangiales; family Haliangiaceae; genus JABFXX01. The sequence continues at coordinate 16,123 of DATDCH010000248.1, read as the reverse complement.
GTGCTTGTCTTTGAGCACGCCCGGGAACTGAAGCACCTGGTTGTGCATCGCGACGTACACGCCAGGTGGCAGGATCTGCACGGCGAGCAGCGCTTCGGTCAGGTTCTGCAGGGCATCGGTCGAGCGCAGCTCGTACGGACGCATCGCGCCGGTGAACACGACCGGCGACGCAGGCGTGCCGGCGAGCTCGACGAGGCGATCGCCGGAGGCGGCGAGCCGATCGGTCCCGTGCACGACTACGACACCTGCGGTCTCGCGCGCCAGCTGCTGCGCGGTCTCGGCGATCAATGTGTGATCGTCGGTCGACATGTCGATGCTGTCTTTGTTCATCAGCGCGATGCGCCGGACCTCGACGCCGCGCAGCTCGAGCGAAGCGAGCATGACGTCGAGAACCGAGACCTGGTTCGCGAGCACACCAGACAGCTCGTCGTAGGTCTTCTCGATCGTTCCGCCGGTCGAAATCAGGGCGATACGTCGCTTGGTCATCGTCAGGTGAGGTACGGCAGCGCGAAGTAAACCACGGCTGCGGCCCCACCGGCGGCGATCAACACCAAAAGCGCGAGCAAGAAGTTCCCGCCCGGTCCAGACGCTTCCTTTGAAGGAACCACACTGCTCCGTTCCTCGAGGTCGTCGAGCACGGATCCGACGGCGGCCTCGTGCAGCACGGCAGACCGACTGACGTTGATCTCGGTCGTCGCTGCGTCGGGGTCGTTCTCGTGCTTGGGCAACTGCGGCACCGTGCGCGAGCCACTCATCGGTCCGCCGACCGGCGGTGGTTGCTGCACAGCTTGCGGTGCAGTACGCGCACCGCTAGCCGGGATCGGCGAAGGCGGGCGCCCTTGCGGAGGTGGCGCGCTCGGGCGCCGCGTTTCCTGCTGCGGAACGGGTGCGCTCGGCCGCCGCGCTGGCTCTTGCGGTGAGCTCGGCCGCTTGTGGTGCTGCGGCGAGCTGGCGCGTGGCTGCGTCTGCGGCAGCTGCGGCGTGCTCGGTCGCGTGACATCGGCGGCGTGCGGGTGCGGCGCGTTCGGTCGCGTAGTGGCCTGTGGCAGCGTCGGCGAGCTGTCGTGTGCAGGGGGCGGCGTGCTCGAATTCCGCGCAGCGCGCGAGATCACGTGGGGCGAGCTTGGGCCCGCGGTGCGACTGCGCTCGATGTGCTCGGCGATATCGGAGTGTTGGACCTCGCGCGTCTCGTCGGAGCTCGACGCCGCCCACTCGTTGAGCCTCGGTCGATCGTCGCGCGTGTCGACCGCGCTCGGCGTGTTCCAGTCGTCGACGATCTGTTGCTGCGGCAGCACGGCCACGGTCGGCACTTCGAACACGCTCATCGGCGGCGCCTCGGTCACCGGCGGCGCGTCGGTCAGCGTCGTCTCGCCGACCTTGTCGTCGAGCGTCGGCACATCGGTCGCGACTTTCCACTCGCTCGACAGCGCTGGGATCGGCCTGCTGCCGCTCGGTCGGATCGTCGTCTGCAGCGAGTCCGCCTGATGCGAGAACTCGTCGGGCACGGTTCCCTGCGCGAGCTCGACGGTGTGTCTGTTGATCTCGATGCTCGGCTCCGACCGCTCGTCGAACACCCCCGTGAATGCGCGGTCGATCCATTCCTCGACCTGCGCGTTGTGCGCGACGAGGCCAAGGCGTTGGGTCTCGGTGGTGAGCGCTTGGCGCATCGCAGTCGCGCGCTGCCAGCGCTTCTCGGGATCGCGATCGAGCGCGGTCATGATGATCGCCTCGATCTCCGGCGGCACCTGCGGATTGACCCGCGACGGCGGCAGGATCGGCATGTCTTTCACGCGGTACAGCGTGTCCATGTCGTCCGTGCCCTGGAACAGCGGGCGATTCGACAGCAGCTCGTGCGCGATCACGCCGAGCGCGAACAGGTCCGAACGCGCATCGACATCGCCCATCAGGCACTCGGGCGCCATGTAGCTGAACTTGCCCTTCACGGTGCCGCTCATCGTCTGCATGCCGCCACCCGACGCCTTCGCGATGCCGAAGTCGATCAACTTCGCGGTACCGCCTTCGCTGACGATCACGTTCGCGGGCGACACGTCGCGGTGGATGATGCCGAGTGGCTGGCCGGTCTCGTCGCACAGGTTGTGCGCGTAATCGAGCGCGTCGGCGATCTGGTTGACGATGTTCATCGCGATCGCGAGCGGCATGTGGACGTTGGAGTGCGCGCAGTGTTTTAGGATCTCGCGCAGGTTGCGCCCCGGGACGAGCTCCATCGCGATGAAGTACGTCTCGCCGACTTTGCCGAGGTCATACGTCTGTGCGACGTTCGCGTGACGCAGGTGGCTCGCGAGTCGCGCTTCGCGGATGAACGACTTTACGAGGTTTGCATCCGACGCGACGCTCGGCAGCATGCGCTTGAGCGCGACCTGCTTCGAGAACCCGGCAATGCCTTGGGTCTCGGCGCGGTGCACGGTCGCCATACCTCCCAGCCCGATCTGTTCGTAGACCACATACGGCCCGAACTCCTCGGCGGAGCGCACGCCCTCATCGTACTACGGTTGTGGGGAGGCAGTGCGACGGTTCAGGCAGGCGATGTAGGCGGCGTCGCCTGCGGCTTTTGACGGAACCGGGCGCGCGCGGTCGGCGCGATCTTGCGGTTGACCAGCACGAGCGTCGAGATCGGAACGATCAGCGCGAGCGCCAGTGCGGGGAGCAGCATCGATTCCTCGACGCCGGGCATCCCCCGCCCGCCCTTGAACATCTGCAGGATCGGCCAGTTGATGTAGACGGTGACAATGGCACCGACGACGCCGAACACGGTCGCGATGATGCGTGCCTGGGGGCTCATGCGCACCAGCTCGAAGCCCGCCCACGCCTGAAGCACGACGAGCCCGACCGAGAACCACACCGAGCGGAACCCGAAGCCGCCGCCGAGTGACATCAGTGAGTCGAGCTTGCCGCGACCACCGAAATCGGGGAACACCAGCTGCGGTACGAGGAACGAGGCGCTGTACGCGGCGAGCGCGATCAAGAGCCACCCGAGGCCGGTGAGGCCCGCATCGGGCGCACGGCGGTGGATCGGTGCATCCGTGCCCGCGAGCAGATCGGCGAACTGCCGATCGCTATAGAAGCGGCGGATGATCAGCGGCCACGACATCAGGACCCAGCACAGCGCGCAGATCGCCGCGAGGCCGATCACGCTCATCTGGAGCGTCATCATGCCCATCAGCATCGCGCCGCCGGCGCAGAACGAGCTGATCACGCCGAAGTTCGCATAGCGATTCGCCAGCTCGACCGAGCGATCGACGCTGGTCTCGCGCAGACCCGACATGCCGGCCTGCACGTGGAGCACGGAGCGCACGACGAGTAGCGCGAGCGACAGCACGATCAATACGCCCGGGCCTTTCGTCATCGCTTTACCGGGCAGGTCGAGCATCAGGAACAGCAGCCAGCCGGAGAAGATCGCGCCGCTCACGCCGAGCACGGTCATCAAGATCGATGCGCTCTCGAAGCCCTTGTCCTCGCTGAGCGGGAGATCATCCTTGAAGCGGCGGAACCGCGGCAGCGCCATCAGGATCGCGAGCGTGACCGGCCACACGGCGAGGCCGAGCACGATGCCGAGCACCATCTTGGCTTCCATGTGGAACTTGCCGCCCAGCATCGCGCCGGTGAGCAACGTCTGCAGGATCGCGACGCCGATGTAACGACGAATGCCGGCGAGCCGCTGGTTCGAGCCTTCCGTGGTGATCGAGTGCGCGCCGTAGAGCAGCTGCGAGCCGGCGTTGCGGTGGAACAGCGAGCGCGTGATCGACGCACCGATCAGCACGATCATCCACAGCGTCTCGTCGCGCATGCCGGGAGCGAGCAGGGTCATGAACGCGACGAAACCAGCGAGCGCCGCGAACATGTTGCCGCCCAGCTGCATCAGCATGCCAAGGCTCGACAATCCTTGATCCGCAGGGACACCTGCGCCCGTCAGCTCCACGACGCCATCTTGCTTCTGCTCAGTCATGCATCGTCTCCGTTCAAGTACGAGCCGCGCCACCGGCGGCAGTCGCATGAAATCGCCGCGGTGATATCACGTCACCGTCGGTGATTCACGAAGGATTTACGAGGCGGTGGCGGCGCAACCGGTCGGCGAGCAGAGGCAGCCGATCTTGGCCCCACGCCACGAATTCTCCGCATCGAAACGATGGCACGCCCCACAGGCCAATCACCGCCAGGTCCGCGGCGTTGCCCTGTGCCCACTTGGCAGCCTCTGGCTTACCCAGCGCTTCGCGCGCTTCGGCCCAGGGAAGTTCCGCGCGCTCGACCACGTAGCGCAGGTCCACGTACTCCGTCATGTCGCGCGCCTCGGCCCAGATGCCGCGCATTGCCGACTTCGCGAACGCGAGCTGCTTGCCGCGCTGTTCGGCCCAATACGCGAGCGCGACGCAGTTCTCCGCGCCAGGGCCGACCGGATCGCACAGCTCGCCGAACGGAATGCCTTGCCGATCCGCTTCGCGCTTCGCGTCGCGCACGATGTAGAGCTTCTTGATCGACGGCATCGGCAACCCACGCATCACCATCGGCAGCACGGGCCGCAGCACGAGCGGCACATCGCCCAAGATCGATTCGATCTGTTCGATCGCGATGTACGAGTACGGCGAGCGGAACGACAGCCACATCTCGCACGACAACGGTTTCTTCGACAGCGCGAGTGCGCCGCGCTCCGCTTCGGGCCGCATCGCGACGACGTTTGCTTGCGCGACGCCGAGATCGGTCGCGAGCTGCGCCTCGAGATAGGGCAGGCGATCGATGCCCCAGTACCACTCGCCGCCGTACGCGAGCATCGCGCCCTGGTAGTGGCCGGCTTTGCGCAGCGCCTCGTAGTTCGAATTGAGGATCGGCGCGACCGCGTTCGTGGTCTCGGTGCCCCAGACGCCGAGCAGCTTCGTGACCGCTTTGCGATCGTTCTGCCACATCGCCTTCGTCAGCTCGAGCGCGGCGCGCAGCTGGTCTTTCGCGGGCCGGTCCAAGACCAGCGCGCTGCCAATTTCGCGGAGCACGCCCGGCTCGGCTTCCTTCTTACCCGGGAAGTCGAGGTCGTAGAGCTCGGCGAGCTGCTGGGCGTCGCGCACCGCATGCTTGGGGCGCAGCGTTGGAGCGGGGTCCACGTCGGAGGCGGGCGTCGTCACGATGTGGACACCGAGCTCCACCGGATACGCCCCGACGAGCCGGCTGACCGCCTGCCCGACGAGGTAACTCCATGGATCTGCAATGTCGAAGTAGAAGTCGAGCCGGCGCGGCTCCTTCGTGATTTGTTGGCGGATACCGGCGACGGCGCGGCGTGCGGCGTCCCCGGTCGGCCCCAACCAGGCGGCGATGGCTTTGCCCTTGAGGCGCTTGGCGATGATCATGCGGCGGGGCACATTACATCACCCGTGTCCGAGGATGATGATCTGGAAGAGCGTGTTCGCGCCGCCGTCGAGCTACTCGAGCGGCTTGGCGGCGACTTGCCCAAGCTCGCCGAGCTCGATGAAGAGCTGCGGATCCGGCTGGTCACCGCCGCCGGGCAGCTGTCGCGGCCGGATCGCTACAGCCGCAAGGCGCTCGGCAAAGTATTGGCGCGAGCGCGCGTGAGGGCGAGGCGCGAGGCCGATCGTGCGATCCTCGATCAAACCGGCATCCGCGCGCTGCGTCGCGAGCCGGTGTTTCGCACACCGCTGCCGAAGCCGCAGTGGACCGCGCTCGATGCACCGCTGCGCGACGACGAGGGCGACGACGAGTGGGCCGCCGCCGAGGCGCGTCGCGAAGAAGGCGCTCGCGTCGAACATCCGCGCCAGTGCTACGTGTGCAAGATCGAATTCCACGAGCTGCATCACTTCTACGATCAGATGTGTCCGCCGTGCGCGGAGCTCAACTTCGCCAAGCGCGAGCAGACCGCCGACATGCGCGGGCGCGTCGCGCTCGTGACCGGCGCGCGCGTCAAGATCGGCTACCAGGCGGCCGTGATGCTGCTGCGCGCGGGCGCCGAGGTGATCGTCGCGACGCGGTTTCCGCGCGATGCAGCGCGCCGCTACGCACGCGAGCCCGACAGCGCCGAGTGGATGCAGCGCCTCCACGTCTACGGGATCGATCTGCGTCACACGCCGAGCGTCGAGCTGCTCGCGCGCCACTTACTGCAGACGCAACCGCGACTCGACGCGCTGATCAACAACGCGTGTCAGACCGTGCGGCGCCCGGCGGGTTGGTACGATCACGTCGTCGTCGGCGAAGACGAACCGCCGCACACCGCGTTCGAGCGCACGGTGCTCGATCGCAATCGCGCCCTGTTAGGCGGGCCGGGTGGCTCGCAGCTGCAGCTGGCCGCATCCGGCGAGATCCAAGCGACCGGCCTGTGGAAGAGCGCGGTGCTCTCGCAGGTGCCGCTGCTCGCCGAAGATCTCGAGCGCGGCAGTCATCTCTATCCGAAGGGGCGCCTCGATCAGGATCTGCAGCAAGTAGACATGCGCGACTTTAATAGCTGGCGCATGACGCTCGCCGACGTGCCGACCGCCGAGCTGCTCGAGGTCCACCTCGTCAACGCGGTCGCACCGTTCGTGCTCAATGCGCGGCTGCGCCCGCTGCTCGCCGCCGTTGCGTCGCGCGATGCACATATCGTGAACGTCAGTGCCATGGAGGGTCAGTTCTACCGGCGCTGGAAGACCGACAAACATCCGCACACGAACATGGCGAAGGCGGCGCTCAACATGATGACGCGCACGTCGGCTGCGGACTACGTGCGAGACGGCGTGCACATGAACAGCGTCGATACCGGCTGGGTCACCGACGAAGATCCGCTCGCGCACGCCGAGCGCAAGCAGCAGATCCATGGCTTCCATCCGCCGCTCGACATCGTCGATGGCGCGGCGCGAATCATCGATCCGATCTTCGCGGGCCTCAATTCGGGATCGCACCAGTGGGGGCTGTTTCTCAAAGACTACAAACCGACCCCGTGGTAAGCCCGGTCGCATGATCTTGGCGAGCCTGCTGCACGATGTCGAGATCGATTGGGGGTGGCCGCAGCTATGCGCCGAGGAGCGCGCGATCGCACGCCGCCACGAAGCGCTGCTGCAGGCCGATCGCAAGGCGCACACCATCGAGAGCGCCGAGGCCCTGCTGCTCGCAGCGGCCATCGACTTGCCGGGCAGATCGATCCGCGCGCGTGCGGTCGACGACGAACGCACGTACGGCTGGCAGGTCGTCGAAGGTGATGTCTACGACTGCGAAGACTTCGACGAGACCGGCATGTTCCCCGACGAGCTCACTGCCGACGATTTCAAAGCCGTGGGCGTGACGCTCGTGCGCACGCCGGTCGCGTTCCCCGATTCGATGCTGAAGTCGATCGAGCAGCGCGGCTGGAACCAAGACAGCTCGCTCTCGATCCTCGTGCAAGGCGCATGGCAGCTCGCTGCCGATGACGTGCCGGCCGGCTTCCGCTCGCCGGCGGGACCGCGCCGCATGCAATCGATCTACTTGCCGGTCGAGATGTGGGCCGAGCTGCACGATCGCGCGAGGGCGGAAGAGCGCAGCGTGTCGTATCTCGTGCAGCGCGCGGTCACCGCTGCGTACGAGCTGCCCGTCGAGTAACGCGATGCCCTACGTGATGGTCGACATCGAGGCCGATGGACCCATCCCCGGCGACTTCTCGATGATCTCGTTCGGCGCGATCGTCGTCGAGCCGGCGCTCGACCGCACGTTCTCCGCCCAGCTGAGGCCGATCTCGGAGCGCTGGATACCCGACGCGCTCGCGGTCAGCGGTTTCACGCGCGAGCAGACGCTCGCATTCGCCGATCCGAAATCAGAGATGCAGCGGTTCGCCGTATGGCTCGGCAAGCTCGGCGGTGGTCAGCCGACGTTCGTGTCAGACAACAACGGCTTCGACTGGCAGTTCGTGTGCTGGTACTTCCATCACTTCCTCGGCAAGAACCCGTTTGGGTTCTCGTCGCAGAATCTCGGCTCGCTCTACAAAGGCCTGACGAAGAGCCTGCGCTCGTCGTTCAAGCACCTGCGCAAAACGAAGCACACGCACGATCCACTCGACGATGCGCGCGGCAACGCGGAAGCGATGCTGCACATGATCGACGAGATGGGCTTGCGACTCAGCTGATCACTTCAGATCGAAGTTGGAGATCGCGGCGAAGTCGTTGGAGTCACGGATCGACGTAACAGATGATGTGGCTGACGAAGTCGCAGCGCTCGGAGTACTTGCTGAGCTTCTCCGGATAGAACGGCGTGTCGTTGACGGCGACGAACGTCATGCCCGTCGTCACCGACCAGTCCATGCACGTCGTGGTTTGGGGCAGGTTGTTCGTCGTGCGGCCGGTGAAGTAATCGGCGAACCCGGCGTCGCCGCCGAACACCGTGTCTTCGGAGAACGCGCGGCCGTCGTTCGCGAGGTAGCCCATCGCGTTCGACATGAACATCGCGCCGCCGCGCGTGGTGTTGACCGCGGAGCTATAGCGATACGGCAGGCTCGGCCGCATGTTCTGACAGCCATCGATCGTGCACAGCCATGCGTTGACGCGTTCAGCGGTGAGCTGACCGGCGGTGACGGCTTCGGTTTTGCCGAGCCAGGTCCCGTTCGTGAGCGTGGTCAGGCAGTAGTTGTCGGCGCCGACGATCCCGCCGAGGTTCATGCCGGTCGTGATCTGCACCTCGACGAAGTGACCGTGGCTGGCGATCGGTGTGTACGCATCGCCGCCGGTGCTGCCACTGTCATTGCCGCTGCCTGCGTCGCCGGTGGCAACGTCGTCGCCGCCGTCGCCGAGCGGATCGAACGACAGCCGACCGCAGCCGAGCGCGAGCGCCGCCATCCACCCGAACCGCACGCGTCGATCCTACGCCCGGCGTCGCAAGATGCGACGCGTAATTGCTTGCGTCTCGGGTACGCGGGCGACGGCCATGATGCCGAGATAGACGACACCGAACACTGGAATCGCGACGTAGCGGTGCGTGAAGTAACCGGCCGCAAATCCGGCGGCGCCGGCGAGCACGGCGGCCGCGAGCGAGCCGAACAGCAGGCGCACCGGTAGCGGCACGCCACCGATCCGCTTGCCGAGCCAGCGGAAGAGCAGGCCAAATTCGATCCAGCCCGCGAATGCGGAAGACGCGGTCAACGCGAATGCGCCCCACGCGGCGGAGTAGCCGAAGTGGCCGCGGAGCGGCAGCGCGAACAGGTACCCCAGCACGGCGCTGATCGTGACGCGCACGAGCGCTGCGTAGAGCGGCCGCTTGGTGTCATGCAGCGCGTAGAACGCGGAGCCGAGCAGGCGCCCCTGCGTTGCGGGCACGAGGCCGATCGCCGAGCCGGTCAGGATCAGCCACACGAGCTCCGTGTCGTCTTTCGTGAACCGGCCGGTCTGGAACAGGAGCGCGACGATCGAGTCACCGATCATGACGAACGCGATCGCCGATGGCACGACGAGGAACACGACGCGCCGCAAGCTGCTGCGCAACCGCGTTCTCAGCTGCTCGCCGCGCGCTTGGTCGTCGCCGGTCGCGCTCGACATCTCCGGGAGCTCGGCGGCGGACACCGCCATCCCGAACAGACTGACCGGCAACAGGTACAGCGTCTGCGCTGCGCCAATCGCGGCGTACGTGCCCTGGAGGAAGCTCGCGAGCACCTGATCGATGAACGCGGAGATCTGTACCGAGCCGCGACCGAGCAGCACCGGCACGAACGCGCGCAGCGTCGTGCGCACTCCGCTATCGCGCACCGCGAGCGATGGGCGCGCGCTGCGCAATAGCGCGATCGTCGTCGGTAGCTGGATCCCGAGCTGCGCGGCCGATCCGATCACCGCACCCCACGCGACCCATAACGCGATGTCATCGTCGCCGCGCTGACCGGCAATGATCGCTGCGATGATCAGCGCCACGTTCCATAGCACCGGCGACACGTAGCTGAGAAAGAATCGCCGGTGGCTGTTGAGCACGCCGAGGCACCACGCACTCATCACGAGCAGCGACGTGCCGGGAAACAGCACGCGGACGAGCGTGATCGTCAGCTCGCTCTGCTCCGCGGTGAAGCCGGGGAGCAACAGCTCGACAAGCGGGCGAGCCGCGAACACACCCGCGAGCGCGATCACGCTGGCGAGTAATGCGAGCAGGGTGCCGATCGTGCGAGCGACTCGCGAGGCATCGTCGTCGCGACCCTCGGCGCGCAGACGAGCGTAGACCGGGATCAGGGACGCCGAGAGAACGCCTTCGCCGAATAGGTTCTGGAGAAAGTTTGGAATCTTCAGCGCCGCATTGAATGCATCCCTGGCGACCGACAGCCCGAGGTAGTGGGCAAGGACACGCTCGCGCACGAGCCCGGCGATGCGCGACAGAAAGATGCCAGCGCCGACTGCCAGCGCACCGCCGCCGCGGCGAGGAGGCTCGGTGGCTGGCATCGACCGATTCTCGTCGGCACGCGCCACGCGAGCAAGTAACGCGCAGGCCAGCGGCGCTATTCTCGTTGCATGTCCGATCGGCTCGCGCGCATGCCATTTGCCGAGGATTGGCGCGCGTGCGGCGAGCCGACGGCCGACGTCTACAGCGTGGCGTCGCGACTCGCGATGTATCGGGTGCTCGTCGAGCGCACGAGCACGCACGGCGGGTTCGGCGGCGAAGCTGAGCTGCACCCGTTCTGGGGCTACGCATCGCAGCTCGCGTGGCAGCACCGCAGCGGCCGGCTCGCCACCGCTCCGAGCCCTTCGATCGCACGCGACAGTTGGTGGGGCGCGTGCAACTACGCGCTCAGCGTCGTGCCGTACGTCGCGGCGATGCAGCTCGACCTCGTGCCGCGGCTCGCGATCGAGCACGAGCGTACGTACGACGACGTGATGCCGGCGTGGCACGCCGCGCTGCGGACGCTCGCGTCGTCGCGCGATCACGACGCCGTGCGCGTCGCGATCTGGCGCGCACACCTCGCGAGCATCACGCTGGCGGTGCGCCGGCACGGGCGCGAGCTCCAGCAACTGCCGCCTGACGAGCAGCGGTTCGCGCGCGGTTGGGTGCGCATGGTCGACCTATTCGCGGCGGCGGGCCTGCGCACCGATCTCGACAAGCTCGTCGAGACCGGCGGTGGTGCGCTGCCCTCGCGCGTGCTCGACCACGGCCCGCTCGACGATCTGCCGCGTCACGAGCGCAGCACGGTGCGCCGCGTCGGTGCGCTCGCGGATCGCTCGCCGCGCAGGTGGGCAGTCGACATCGCGGTATGGCGGCGGATCATGCGCACGCGCAACGCGCGGCTCGATGCCGAGCGGTTGCTCGCCGGCATGCTCGGCACCGGCAGTGAAGTATGGCCGGCGCGGCTACGCGCGCTCGCGTATGCCGCGCTGCCGGCGCGGCTCATCGAGCTGCGCGCGCGCTGAGCTCGTCGGCGGCGCAGCCCTGGCACGCGCCGTCGCGAGAACCAACCAAGCCGCCCTCATCTGATCTTATGATGCAGCTGATGCGTGGCCTGTGGCTGCCGTTCGTGCTGCTGGCCGGGTGTGGCGATGACCTGCCCGAGGACGGCGAGGGTGTGCGCAGCGGCAGCCGGTTGCGGATCACGTGGTTCGACTTCGACGGCACGCGGCAGTGGCAGCCCGAAGAAGGCTTTCGCTTCGTCGACCGCCGGTTTGTCGACGGCGAAGTCTACTTCGATCGGCAGCGCGACGAGCCGTGCAGCCCGCAGCCATGGCTCGACGGCATCACGCGGTGCACGCCCGAGGTCGAGGTCGTCGATCGCAAGTACTTCACCGACGATCTGTGCACGATGCGGGTGACGGAGAACCCGCAGATCTACAAATACGTCGCCGACTACGATCCGAAGTGCAACGTGCAGCGGCGCTGGCATGTGTATCCGATCGTTGCCGTGATCCCGAGGCCACAGCTCTTCTACCTGACGACGCGCGGCGACTGCCTCCCGTCACCATCGAGTGCGCTCGAGGTCGGCGTGCTCGGTGCCGAAGTCGGGCCGGAGCGATTCGCGACCGTCACGATGACCGCCAACAGCGACGATCGGATCGCGATTCGTAGTCGCGAGAGCGACGATGGCATGCGGCTGCCGCTCGGCCTGCGCGACAAATACCTCGGTGACAGCAAGCTCGCGGGCGAGGTCGTGCTGCCGCTCGCACCGCAGATCACCACGGCGAGCTCGTTGTTCTATGCGGATGCGGCATGCACGCGCGCGTACCTCCGCGTCGATGCGGGCTGTGCAGCGCCACAGAACGCGCTCGTCGATGGCGAGTACACCGCGATCGGCGAGCGCGCGACCGCGATCCCGGCGTACTCGCTGGCGACCGGATCGTGCGCGCCGCTCGTCAATCCCACGGATGGCGATTACTTCGAGGTCAAGATCGCCAACCCGATCGAGCTCGTGACACTCGCGGTCAGCGTCGACGAGTACCCAGTCGCGCGGATCCGGCTCCAGCACGCGGTCGGCGAAGGCGTGCGAGCCCGCGTGCGCGCTCTCCACGACACGCAGTTCGCCACGGACTGCGTGCCGCGCAAGTTCCCCGACGATGTCTACCGCTGCATGCCCGATCCTCAACACCACGAGCTATTTCCAGCCTTCATCGACGCGACCTGCGAGACGACGATCGACGTCGCGCGTGCGGTGCCGCCACATCCGCGCCCCCGGCTGGCCGTCGTCGACAACACGCTGCTCGGTGGCGGCCTCAGGCTGTTCGAGGTCGGCGACGCCGTCACCGAACCGCTCTACATACGGAGCGGCTTCAACGGCACCATGTGCGTGCCGGCCGGCTTGACCGACGAGGTGTATCGCGTCGGCCGTCAGGTCGAGTGGAGCGAGCTCGCGACCGCGACGCTCGCAACCGACTAAGCCGTGCTGCACCTTGGTTACTTCGTGCTCGTGCTGGTCGGCTGCGGACGCATCGCGTTCGATCCGCTCGGTGGCGACGGTGGCAGTCCTGGCGACGGTGCCGGTGGTTCCGACGCGTTCGCGACCGGACCGTTTGGGATGCCGACCAACATCACCGAGCTGTCGAGCCCGACTGCACTCGACGACGATCCGACGCTGACCGCCGACATGCTCGAGATCTACTTCAACTCCGATCGAGTTGGCGGCACGGGTGGCGCGGACATCTGGGTGTCGCGGCGCACCAGCACGACCGAGGCGTGGAGCGTGCCGTCACCGGTGGCCGAGCTCAACACGACCGTCGACGAGAGCACGCCGGAGATCTCGGCCGATGGCCTCACGATGTGGTTCTCGAGCCGGCGTCCCGGCGGCGCGGGCGATTACGACGTCTACATCACCACGCGCGGCAATCGCGCGGACATGTGGGGCGCACCGGTGCGTCATGGCGAGCTGTGCACGGTGAGCCAGGAGACCGGTCCGCACGTCGCGCTCGCCGGCCTGTACGGCATGTTCTCTTCGCTGCGCGGCGGTGGCGAATACGATCTGTGGCGCACGACGCGTGCTGCGGAGGCGGATCCGTGGCTCCCGCCAACCGTCGTCACCGAGCTTTCGACCGCAGCGTACGAAGGCGATCCGTGGACCGACGAGTCGGCGACGCTGCTGTGGTTCGCGCGCGGTCCGGACTCGAGCACGCTCGATCTGTTCACCGCATCGCGCGCCAGTCCGGTCGATGCGTGGACCAACGTGACGAAAGTCAGCGAGCTCGCGACCGCGGCTACCGATGCCGATCCGTGGCTGTCGCCCGACGGCCGTACGCTCGTCTTCGTGTCGAGCCGCGACGGCACGTTCGACATCTTCATGGCGACGCGCTAGCGCTGCGCGTGTATCGTGCGCGCGATGAACGCGCGCGACATCGATGAGCATCAGCTGCACGGGATCCAGCCCGTGGTCCAGGTCGCAGACGTGGCCGCGGCGATCGCGTACTACCGCGACACGCTCGGCTTCGAGGTCGACTTCGTCTCCGGCGAGCCGCCGATGCACGCGCGAGTTTCGAGCGGCGACCGCGATGGACCAACCGCGGTGCGGATCCGGCTCGTGCCGTTCGAGGGTGGTGGCGCGCGTGCCGATCGCGGCTACTTCTGGATCCACGTCGGACGCGATCTCGACGGGCTGTTCGCGAAGTATCGGGCGGCCGGCGTCGAGATCGTGAGCGAGCCGAAGCGCCAGCCGTGGGGGCTGCGCGACTTCCGCGTGCGCGACTCCAACGGTCACCTGTATTGCTTTGCGGCCGAGGACTAGCGGAGCCGGAGTGTCAGCGTGAGCGGCTTGCCGGCGCGCGCGCCCGCGAGCTCCACGTTGTTGAGGTTGTCGAGCTGCGCGTAGAACGTCAGCAGCGTGTTCGCCGATTCGATCTTCTCGTTGTTGACCGCTTGCAGGATGTCGCCGTTCTTGAAGCCGACCGCTGCGGCGATCGAATTCGGTCGCACGCCGGACAGGCGCAGGCCGTCGAGCTTGCCGTCTTTGGTCACCGGCGAGATGCGCGCGCCTGCCGTGCTGACCGAGCCGCCGAGCAGGTCGCGCACGAGGCTGCGCTCGACCTCGACCGTGTGATCGTCGATCTTGCGGCAGCGACCGCTGCATGGATCGGCGGCCGCAGGCGCAGGTGTTGCCGCACCCGCATCGCTACGGCCGCCGGGAAGAACGTCGAACAAACTAAGCGTGCCGCGTCTTTTCGGATCGGCAATGTCGAGTACGTCGATCGACGTAAAACCGATCCGCTCGATGCGGCCGACGCCGGGTATGACATCGCCAAGTCCCCAGCTGCCTTGCGCTTCCGATGCGGGCACACGCAGCGTGGCGCGGGGATCGCGCCCGACACTCGTCGCGATCAGGATCGCGGCGGGATGAAACGAATCCGTCGGACCTGACCCGCCGGGCTCCTCGCATGTCGAGCAGAACATGTTCCGCGCGACGAGCTCGGAGCCATCTGGCTTGCTGGCGGGTGTGGCGACTACTTGGACCGGTGTGTGAAGAGGAGCGGACCGAGGGGAGTCCGTATCCAAGTACGACGCTTCGACCAGTGACGAGACCCCGTATGCGGCAAACACCGAACACGCGATCAACGCCAGTAGTGCGACGAGCCAAGTCCGACGAAGGCCAGCGGTGACCCAATGAAGCGCGGTGGTGTGCATCGCTGACCTTCACCGTGCTTCATCAACCCGCGTGCCACGCTGCAAGCGCGCGGACCCGCGAGCGTGGCGTGGTTTTGTCATGTCGGTTCGCGCCACGCAGACGAGCCTGGCGCCGCCAAAGCTGCCAAACTGGCAGGTCTAACGGCAGCTCTCGGCGGGCTGTATGATGAGGATCTGGTGACCAGCGGCACGCCCAAGCAGATCGGGAAATACCAGATCCTCGATCGCGTCGCGGTGGGTGGCATGGCCGAGCTGTTCAAGGCCCAGCTGATCGGCAACCTCGGCTTCGAGAAGCTGGTCGCGATCAAGAAGATCTTGCCGCACCTCGCCGGCGACCAGTCGTTCCTCGAGATGTTCATCGACGAAGCGCGGATCACCGCGCAACTCGATCATCGCAACATCGTTTCCGTTTACGAGCTCGGCACCGATGCCGATACGCCGTACATCGCGATGCAGTACGTCGATGGCCTCGACGTGCTGGCGCTGCTCCGCGAGTGTGCGCGCGCGCAGATCCGACTGCCACCCGATCTCGCCGCGTTGATCGCGCGCGACGTGCTCGAGGCACTCGACTACGCGCACAACGCACTCGACGTGCACGGCCGGCCGCTCAAGATCGTCCATCGCGACATCTCGCCCGGCAACGTGCTGCTGTCGTGGCGCGGTGACGTCAAGCTGACCGACTTCGGCATCGCGCGCGCCGCCGAGCGCCGCCACAAGACCGAAGCCGGCACGCTCAAGGGCAAGTACGGCTATATGTCGCCCGAGCAGGTCTCGGGCGCCGACGTCGACGCGCGCAGCGATCTGTTCTCGATCGGCATCCTGCTCGCCGAGATGGTGATGGCGCGCCGGCTGTTCACGTCGACGAACGACCTCGACATCCTGCTCATGGTGCGCGACGCGCGCCTCGATCGCCTGCACAAATACGCGCAGGAGTTTCCGGTCGAGCTCCGCGTGCTCACGGTTCGCGCGCTGCAACGTCGTCCGGAAGATCGCTGGCAGAGTGCGGCGCAGTTCCGCGACGCGCTCGACGAGTGGATCCGCCGGACGACGCGCGTCGGCTCGCGCGATCTCGCGGCGCTGATCGGCCGCGTCATCAACTCGCCGACCGCCG
>DATDCH010000247.1:0-35780 GCA_036524455.1 Kofleriaceae bacterium | reverse complement strand
CAGGATCCCGTTCTTCGCCCCCGTTGCGGCGTCGGGACTGAGTCAGTGCTGGGCGACCAACCTGAGCCCCGGCGGTATAGGACTCACCGGACTCGTGGCGGGGAAGACAATTCCGCAGCCAGGTGATGATCTCGAGCTCGAGTTTGGCCTCCTCGATGGACCACGGCCGATTCGCGCCGTCGCACGCGTCGCGTGGGCAAGCCGCCTACGCCCCGACGGAAGGCTCGGGTTGGGTGCGCAGTTTCGCGAGCTGTCGGCACAAGCCACCGAGGCGCTCGGGCGGTTCTTGACCGCGCATCGCCCGCGCGTCGTGATCGCTCGCGCGTCGGTCGAGCAGCAGACGGAGGTCGCACGTGCTCTCGCCGATCTCGACCTCGCGATGGTCGACGATGTAGAGCAGCTGAGCGCGGCCACGCTGCGCGCAGCGGCGTCGATCG
Source organism: Kofleriaceae bacterium (assembly GCA_036524455.1). GTDB lineage: Bacteria > Myxococcota_A > Polyangia > Haliangiales > Haliangiaceae > JABFXX01. Next base: position 35,343 of record DATDCH010000247.1, on the reverse strand, counting down.
TGGTGTTCACCGACTGCGAGGTGCACCTCACGCAATTTCTGGATGCGATCGCCGCCGTGCGTGCTGATGCCGATCCACTTCCGGGCGAGCTGCCGCCGCCGCCCGTCACGCTGTGCACGCAAATCGAGCTCGGCAAGCTCGCCGCGTTGTTCAACAAAGGGCGCATCTACGAGGCACTGCCAACGCCATTCGATCACCAGCAGTTGGTGCTCGCGGTCGAGCGCAGCTGCGAGCGGTGGGCTTTGCAGGTGGAAGTACGGTGGGCGTCGTTGCAGCTCGAGAGCCTCACCACACCAAAGCCGCGCTCGAAGACACCCACCGACCCCGAGCTGCCGAATCACTCGAACAATGTCGTGCGCGCGAGCGCGCCGATGAAGCGGGTCTACGAGCTGATCAGCACCGTCGCCGTTCACGACGTCCCCGTGCTGCTGACCGGCGAGACCGGAACGGGCAAAGAGCTCGCGGCGCGCGAGATCCACGTGCTGAGCAAGCGCGCGAACACGCCGTTCGTTGCGCAAGATTGCGGCGCGCTAACCGAGACGCTCCTCGAAAGCGAGCTGTTCGGTCACGTGAAGGGCGCATTTACCGGCGCAACCACCGACCATCCGGGGCTGTTTCAGATTGCCGACGGCGGCACGATCTTCCTCGACGAGATCCAGAACACGTCGCCGACGCTACAGGCCAAGCTGTTGCGCGTGGTCGAGCAAGGCGAAGTTCGCCCGGTCGGCGGCCCAAAGCCCAAGCGCGTCGACGTTCGACTGATCGCTGCGTGCAACGTCGATCTCAAGCAAGCGGTCAAGGAGCAGCGCTTCCGCTCGGACTTCTACTACCGCCTCAATCGGTTCCCCATCGAGCTTCCGCCACTGCGAGAGCACGCCGACGACATCCTGCCGCTCACCCGCTACTTCGTGCAGTCGATCTGCGAGGCGCTGCGACGGCCGCTGTATCGCGTCGATCCGCGTATGGAGCGGGCTCTGCTCGCGCACGATTGGCCGGGCAACATCCGCGAGCTCAAGAATGCGATCGAGCGATCCATCTTGCTGACGAAACCCGGGGAACCCCTGCGCTGGGAGACGCTGCCCACCGATGTGCGTGGCGATGACAGTGCCGCTGGCGCCTACGACGCTGCCAATGGTCGTAGCCTCGACGAGCAAGTCGCCGCGTTCGAGCGCAAGATCATCCAGCTCGCGCTCGAGCGCAACAACAACGTCATTCGCCGCACCGCGAAGGATCTTGACGTCAACGCGATCACGCTCGCGCGCAAGATCAAGAGGCTCGGCCTCGCCGTGAATCTCGATTCGGCGGACTAGCTGGTTTGATCTGACTCGTGCACCGCTACCGTCGTGCACGTGCACGTGCACGTGACACGAGCACGTGTACGATCAGATCAAGGAGAACTAGCGCCTACTTCGCCGACGTATCGACGGTCAGCGCCGGATGGACCGGCTCGCCCGTCAGTGCCACCAGGAACTCGACGAGGTCGCCAAGCTCCTGATCGGTCAGGTTGAGCGGCACCATGAGGGCATCCTTCGTGCCGGGGAACCCGGTTTCGTGGCCACCCGCGTTGTAGAACGCGACCACGTCATCGAGCGTCGCCATGCTGCCGTCGTGGAAGTACGGGGGCGTTTTCTCGACGTGACGCAGCGACTTCGTGCGGAACTTGCCCTTGAGCTCGTCGCTGAGCGTGTGGCCGGCGACCTTGGCCGCGCCAGCACCCGGGTCATCGCTGTACGCGCCCGAGCCGCTGAACGTGTTGTTGAGCGCTTTCGGCAGGTCGAGGTAACGGCCTTCGTCCTGCGGCATTGCGGTCTGCAATACGCCGGTGTTGTGGAAGTCTTGATCGGTGAACGTCGAACCTTCGTGGCAGCCGTGGCAGGCGGCCTCGCCGATGAACAACGCGAGGCCGTTCTTCGCGGACGCGCTGAGCGCCGAGTAGTCGCCTGCGACGTAGCGATCGAACGGCGCGTCGCGGCTGACCAGCATGCGCTCGTAGGCCTCGAGTGACTTGCCGAGGTTCGCCATGATCGTGTTGACGATGTGCTGGTCCGCGGGGTCCATCATTTCCCACGCACCATCCGGCGCCGTTGAGCTGGACTTGGGCTTGCCGGTCGGCGGGAACCGCGCCGCGTCGGCGGCCATCGGATCGAGCGCCGGATCGAGCGGGATCGGGAAGATTGCGTTGTAGTCGCCACGGTACTTCTCGTAGATCATGTGGGCGACTTGCAACCGGTTACCGTTGAAGTTGTCGCGGCTCTCGGGGCCATTCGCGCCTTGCTTCCACATCTGGTCGTGCGCACCCGCCCAATTGCCCCACTCGTAGTACGTGACGTTGACGAGTGACGGTGCATTGCGCCCGGTGACCGCCGCGCCCACGGACTGCTTGTTGTTTGCACGCGTGTCCGTGTAGTACGCGGTCGTGACGTGGCAGGTGATGCACGCGACCTTGCCCGTCTCACCAATTGCACCGAGCTCGCTGTCGACCAAGAGGGGCCCGGCCCAGCCCTTTTCGAAGAACAGCTTTTGACCGAACGCGGCGTGGGCGAGGCTGTCGGCGTAACGATTCGTCGGATTCGGCGGCGGACCCTCGACGAGCGTGAGCGTCTCGATGACGGCCCACTGGGCTTCTGTAAACCGATCGTCGATCAACGTTTCGCCCGGCGGCGGATCATCGTTACTGCAACCGACGAGCGCGCCGAGCGCGACCACCCCAAGGACCATGCGCATGACACAGAGCGTAGCCCGGAACCAATGTGGTTCTGAAGTCCCCATACCACCGAGCGTGCGTCTCACACACTGGTGCAGCAAAATGCTGCACTGACCAACCACACGTAGTGCAAATCTCACTTCTGCTTGTACTAGACTGTTCGCTCCAGGGGGCTCATGGAGACTCGTCCGTTCTTTCATCTGGTTTTCAGGCCAAACATCAAGCTCGTATCGACGGTGCGCCGGTTCACCGGCGAGTTTTACCGTCGCGTGCTCGTCGATCAGGAGCTCGCATCGCGGTTGGCGTTGGCTACGCACGAGCTGCTCGAGAACGCCGTCGCGTATGCGAACGATGCTGAGACCGCGATCCGCATCGAGATCGAAGGCGATCTGCTGAGCGTGAAGACGTGGAATCGCGCGGCGCAGGACCGGGTCAACGACATCAGAAGCAGCATTGACGAAGTCATGGCGGCGCCCGATCCCGATGCCTACTACCAGAGCCAGATGACTGCTGCGTCGAAGCGCAAGGAGGGTTCCGGGTTGGGGCTCGCGCGCATCCGCCACGAGGCCGAGATGAATCTCAGCTACGAGATCGAAAACGACAAGGTTTGTGTTCGGGCGGTCGCAAAGATCGTCGGAGGCTTGAATCCATGACGGTACAGCTGCCAAAGCTCCGCTCGCCGGTGTTGTCTGGCGATGCCGAGATCGTCGGGACGGTGATCACCGCACGGTTCCGTGGCACCGCCGACATCGAAGCGAAGCCCGAGCTCGATCAATACGTCAAGGCACTGCACGACGAGGCGCTGCGCGTGACCGCCACGAAGGTCCAGATCGATCTTCGCGAGCTCGAGTTCATGAACTCGTCGTCGTTCAAGGTGTTCGTTACTTGGCTGGCTCAAGTGCAAGAGCTGCCCGCCGAGCAGCAGTACCGGATCCACTTTCTGTCCAACCCGAACATGCACTGGCAGCGTCGCAGTCTCGCGGCCTTGAGTTGTTTTGCCGTCGACCTGGTGACGATCGAGACGTGACGACATGAGCTTCGGCAGCCTTCCGGAGGGAATCATCAACCGCTTCCGGTCGCTGTCCCTCGAGCGGATTGGTCGGGTCGAGTCGGTGTGGAATGCGCTGCTGCAGGGAGCGGAAGACGAAGAAGCGGTGCGTGCGATGTCGCGCGACCTGCATACGCTCAAAGGCGATGCGAAGGTCGTCGGCTACGACGAAGTCCACGTGCTGTCCCAGAAGCTAGAGGAGTTGCTCGCGCTGGCGGCGCAACTGAATTATCGCGTCTCCGAGGACTTCGAGCTCGTCGTCACGATGGCGACACAGTTCGTCAGCATGTTGCTCAAGAAGAAGTCCGCGGGGACGAGTGGCATCGATCTCGACGGCTTCGTGCAGCAAGTCGATGACGTGATCCGCGAGACGCGCGTGCTCCGCAGAACCCGGCCCTCCAACCCGCACCTGCAGATCGTGGCTGCAGACACGTCGCCCGATCGGCTGTCGCCAGAGACACGCAGGCGCCTCGCTCGCGCCGCCACCGACGCGTTTCTCGAGTATCTCGGCGCGCGCAACTCCACATCGCGTGGTCGGATGCGCCGGATCTGGCACGTGTTGAGCCAGGAGCTGTCGCGGCTGCAAGCGGTCGAGCTCGCGCCGCTGTTGGAACGCCAGCGCGCGGCCGGTGCGGTGCTCGCCGGCGAGCTCGGTAAGCAGGTCGACTTCACGATCGACGCCGCCGATGTGCGCCTCGAGCCGCGCGTTGCAGAAGCGATCGACATGGCGATCGTGCATTTGGTGCGCAATGCGATCGATCATGGCATCGAGACGCCGGTCGCACGGATCGCCGCGGGCAAGCGGTCGTGCGGGCGACTTGCGATCCGTGCCGAAGAAGCATCCGGTAACGTCCACGTGACCGTCGAGGACGACGGTGGCGGTGTCGATCTCGAAGTCGTCCGTGCAGCCGCGCTCGAAGCCGGACTATTGACGGAAGATTCGCCCGCGGGCGAGCGCGAGCTCCTCGACATCCTGTTCCATCCCGGCTTCTCCACACGCGACGACGTCAGCGCGGTCTCCGGCCGCGGCGTCGGACTCGACGCGGTGAAGGCCGGCATCGTAAGAATCGGCGGCACCGTGCGGCTCGCGAACCGCCCCGCTGCGGGGACCACGTTCACGATCGTCGTGCCAGCACCCGTGCGGCAGCTACGCGTGTTTCAGTTCCTCGCACCGGGAAGTGCGATCAATCTCGCGGTCTCGGCGCGGTGGACGCCGACTGTAGAGCCGGTCGGCGCGGATGCAATCGATCCGATCCAAGCCATGCAGCTATTGGGCGGCAGCCGGCAGACGTTGGCCGGCGCACCACCGCCGAAACCACTCGCCGTGCGGCTGCGCTGGGGATTCTTGGAGATTCCTGTGCGCGCGGCGACCGAGCCCGTGCTCGCGACCGCGGAACGGGTATGCCCGACGCCCGATGATCACCCTGTCGAGGTGATCGAAATCGACGGCGTCGAAGCGTTGCTACTGCGGCCCGAGCATGTCGCCGATATGCGCAGCCGCCGCGATAACGACGGCGACTAGCTGGTCTGATCGCGGCGGATCACCAGCAGGCTGATGTCGTCTTGGTGCTTGAACTGCCACGCCTTCACGACCGCGATGATGCCGTCGCGGATCGCCTCGACAGGCTCGGTGCGCCGCGCTTCGACTTCGCGGCAGAGCCGATCGATGCCGAACATCTCGCCGCGCTCGTTCATCGCCTCGGTAATCCCGTCGCTGTACAGCACCATCAGATCACCGATTTCGAGCTCGAGCGTAGTGTCGACGGTCACCCGGCCGATGTCGCGCGTGCCGCCGATCCAGGTTCCGGGCGTCGCGATTTCCTCGCACGCACCGCCGGCCGCGCGCGCGATCAAGATCGTCTCGTGCGCGCCCGCAAACGTGACCTTGCCGGCGCTGACGTGCAGCAGCGTCAACGTGATGTGCTCGTCCTGGCCGAGGCGGTGCCGGATGTTTTCGTAGACGACATGGTTCAACACGCGCAGGTGCTCGCGTGGGGCAGCCGCGCTGTTCTCGCGTACGAGCGCGGCGATGATGCTCTGCACCATCAACATCTCGAGGCCTGCGGTGAGCCCGTGGCCGGCGACGTCGCCGATGCCGATCCAGCAGCCACCGTTGACCGGCAGGACGTCGGAATAGTCGCCGCCGACTTCGGTCGCCGGCAGCATCACGGCGGCGATGTCGAGCCCGTTGACGTCGAAGCTCTGCGGCAACATCGAGGTTTGGATCCGCATCGCGATTTCCATCTCGCGTTCTAACCGCTCTTTCGCCGCGAGCTGGGCGCGCGACTTATCGAGCTCCTCGACCATCACGTTCATGGCGCTGGCCAGTGCTTTGATCTCTCGCGCGCCCGAAGGCTTCGCGCGTGCGTCGAGCGTGCCGGCCGCAACCTTGCGAGTGAATTGCACGAGCTCGTCGACGGGTTTGGACAACCGCCGCGCGAGCAGGAGCGCAACGATCAAGCCGGCGAACAGGACGACCATCGCGATCAACAGAACGCTGCGCGTGAGCTGGCGCGCCGGTGCCAGTGCCTCGTCGAGCGAGCGCATCATCGCGTAGGTCACGATGCGCTTCCCGGTGTAGCCAGGAACCGGACCGCCGATCACCGCGTAGCGCTGGCCGGAGACGTCGTGTTCGTGGACGAAGCCCGCTGGAGCACCGACGATCGCGCGCACGTCGTCGGGGACAGGGCGCCCGTTCGCAAGCGGCGAGCCCGCGACTCGCTTGCCGTCGGTCGCGACGACGAGCGTCGAGCCGGTCTGGCGGTGAACGGCAACGGCGGCGTCATCGTCGAACGCTTCGCCGATCACGACGATGCCGACCGTGCGCGCGCCGAAATCGACGCGGCAGGCCGCCACTTGGTGCGGGCGATCGTTGGTCACCCAGACAGCGGCACCCTCGCTGCTCTTGATCGCTTCGGCGATCGCCGGTCTGGCCGACAGGTCGAAGCCGTGCGCTTCGGGATCGAGCGAGTCGGCCGTCAACGTGCCTCGCCCGTCGGTAAGCAGGAACAGGTCGCGTCCGAGCGCGGTGCGCAACTCGCCGACGACGCCGACGACGGTCTCGCGTGTGATGTCGAGGGTCGCGAGCGTCGCGCGTAGGCGGGGCTCGTTGGCGACGATCCTGCAGTCCGAGCGCAGCATCGAGGCGCGGTGGGCGAGTAGCTCGTCGAAGACGCGGTTGCTGCGCACGAGCTCGGCCTCGAGATCGCGACGTTCCGCACGTCCGATCACGGTGACGACGGCGAACACGGTTGCGCCGACGATCGCTGCAACCAACAAGGTGATGGCTGCGAGGAGAGCTGTGCGAAGCCTCATTCGTAGCGGCCGTACTGCGAGCCATCTTTGCGGCGATGGTCCGTGACGCGTTCGCCCTCCGTGATCTCCATCGACAGCGTGGTCGCTTGTCCCGCTTTGATCTCGAGCGTCTGTTTCACCTGCGCGCCGTTGGGGTGCCAGACGACGACCGGATACGACCCGGCGGGGATGCCGTCGACCCGGAACTTGCCCTTCGCGTCGGTGAGCGCGAAGTGTGGCGTCGGCACGACGAGCACACGCGAGACCATCTGCGGATGGATGTTGCAGAACACGTCGACGACGCCGGCTCGATTGAAATCGACCGACTTCGCGGTGCCGCTGCGATACAGGCCTAAGTCGAATCGGGTGGCGCGCGACGTCGAGAACACGTTGTGAAAGACTTTGTCGTCGTTCGGAAAGGCGACGCTCGTGCCTTTGACGACGACGCTGAGCTGTGGCGCGAACTGGAGCCCAGATTGCCGGATCGTGTGCTTTCGCTTCGTGGCCGTGGCCTTCACGCCCTCGACGTAGACGACCACGCGCGAGTGATCGGCGACCGCCTTGCCGTCCTTGACGACTTTGATCTCCCCACTGATCGAGCCGTCGCTGTTTGCCGTCTGCCCGGGTGCAGGATCGACCATCCACAAGGTGCCGGCGGCGAGCAGCAGGAGAGAGGGGTGACGTGTCATGGAGGAGCTCCGGTCAATATTTCACGACCAGCGCGCTGGTAAACAGGTCGTTGGGGAACTGCGGTATCCGGCCCAGCTCCCGATTGACGATGTACTCGGCCTTGATGATCACATTCTCGTTCAATTGCAGTCGCAATCCTGCAGTCGCCCGCAACAGTTTGGAGATGTAGATGAAGCTTGCACCGCTCTCGTGCAGCGCGTCACGCCAATCGACGCGCGCGAACGGCATGAGGAGATTGGTCGCGCGGTAACCGACGAGGCCGTAGGCACCTTTGAACGTGAGGCAAGGTGCGAGCCCGCAGCGCGGTGATCCCATTTCGGTTTCGCCGCGCGCACGGCCCTGCACGAACTCGGCGCGCACGACGAGGTCGTGGCGGTGGTAGTGGGCGTCGAGGCCGTACATCCACTGATAGACGCTGTCTTTGCTCTGGTTGTCTTGAGCACCGAACATCCCCGACGCGCCGACCTCGAGGTCTTGGTTGGGCAGCTTGAATGCGAGCCGCCCGGCGAGCGTCTTGAAGTGGTTCGAGTCGATCTCGTTGCTGAACGGAAACCCTTCGCTGAAGTGACTGCCGTTGGTGACTGCGGCGTTGAGGCTGATCGCATCGAGCGCGATGACGCGCGCCTTGACACCGATCGGATAACCGCACGTGTAGCGGCAGATCAAGGATGGCGTGACCTCGATGCGCGTGGGCGCCTCTTGGCTCCGGTACTCCATGCCGATGACCGAGTCGAACTTGCCGGCGTACACGCTCGTCTGCAGGCGCTTGCCGGGAATCCTGTACTCCAGATACGCGAGCTTGACGTCGACGAAATCTCCGACGAAGAGCCCATCTGGTTGCGATACGTCACGACCGCGCGGCAGCAGGTCGATCTTGCCGGTGAACAGTGCGCGCTTCGCGACGTCGGCGAACAGCCCAACGCTGAGCGTGTTGATCAAGAACGTCGACTTGCGCGTGCCGATGCTATCGAACGTGATCGCGCGTGATTCGCCGGTCGTGCCCGGCTCGCCGCGTGCGTTGACCATCGTCGACAGCGGATCGCCCATGAACACCCACGAGTCAGGAACGCCCGAGGTTTCGTACTCGGGAAAGTTCATGAAGCCGGTGTCGGGCCGAATGCCACTGCCGTTGCCTTGGACCGAGAAGAAGCCGAGGTCCATGTAGCCGGTCAGCTTCGTCGCGATCGGGCCGAGCTTCATCGTCTGCTCTTCGAGGTACTTGTTGTCCTCCTTGAGCAGCTCGATCTCGTCGGCCATCTCGGCTTGCTTCGCCTCGAGCTCCTCGTTTTTTTGCTCGAGCTCGCGGAGCCGCGTCGCGATATCAGCCGTCTCGGTCGTTGCCGGTGGTGGATCCGTCGGCTCCGCAGGAGCCTGTGCACGCGCACGGCTTCCGAAAAGGATCGACGCCACGATCGCGAAGCAGACGATTCGCATTGACCCCGTTCGCGAGCATACGCACCGGGTTCGGGTATTCGCCAGTTAGCAACGACGTTTCAAAAATGAAGTTAGGAACCTCTTCGGTTATTCGCGAGTTAGCTGCAATGCACCAATCCTGAGGGAGACGCTTCACGTTTGAAGCGCGAGATTAAGCTGCTGAGATCGGTGACGTAATCGGTTACCCCGGAGCAAATACTCGAACCTACAAATCCAGAAACGATCGCGCGCCCTCGTGATCTCGTGGAGTTGTCGCTGGCATAGCGGCTGCTCTACCCGTGCGCTTGGGGGACAAAACGATGAGCTTTACGAAGTTGTTCGTTCCGTATCTTGCCGTGTTGGGCGTTGGGGCATGTACCGGCGGCGACCACACCGGCAGCGTCACGAGTAACCTGATCGAAGATCAGCACGACTCGATGCAGAACGACCGCCTGTTCAAGAACCCAGGTGGATTCGCCGCGTCTGCAAGCACCGAAGGGTTTGTCGATCTCGACAATGCCTTCTTCACACCGCAGGGCACCAACGGGCGCCACTGCGGTACGTGCCACGCGCCGGAAGATGGCTGGGGAATCAACCCGGGGACAGTGACCGATCTGTTCCACATCACCGACGGTCTCCACCCGATCTTCGTGAACAACCGAGACACCGACACGCCGACGTGCGACATGTCCACGCTCGAAGCGCGGCTCGCCTGCACGACGATGCTGCGCCAAGGCAAGTTCACGCGCTTGATCAATATGCCGGCGACGGCGACGCGCGAATACGACATGACCGCGTTCACCGACCCGTTCGGCGTCACCATCCTGAACACGCGGTTCTGGTTCTTCCGTCGCGTGATGCCGACGGCCACGTTCAAGACCGCCGTCACGAACTGGGACAACTCGAACGGTCTCAACAACAACGTTCACGACGGCCTCCGCAACCAGGCGCGCGGCAACATCAGCGGTGCGCAGCAAGGCCCGACGCTGGCGCTCGACCATCCGATCCTCCACGAGATCGCCGATTACCAGCTGACGCTCGGCCACGCACAGCTCGTCGTTCCCGGCGTCGGTCGCCTCGACGACGATGGCGCAGCCGGTGGCCCGCTCAACGCCGTCAACCAGCCACTCGTCAACGCACCGTTCGATCTGTACGACGCGTGGGAGACCAGCGACAACCCGCGCCGTCGCCAGATCTTCCGCGGTCAGGTACTGTTCAACACGAAGACGCGGCCGAACGGCGGCGGAGCGTGCCGCGGTTGCCACAACGCGGCGAACCACGGTGGCAACGTTGCGAACACGATGTTCAACGTCGGCGCGTCGGACGCGCAGTGGGCGAAGCCGGATATGGCGACGTTCACGCTCGTCTCGCGCCTCGACGGCTCGACCGTGGTGACGACTGATCCGGGCCGCGCGGTGCGTAGCGGACGGATGGCCGACATGAACCGCTTCGACACGCCGACGCTGCGTGGCCTCGCAGCGCGCGCGCCGTACTTCCACAACGGCATCGCGGCTGACCTCCCGGCGGTCATCTCGTTCTACGAGCAGTCGCTCGGCTTCGACTTCACGGACGAGGAAGCCGAAGACCTCGCCGCGTTCCTCAACGCGCTCTAGCAAGCACGCGACTAACCCACTCGCGATATTCATCGGTTGCGAGTGGGTTGGTGTCCCCGCCCACGCGCGCTGCTCGCAGTAACGCATCACATCTGATGCGGATGCTGCACGAACGCAGCGCCAGCACGAGCTCGCTCGTGCGTTGTTGCCGACTTCGTGATGGCACATCTGCTGCTGATTCCGGCCGACCGGGAGAAACAGATGAGCTCAACGAAGTCCTTCGCATTCCTGGTGGCAACAACAGCAAGCTTGACAGGCGCGTGCGCCGTGCAAGAGGAACCGGATCTCGGTACCGCTGAGTCGGAGATCTTCGTCGAGGAATTCCTCGACTCGATGCCGAACAACGTGCCGTTCCCGAACCCGAACGGGTTCGCCGCGTCGGCGCACGCTGCTGGCTTCGTCGATCTCGATAACGCGTACTTCACTCCGCAAGGCACGAACGGCCGCCACTGCGGCACGTGTCATGCGCCCGAAGACGGCTGGGGCTTGAACGGAAGCACGGCGACCGTGTTGTTCGTGCTGACCGACGGCATGCATCCGCTGTTCGTGAACAACCGCGATACCGACACGCCGACGTGTGACATGACGACGACCGAGAGCCGGTGGAACTGCACGACGATGTTGCGGCAAGGCAAGTTCACGCGCTCGATCAACGTGCCCGCGACACGCGAGTACGACCTGACCGCAGTGAGCGATCCGTTCGCGGTCAGCACGCTCACGCGCATGTGGTTCTTCCGTCGCGTGTTGCCGACGGCGAGCTTCAACACCGCGGTGATCAACTGGGACGGTTCGAACAACGGCGTCGACATGCGCGACGGCCTCGAGCGGCAGGCGCGCGGCAACATCACCGGTGCGCAGCAAGGCGTGGTGAACGAGGTCGCGGTCGACGAGATCGTCGACTACGAGATGGGCATTGCCCACGCGCAGACGTACGTGTGGGGCGCGGGCTCGACGACCGCGGGCGGCGCGATGGGCGGTCCGGTCAACGCGCTCGCCGCACTCGGCCAGCCTCCCGTCGAAGGACGCTTCAATGTCTTCGATGCGTGGCAGCACAGCAGCAACCCATTCCGCCGCCAGGTCTACCGGGGCCAGGAGCTGTTCAACAACACCAACGTCGCGAGCGGACGGCGCTGCGGTGGTTGCCACAACTCGGCGAACATCGGCACGAACACGACGAACGCGATGTTCAACGTCGGCGCCTCGGACGTGCGGTGGGCGAAGCCCGACATGGCGGTGTTCACCGTGCAGAGCCGTCTCGACAGCACCGTGATCGTGACGACCGATCTCGGTCGCGCGGCGCGCACGGGTCGGATGGCCGACATGAACCGCTTCGACACGCCGAACCTGCGTGGCTTGTCGGCGCGTGCGCCGTACTTCCACAACGGACTCGCGGCGGACCTCGCCGCCGTTGTCGACTTCTACGAGGAGTCGCTCGGCTTCAACTTCACGGACCACGAAGAGGCGGATCTCGTCGCATTCCTGAAGGCGCTGTAGGCTCCGGCCGAGCGCAGCTCACTCCCTCGAAGCCCCGCCTGTTGGCGCGCGCCAGCAGGACAACACACGCGAACGAACTTCGCGCCTGTAGCAAGCACTCGACATTGCTCTCCCACATGCGTGGCCCTCGTGTTGCACACGGGGCGCGCGCGAACTGGAGGCAATCATGTTGAGGTCGAGGAGCTTGCTTGGTCTGGGTGTTGTTGGCGCATTGACGGTCGTCGCGTCGGCTCAACCCGAAACGGAAACGCCGCCGCCACCGCCCGCCGAGGCACCGGCAACGGAAGCGCCGCCCGCTCCGCCGGCCGACACGTCGGTCACCGCGAAGGCGGCGCCGATTCAGAACGGCACGATCAAAGGACGCGTGCTCGCAAAGAACGGCGAGCCGATTCCCGGCGCCGTCATCACGCTCGGCACGAGCTCGGCGATCTCCGACGGCGAAGGCAACTACGAGCTTCCCCAGCTCGCGACCGGCAGGCAGACGCTCGTGATCGAAGCGACCGGCTACGCGACGCGCGAATCACCGGTCGACGTGGTCGGTGGCCGCATCCTCGGCGTCACGATCCGCATGGACACGAGTGAGCTGCCCGGCGAAGAGATCATCGTCACCGGTACGCGGCTCCCCGAAAAGCGCCTCGACGCGCCCGTCACGATCGAAATCGTCAGCGAGAAGGATCTCAAGACGGCCGCTGGCGTCTCCTATATGGCTGCGCTCTCGCGCGTCAAAGGCATCGACTACTCCGACGCCGGTATCGGCGATCAGCGCATCTCGGCGCGCGGCTTCGCGACGCAGTTCAACTCGCGCATGTTGACGATGGTCGACGGCCGGCTCGCGACGCTGCCCGGTAACGGCCTGCCGCAAGGCAACCTATTGCCGCAGAGCGGTCTCGACATGAAGGCCGTCGAGGTCGTCATCGGTCCCGCCTCCGCACTCTACGGTCCGAACGCGCACACCGGCGTCGTCAACATCGTCACGAAGACGCCGTGGGACGACTCGGGCGCAGCGCTCTCGGTGCGCGGCGGCACGCAGTCGATGTTCGCCGGTGCGGGGCGCGTCGCCGGCACCATCAAGGACGACTTTGGCTACAAGCTCAACGGCGAGTTCCTGCGCGCCGAAGACTTTAAGCCCGCGCGTGCGACGCACTCGTTCGCGCCCGACATCTACGAAGGCGATCTGCTCGAGAACTACGACATCGAGCAGGCCAAGACCGATGGCACGCTCTATTACAAGCGCGGTGCGTGGCTCGCGACGGCAGGCGCCGGCATCTCCGATTCGACCGGTTTCTCGCTCACGAATGCGGGCCGCAACCACCTGCGCAACTGGCAGGTCCAGTATCAGGCGCTCACGCTGTCGAGCCCGCACGTCTACGGACAAGTTACGCGCACGGCCAGCAACGCGGGCAAGACCTACCAGCTCGATCGCCTCGCCCGCACGGTCGCCGCGATGGGTGGCCTTCCTGCCAACCCGTCTGACCTCAACCCACTGCGCGACATGATCTCGCTCGTCGACGAAAGCTCGATGATCGACTCCGAGCTCCAGTACCGCCACACGATCGCCGGCGTCAAGACGACGCTCGGCGCGCAGTATCGCGCCTACGCCCCGAGCTCGGCGGGCACGTATCTCGACGACAAGACCCAAGACATCTCGGTCAACGAAGCGGGCACGTACCTCCAGCTCGACACGCTGCTGTTTGGACGTCTGCGACTCGCCGGTGCCGTGCGCGTCGATCATCACACGCTCTACGCGAACCAGATCAGCCCGAAGGCCGCGGTCCAGTACGAGATCGCCGAGAGCCACAACGTGCGCGTCGGTTACAACCGCGCATTCAAGAGCCCCACGGTCCTCGAGAACTTCCTGCGCATCAACGACACGCTGCTCGGTAACCGCACTGGCTTCGTGGTCCGCGACGCAGCGGGCACCGTGCTCAGCGAGATCGATCCGCTCGAGCCCGAAGAGGTCGACGCATTCGAGGCCGGCTACAAAGCGGCGATCGGCAACAAGCTCTACATCGATGCGGTCGCGTACCAGTCGTACTACCGCAACTTCATCAGCGCGCTGACGTCGGTCGCAAACCCGATGGCCGCAATGCCGACGTTCGCGACCTACGCAGACGGCACGCCGACCGCGCAGGGCACGCCCGCAGAAGGCACGCTCTCGACGTACATGAACTTCGGTAAGGCGAAGGTGCGCGGCGTCGACATCGGCTTCGACTACAAGCCGATCGAGCAGCTCACGCTCTCGACCAGCGCCTCGGCGATGCAGCTCGCGAGCTTCGAGAACAACAGCGCGCTGCAGAAGGATCTCGTGCTCAACGCGCCGGCGTACAAGTTGCGCGGCTCGGTCTCCGCCGAGGATCTTGGCCTCGAGCACTCGTTCTGGCGCGTCGACGGTCGTTATCACACGGCCTACGAGTTCGCCTCGGGCTACTGGAACAGCATGACGCTGCTCGGTGGCAAGGTGCCCGCCCGCACGGTCGTCGACCTCACGCTCGGCTACAAGCTGGCGAACCAGAACATCACGATTACCGGCACCGTCGTAAATCTGATGAACAACCACGACGTCGACGTGCTCGGCGCGCCGATTCCGGGCCGCCTCGCGTGGCTGCAGCTCGCGTACGACTTCGACGGGCTGCGCTATTAGCCATCGGCGCCGCAATCTGCGTCAGGCGCTTCGCGCCGGAGATCCAGAGTAACCGCCAAGGACGCGAAGAACGCCGAGGCGCCACGGAGAAAGCTTCTTGGATCGCGCTCTGCTCGCGCGATCGTTCGTGCAGAGCGTGATCCCGAAACCTTCTCTTCTGATCTTGGCGTCCGCTGGCGTCTTGGCGGTTCATCCGCGGGCGCGTAGCGCCACGCGATGCGGGCGCGCTGGGTTGGTCACCGCAGGCCGTGGCGGCGGAGCAGGCGGTGCAGGTATGCGCGGTTGAGACCTGCATTGCGCGCGGCCTGCGCGACGTTGCCCTCGCTGTTCTCGAGCAGGCGCGTGACGTACTCGCGCTCGAACGCATCGATCGCCTGGCGGCGCGCGACCTCGTAGGGCAGGTTCGCGTCGACGTTCGTCGCCGGATGTGGCGTCGACGGCGCGTTCGGCAGCCGCCGTTCGCCGAACACGACGCACTGCTCGAGATGATTGCGCAGCTCGCGTACGTTGCCGGGCCAGCGAGCAGCCGACAGTGCCGCGATGAAATCGGCCTGCATCAGATCGGCGACGGCGTCGGGCGAAGCGCCGATCTTCTCGAGCAGGTGCTCGGCGAGCAGCGGGATGTCGGACGCGCGCTCGCGCAGCGGCGGTAGTACGACCTTGACGACCGCGAGGCGGAAGTAGAGGTCGGCGCGGAACATGCCGCGGTTGACCTCGGCGCGTAGATCGCGATTGGTCGCGGCGATGATGCGCAGGTCGCAGCGAATGAGGTCGCGGCCACCGACGCGGCGGACCTCGCGCGACTCCAGAGCGCGTAGCAGCTTGGGCTGGAGCTCGAGTGGCAGCTCGCCGATCTCGTCGAGGAAGAGCGTGCCACCGGAGGCTTGTTCGAACGCGCCGATGCGGCGCTCGTTGGCGCCGGTGAACGCGCCGGGCTCGTGACCGAACAGCTCCGACTCGAGCAGGTTCGCGGGAATTGCGCTGCAGTCGATCACGATGAACGGCTTGGTCGCGCGCGGGCTCGCCTCGTGAATCGCTTCGGCGACGCCTTCCTTGCCGGTGCCAGTCTCGCCTTCGACGAGTACGGTGGCGTCGCTGGCCGCGATCTTGTCGAGCTGCTCGAACACGTCGCGCATGATCTGGCTGTCGCCAACCAAGCCGCCGAACGACGACTGATCCGATGGTGGGATCTCGGTGACCTCGTCGGCGACGTCGATGCGCACCGTCGAGTTGCCGAGCACGAGCACCGTACGCCCGGGGACGAGCGCGTCGGTGATCTGGACCGCGCCGAGCAGCGTGCCGTTGCGGCTGCCGAGGTCGCGCACGCGCACCGCAGTGTTCGCGATCGCGAGCTCGCAGTGGAAGCGCGAGACCGTGGAGTCCTCGATCACGAGGTCGTTGGAGGGATGCGAGCCGATCGCACAACGTTCGGCCTGCTGCGCCCATGTCGTACCCGAGCTCGCGCCCTCGGTCACGGTGACTTGAAACCGGCGCACGGCTCGGCTCATGCGCTGTGCGCTGGGCCGCGTCATTACCGGAGGAGTACGTCCCGTCATTGCCACGATATTACCGCCATGTGAGGTCATCACTTCCCGGTTCGAGGACGGCATTCGTTGCCGTCTCGATCCATGCGTGCAGTTGCTTGGGATCTTGGGGAACTGTGTCTTCGTAGACTTCGATGCGCGGCTGGCTGCCGCCGATATAGAGCACGACGCAGTCGTCCTCGACGATTGCGCCGATCATGCCGCGCGACTTGCGCGTGACCTCCTCGCCGGTATCGAGGTACTTCTGGGTCGCGAGGTAGAAGCCGTCGATCGAGATAGCCGAGCGCTTACCGCCGAGCGCGCGCACGTTCTCGGCGAGGGTCGTTACCTGCAGCGCTCCGGCGGCGGTCGAGATGCGCCACAGCCGTGTCCTCGAGCTCGCGACGACCGTGCCGTCTTCGAGCGTGCCGATCAGATCGGGCTTGGTTGGCAGCGTGCCGAGCAGCCGCAGCGCATGGTCGACGCGATAGAGCTCTGCACCGATCGTGAAGTAGACGGTTCCGTCGCCGGCCATGGAGATCCGGTCGAATGCGCCGGGCATGATGAACGTCGTCACTCGATTCGTCTTGCGATCTACGCGCAGCAGTCGCTGATCATTCGTGACAACCACGAGGGTCCGAGCATTCGCTGCCAGGCCAAAGATCGGCACGGTCGAGGTCCAGATCGTGCGCTCCCCGTGCACGCCGATCTCGACGACATCGTGCGCGCGCAGGACCGCAAGGTAAGAATCGTCGTGGCTGACGACCGCCTTGGACTCGAAGCTGCGCAGCTTGCCGGTCGCGGTGTCCACGATCGTCCAGTGGTCGTGACCGGATATGAGGAGCACTTGCCCGGCGATGGCGCCGACGATGCAGCCGAACGCGGTGACAGCCAGCGTCTTGCGGTCACCTTTGTGCCGCGGTTGCACGACCAGCTCGCGAGTCACCGCCGAGCTGACGTACACGTTGGTGGCATCGATTCCGCACACATTCGCGCCCGCCGGGATCTTGAACGCCCGCGGGAGCACGCTGCGCAGGTCGAACCAGCGGATCCAGCCGGTCATCGAGCCCATCGCAACGATCGGTACGCCGTCGCGGCCCGCGAGCACGCGCGAGCCCGGCAGAGCACTGCGGAGCACGTAGAAGCGGTCGCGGTCGGCGAAGGTGATGTCGCCCTGCTGATTGAGCATCGCGATACCGCGATCGGCGGCGGTCGTCCACGTCACGGTCCAATCACCACTCGCCGCCTCGATGAGGTCTCCGCCCATCCGGTCGAGCGCACCGCTGCGCGCGCGGTTGCTCGCGTACAACAGAGCCTCCGCGTAGTGGAGACCGGTCGCGTGGTAGTCGAGGCGACTCCGCTCGCGCATCGTCGTCAGGTCCCATTCGATCACCTGGTTCATCGTCGCGATCGCCGCGCGCGTCACATCGCCCGACAGCGCGATCACCAGCGTCTTGCCGATCGTTGGATCGCGCATGATCAGTCGCTCGCCGTCAACGCCGACGAGCCGTAGCGTGTCAACGCCGGCGACCAGCACGTGCTCGCCTGCGAACTTGACGTGCCTGGCATCCTCGGCAAGGACGGTTGCTTCTGCGCCCGGCTGCGTCGGCCATTCGATCAGCACGTGGCGCTCTTCGTCGAGTACGCGCACGCGGTTATCGGGCGACGCAACTGCGAGCAGGTTGACATGCGTGTTCGGATCGATGACGCGGACCGTGCCTGACGCGACGTCGACCGCTTTTAGACCTTGGTCGTCGGGGGCAAACACGATCGTCGCACCGCCATCGGTCCACACCGCCCAGCCGATGCCCTTGTCGTGCGTGACGACGACACGTGACTTCCGCGTGATGAGGTCGTGGATCTGCAGCGTGCCGTCGTTGCCGGTGCTGAGCAGCCGGCGTCCATCCGGTGCGAGCGCCACCGCGCGCACGCTGCCATCGTGGACGCGCATGCCGTGTGCGATGCCATTCGCCGCCGCCTTGCTCGCAATGTCACGCGCGCGACGCAGGTGGCGCGATGCCGGCGACAACGTGCGCAGCAGCGTTACCGCGCGCGTCGGATCGTGCGCCGCGAGCGTGCTCGCGCGTTCGATGAGCATCAGCTCTGCGCGGTCGTCGGCCTGCTCCTGCGCCGCGCGAGCGACATCGCGCTCCTCGAGCACGTTGTGAATAGCGAGGATCGCGATCACGGCGATTGCGACGAGCGCGGCCGTGGCCGTCGCGACCGCGACGCGGTACCGGCGCACGAAGCGCACGATGCGCTCGCTCGTCGTGTAGCGGTGGGCGGCGACGAGCTTGCCGGCGAGGAATGCGCGGAGGTCCGCCGCCATCTCGATCGCGTCGGCGTAGCGATACTCGGCGTGCGGCGACATCGCTTTCGTCACGATCGCGGTGAGCTCGATCGGTACTTCGGGATCGAGCTTCTCGGTCGGCGGCGCGGGCCCGCTCGCAGCAGCTTCCATCCACTCTGTCGGTGTGGTGTCGACTGCCGACTTACCGATCAGCACGTGCAGTAGCGTCGCGCCGAGCGCGTAGACGTCCGCGCGCGTGTTGATCGTCTCGCCGCGCACCTGCTCGGGCGCCATGTAACCGGGCGTGCCGACCGCTTTCTTCGCGAACACTGCGTCGGCTTCGGCATCGTCGAGCCGGCGCGCGAGTCCCCAATCGATCACCACGGTCTCGCCGTAATCGCCGATCAGGATGTTCCACGGTTTGATGTCGCGATGGATCACGCCGCGCGCGTGTGCGAACGCGATCGCGTCGACGGCGGCTAGCACGTGGGGCACCAGCGCGAGCCGCGCTTTGACATCGGGCGTGCGCGCGATGCGATCCGCGAGCGGCTCACCTTCGAGCCGGCGCATGACGTAATACGGTCGCCCGTTCTCGTCGCGTCCTGCATCGTGAATCGGGACGATCGAAGGATGCTCGAGTTGCGCGGTGATCTTCGCTTCGCGCTCGAACAGCCGCATCACCTGCGCGTCATCGTCGAGCGCTTGCTTGATGGCGACCTCGCGCTCGAGCACGGTGTCGTGCGCCGCGTGCACGCTACCCATGCCGCCGCGACCGAGCTCGTTGCGCAGCTCGAACCGTGCTGGCGGCTCCGGTGGACCGATGGTTCCTGCGGGTACTGGCGGCTCGGTCGCCGGGACATCGCGGTCGATGACGCGATCGCGACGCGGCGTGATCGCCGCCGTCTTCGCATTCCAGCGTGGGCCGCGCTCGGTCTCCGGCTGGTCATCGTCGCGCACCATTGCTGTTCTAGCTTTCGTCCATTCTCGGCGCTGCTTCAACGGGTCGTGTCGGCCGGCTATTGCGTGTTGCCCGGCGAGCGACACCTTGCGTCGCGTGGCAGGCTACTTGCACATCATGTGAAGGCATCTTCCGGGAGGTTGCGACCGTCTGCAGGCGGTCCCGCGTTTGCTCCTCTGTCGCTTACCTGGAGGGCAACGGATGCTCGGATTCAGCTCGGGTCGATTCAGAAGCGTCAACTCAGATCAGCTCGCGACCCCGACCGATCGCATGTTGGTCGGCCGCGTCGAACGAGAGTTTGCGCGCGGCTCGGTACCGGTCATCGACGACGAGACGGGCGAGGTCGTTCGCTACGTCAAGGTGGGACCGCGCGAACGCCCGAACCTGCTCGAGGGCACGTTCGTGTTCGCGATCGGCATGGTGATCGGAATCGTCGTGGTCGCGTGGCCACTGTGATGATCGCATCGGATGACGGTTCTCAGCTCGCGTTGGTCGAGCAGTCTCGCGTGCTGCTGGTCTCGCTACCGGGTCTGCGCCCATGCGCGCAGATCGGCATTGACGGAGGCCGCGCGCACAACGACATCGCGTACGCAGGCGAGCACCTCGTCGTGCTCACACGCTACGGGCAACGTGCGACGGTCCACGTGATCGATCCGCGCGGCCGCCCGCGCAAGGTCCGCGAGCTCGTGTGGCGCGGCGCCGCTCGCATCTTGGCGGCGACGGCGCATCACGTGCTGATCGCGACCGAGGACTCGACCCTGCTCATCACACTCGATCCGGTCGAGCTTGTCGTGTTGCCCGTGCGCGGCCGGGTGACCGCGGCGTGCCGGCTGGGTAACGATCGCTTCATCATTGCGACCGCACGCGCCGTCGAGGAATGGGATGCGGTGACCCGCACGCGGACCCGCAAGGTCGAGCTCGAGCGTCGCTGCGATCCACAGCTCGTCGGCGGCAACGCGTTGCGGTTCTGGATGATCCAGCGCAGCGACCCGGATCAGATCGACGTCGTCACGCTCGCGCGCAACGCGCACCGCCGGTTTACGCTCGTCGAGCCAGTCCGGTCGCTCAGCGTGCACGCGCGCGGCGATCTTGCGGTCGCGATCGGTGCCGAGACCGGAATGCCGTTCGTGATCGATCTTGCGCAACCCGATCCGGTGACGCGCCTCGGCTTGCCGAGTGTGGAGGAAGTCACGTGGATCGGCCGCGGCCGCACACTCGTGTTTGCACCCGTCGGTGGCGCCGTGGCGCTGCATCGCGTTCCGAGCTCGACGGAGAGCGAAGCGACCTCAGGTCACGGCTTGCGTCACAGCGCGTAAAGTGCAAACCAGAAGGGTGCGCGTTTTGCCGGACAACGCTGACGCGTAGTCTGTTATCCAAGCGCCGCCATGAAAGCTGCGCTACTCGTTGTTCTGCTCGTCGCGTGCGGCGAGGATCCGAAACCGAAGGTCGACGGTGGGGTCACCGTGATCGACTCGAAACTGATCGACGCACCGAAACCGATCGATGCTGCGGTTGATGCAGCACCCGACGCGACACCGATGAACATCACGACGGCATGCACGAACGTGTGCACGGCCCTCGCGGTTTGCGTCATGGAACCGCTCGACCAGGAATGCGTCATGGGCTGCTCGGAGGATCTGTTCGACTGCACGGCGGCGCAAATCATGGCCGTCGATGCGTGCAGGACGCAGGCGTGCGGTGACCTCAACGAGATGTCGCCGTTGATCCAGTGCCTCGAGGCGATCACGTGTATCAACCCGGCCACCGGCGGCGGCAGCCTTGCAGATTGGAGTAAGTGATGCGCATGAAAGCTGCCCTGCTCCTGATCTTGCTTGCTGCATGTGGTGATCCACAGTCGAAGGTCGATGCGTCGGTCCAGGTGATCGACTCGCCGAAACCGGTCGACGCGCCAAAACCGATCGATGCGGCCGTCGACGCGCCGGGTCCCGATGCGTCGAACATGCAGATCGTCGCCACGTGCACGAAGGCATGCATGGCGCTGTCGGTCTGCTTCATGGAGCCGGTCGAGCCCGACTGTCAGATGGGCTGCGAGGAGGATCTCGCGGACTGCAGCGTGCAGCAGGTCATGACGATCGACGCCTGCACGACACAGGCGTGCGGCGACATCATGAACAACATGTCACCGCTGCTCAACTGCATCATCGCGGTGCCGTGCATCGACCCCGCCACCGGCGGCGGCAGCAGCTTCATAGATTTGCGTAAATGAACCCCGACCGGCTCGTGCCGAGCTCGATGCGATAGGTGTGCAGCGCGCCTTCTGTGGCGTGCGTAAACCGATCCGCGTGCTCGCCCTGATCGACGTTGTCGACGAACACGCGCGCGGTGCCGCGCCACTCGAGCGTCGTCAGCGGTCCGGTGATGTCGCCACCGATCGCGACCCAGTCGGCGTCGCCGCGTGCGCGTAGCGTGCCTGCCTCGGGACCGCCGATACACGTCGCGCCATCGCGGAGTGCCGCGAGGATCGCGCTCGCTGTTGCGTCGACGGCCAGCACCCACGTCGTTGCCATCACGTTGAGCTGGTGGTTGTCGGTGCCGCCGACCGCGGTGACGCGGCGACGCTCGCTGTGCACGACGCGATCGAGCTCCGCCCACGCGAGCTGTTCGCCGGTCTTGCCACCGGGACGCGACACCAGGTTCGCGAACCCGAGCGGCACGTTCCACACTTCAGCGCCGTCGATTGCCGCGAAACCTTCGCGACGATCGGTCCACACGCGATAGGACATGTCGTAGTGCGAAGCGCGCACGCCGGGAATCTTCGTCGGCGTCGCGAACGGATGATTGACGCTGATCCACGCGCCTGCCGCGTCGGCCGCGGCGAGAAAGTCTTTGTCGTCGAGCGCGGCGAGGTCAGCACCTGCGATGGTGAAGTGCCCATCGCCGGTCGTCCACTCGACGCCGGGGATCAGCGTCGGGTGCGTGATCGCCATGGCGGTCGCGGCGAGCTCGCGCCACTGGGCGCGCCACGGTTCGCGCTGGTTCTGCCACTTCCACGGCCACAGGTGCGGCGTCAGCACGACGAAGTCCATTCCGGCCTTCGCCGCAGCAGTCGCGATCTCCGCGGCCGACATCATCACGTCGGCGTGCGTGTCAGGCGGCGCGACGTGCATGTGCAGATCACCCGCATACCAGCGCCGCGGATCCGCGGTGGCATCCATCCCCGCGATCGGCGCATCGTCGCGCGTTGCCGCACGCGGTGAAGCCGAGGAGCAGGCTACGACCAAACCCAGGACGAAGAGCCGCATCGACCCTACGATCCACGGCCCGCCCAAACGGTTTACGCGGTCATGCGCGCATCGAACGGGTCGGGGACATCGAGGCCGAGCGCGGGGTCGGATAGCGGCATCTGGAACAGCTCTGCGTACACCCACTCGACCAGGCCTGCGATGCCTGCCCACTCGGCCCCGACCGCAAATGCTTCGTGCACGCGATCATGGAGCGCGAGGTTCTCGCGGGTATCGCCGTCGACGTCGCTCCTGACCTGGCGAAGCAACGGTGCCTCCATCAGGTGCTTGGTCGCCGCGATCCGGCTCGCGAGTACGGCGCGGGACGGCGCCACATCGGGCAGTTGTGGGCCTCGTGCACGTGCGTGCAGGCGCGCGAGCTCGCGGCGATCGACGTCGGCAAACCTGCGCGCTTGATCGAGGAGCAGCACGAACGTGTCGCGATCGAACAGGCCGGGCAGCACGTCGACGGGGCGGCCGCGCCAGTCGAGCACCAGGTGCGCGCTGTTGCCGGTCAGTGTGCGTTCGACGCGGCGACCGTCGCCGAAGTTGATCGTCACGAGTGGTACCGGCCGCACCGATTCCCAATGCAGCACGAACTGGTCGCGCAACATCCGGTTGATCTGCGCATCGGGGTACAGCAGCTTGCGGAAGAACCGGCTGTTCGCGCACGACAGCTCCTGGTCGAGCCTGCCGAGCAAGCGCAACGACAGGATCGGCTTCTTCTCGCGTCGCGCCTGCGCGAGCGCGGCGCCGAGATCGGTGAACCAGTACAGCAGCGCGGTGTGGGCGTCTTTCATCGCGCACACGCGATCGAGCTCGCTGGACGCGGCGGGGCCATGCAAGCGCAGGTAGAGGTCGAGAGAGGCGGGGCCGGAGCGGCGGATGTCCTTCATGCATTCACCGTAAGGCCCGGTGTGTTAGCGCAATGTAAGGTTACGCGCCCCAGCGATACCCGGCGCCCTTGACGGTCACGACGATCGCGGGTGCGCTCGGATCGCGCTCGAGCTTGCCGCGCAGCTCGGCGATCGCGACGTCGACCGCGCGGGTCTCCGTGCGCGGCGACAGTCCCCACACGTGCTGCAGCAGCTCGCCGCGGCTGACCACGTGACCGGCGTGGCGCGCGAGCCAGCGCACGAGGTCGACCTCGCGACGAGTCAGCGCGAACGCCTTACCGTCACGCTCGCCCATACACGCCGACAGATCGATCGTGCAGCCATCGATCACGAAGCGATCCGGATCGCGCGGCACCGCCGCTGCTCGCCGGCCCGCCGCGCCGACGCGTGCCGCGATCTGCGACATCGGAAAGCTCGCGTCGACCGCATCGCTGGCGCCCGCGTCGAGCGCGCGGATCCGTGCTTCGACGTCGCCGACCCGCGTGAACACGATGATCGCGTCGAATGGCCGGTCGCGACGCAGCCGCTCGGCGATCTCGACCGAGCCGACCACGACCACGTCGAACCGCCGCTTCGTGCTGGTCGCACTCCCGCGCTCGACCTCGTGACCGCCGCGCACGAGTGTCTCGAGCAGCTCCTCGCTGACGCGGCCGTTCGCGACGTCGATCAAGATGCGCACCGCCACCATGATACTGCGACGATCAGGTTGCAGCGCGTGGGATCCGCCCTCCCATGGCTACTGGAGTTACTCGTGCACGCAAGGTGTTACGCGGCTGGCGGCGTGTGCAGGCCGCTGCACATCGCGTGTAGAGATCGAGGACAGCACGCGTGATCTCGTCGCTGGCATCGCGGTCGCAAAGGCAACCCGCACGATGTTCGCTTATTCCGACGAGACGATCCGAATCCCGAAGCAGCACTTCGGTCCAACACGCGCGCTCCGCCAACAGTTCGCTCCCGCTCGTCCGCAACGCTGGCCCTACCTCCTGATCGCGGTGCTCGCGATCGTGGGGCTCGCGACGCCTGTCGAGCTACAACACGTCGAGCGCTCGGCGCAGGCGCACGAGCTGCTCAGATTGCTCGGCCGGTAGTACCTGGTACGTTCGGGCGGATGGGCCTTGTCCGAATGGTTCCGCTTCTCGCCCTCGCGATCGCGTGTGGCGGTGGAGGCACGCCCGTAACCACGACAACCACGGCGACGCCGACCACCACCCCGTCAACGCCGGCGCTGCCGAAGGTGCTCGTGCTCGTCGACGCCGAGGGCGTCGGTCTCGGTGGCTACGATCCGATCGCGTACGGCAAGCACGACGCGCCGTTCAAAGGCAAACCCGCCCACGCTTCGCAATTCGCTGGCGCGACGTATCGCTTCATGTCGACCGACAACAAGGCGGCGTTCGACGCGGACACGGCAAAGCACGCGCCGCAGTACGGCGGCTACTGCGCGTTCGCCGCGTCGCAGAACCGGCTGTCGGATTCCGACCCGACCGTGTACCAGATCGTCGACGGCCAGCTGCTCGTGTTCACGAACGAGAGCTACAAGCGCGAGTTCAACGCCGACCTGGCGGGCAACAAGGCGAAGGCCGACGCGAACTGGCCCGGTCTGGTCGCGAAGCACGGCAAAGAGGTTCGCGGCGCGAACCTCGACTAGCGCGACCAGAACGTCCAGGTCTGGGTTGGCGAGCCATCGCAGTCGGCGAGCGCGAGCGCCGACCCCGCGGTCTCGCTGCCCTGCAGGCAGTAGCCAGCGCGCGCGTCGCGGATCGTGCCGCGCAGTGCCCAGCGCTGCTCGATCGCGTCGTTGCAGTCGCCGAGCTCGAGCTTGGTGCCGGTCTGCGGCCCGGCTTCGACGCGCATGCAGCGCGCGGTGTTCGCACGCGATACGAAGCTGCCGCGCGCCTGCAACCAACGCTGACTGTCGCGGCCATCGCAGGCGGCGAGCACGATGTCGTCACCCGCGGTGGCGCGATCAGTGGCGGTCACGCACAGGCCGTCGATCTCGATCGTCTCGACCTCGCTGCGATAGTCGAAGCGCTGCGTCGTCGCGGCACTGCACGCCTTGAATCCGACGACCGCGCCTTCGGTGCCCGCCTCGAGACACTCGCCGGTCATGCCGTTGACGATCTGCATCGCGTCGAACGTCCACTTTTGATCGGGCGCGGTGGGCGAGCAAGCGCGCTGGGCGAGCGTCGCGCCGGCGGCGCTGCACCCGACGACAGCAGCGCACTGCAGCGAGTGCTGCACGCGGAGCTGGCCATCGCTCGTGATGCGCCAATCTTGATTGCCCGCCTTCGCGCAGGTCGCGGCTTGCAGCGCTGCGCCGTCGGTCGTGCTCGCTTCGGCGACCGCTGCGCACAGCTTGGTCGCGACGATGCTGCCGCTCTCCGGCAACACGGGCGCGGGTTCCGTCGGCGGTGGAGGCGGCGGGGTCGCGTACATCGTCTTGACCGCAGTGACGTCCTTCGCGCTGACCTGCCAGTAGTGATTGATCGCGCTGCCGTCGAGCTTGAGCAGCACCGGACCGGTGCGGCAGTTCGCGAGATCGGTCGTGCGGTAGTGCATGACCGAGATCCGATCGTAGGTGCCGACCCGCTTGCACGTCGAGCACGTCGCGAACTGGTACTTGCACGTCTCGGTGTTGACGATGTTGGCGGTCCGCACCTTGATGTAGTTGAGGCGATCGGTGCGGCGTTGCTCGTGATGCAGACCGATCACGTGACCGAGCTCGTGTTTGACGACGGTGACGTACTCGCTGTCGCGCAGCTGCATCGTCTGGACTTGGCCTGCGCGATAACCGACGAACGGCCGCACGAGCGGCGAGCCCTGCGTGATCCGCACGTAGGCCGTGTCGCTGCTCTGCTTCGGCCGGAACTTGATGCGGCCCTCGGTCTTGGCTTCCCAGTTCGTCATCGCTTGCGACAGTGCCGTGCGAGTTGCCGCGTTGACGTACGGATTGCCCGCGCTGTCGCGAACGTACGTGTACGGGATCCTGCCGTTCGGCCACACGCGGTATTTGCCGCTCGACGTCAGCGGATCGGCGAGTCCGTACGCGATCGCGTCGGGATCGTGATCGATCGCCATGCCGTCGACGACGAAGCCATCGTCTTCGGCATCCGGCGCGTCGATCCGATCGCAATCGGGCTCATCCGCGGAGCACACCGGTCGATCCGAATCGAGATCGCGGTCGAGATCCCACGCGAGCTCGTCGTTGTTGGACGCGCGTGGTGTCGCCGGATCGGTGGCGCACGCCGGATCCTCCGGCGGCTCGACGATCTCCTCCTCGTTCGAAATCTCTGCACTACATGCTGCAAGCACGATCAAGCACGTGGTTCTCCTCATGGCCGAGACCATCCCGCCGGGGCGCGTTCACGCCGTTACCCGCCGCCGTCAAAGCGTTGACTACGGGCGACGCGCGTTCGCGTGCTGCCATTCACTCGGCGATACGCCGCGCCAGCGCCGAAACGCGCGGGAGAACGCTGCCGTCGACGAGAAGCCGAGCTCGTACGCGAGCTCCTGCACGCTGAGCGCGCCCGACTCGAGGCTGCGCATCGCATGTTCCTCGCGCGTCTTGTCGAGCAGCTCCTTGTACGTGATGCCGTGCTCGGCGAGCTTGCGCTGCAGCGTGCGTTCACCGACGCCGAGCTGTTCGGCCAGCCGTGCGAGCGATTGATCGGGATCCTTGAGCAGCACCGGCAACAGGGTGCGCGCGCGCACGAGCAAGTCCTGATCGCTCGGCACGCGCGCGAGCAACTCGTCGGCGTGGCGGCGCACGAGTCGGCGCAGCGTTGGGTTCGACGACAGCAGCGGCAGCTCGAGGTAGCTCGCGTCGAACACGAACTCGCCGATCGGATGACCGAACGTGACGGGACAGCCGAGCAGCCGCTCGTACTCCTCGGCGTGGGGCGGCGCTGCGTGCATCAGGTGAACCGCGCGCGGTGACGCACCACGCGGTAGCGCGCTGCGAATCCGTTTGAGCGAGCCGGCGAAGAAGTAGTCCCATGCGTGGCGCAGCGGCTCGACGAAATCGGCGGGCACCCACTGGCGAAACCGCGCGACGTCGGTCTCGACCACGAGATCGAGGCGCCAGATCTCACTGACGATGCGGTGGTACTGCTCGAGTGCACGGCACGCATCGCCGAGCGTCGCGCTGGTCAGGAACAGGTAATCGAGGATGTCGTAGCTGCCGATTTCGGCGCGCTCGCCGGCGTGCAGCCCGAACAGTGGATCACCCGAGAGCTCGGGCGCGACCTGCCACGCCTTCGCCATCACGAGGGTGGGCACCGAGGTGTCACGCTCGAGCTCTTCTTCGCTGACCCCGATCCGCGACAGAAACAGCGTGCGATCGACCCCCATCGCGCCCGCCGCGTAGACGAGCCCGCGTAGAAGGACCATGGCGCTCGTGCCGGCCGCCCGCATGACGCAGCACGTTCTATAGCCCGACCCCCACGGATCTCTGACATGGCCGTCATGGTTTGGTCGTGGGATTTTGAGTGCCTCGCGGCTAACGCCGTGGATTTGCAGACTCGACGTTGGCTCGACGCTTGAGAGAGCGTCTGCCATGCGAGAGCTCCGTCACGCGCTAGCCGCCGGTCTGTCCCTCGTCACCGCGGGAGCGGTGCTGGTTGCCCAGACTCCCGTCGCAGAGGCTTGCGGCTGTCTGTCGCCGCCCGCGGTCACCGAGGGTGATTACGCGGTCAACCAGAGCGCGGAGCAGATCATCTTCGAGGTCGAGCCCGGTTGGGTCACGGCCCACGTGCTGATCAAGTACGCGGGTGATCCGGCGAGCTTCGCCTGGATCGTCCCGGTGCCGGAGGTTCCCGAGCTCGCCATCTCGCCCGTATCGGCGTTCGGTCTGCTCGACCAGCTGACCACGCCCGACATCTCGATCGTCAACGACAACATCTGCCCGATCTCGGAGTGGCGCTGCGAGTACCGCAGCGAGCCGTACTGCGGCGGCCTGACCGGCGCCTCCGAGGATCAGAGCGGCGGAGGCGCCAGCGCGTCGGATGCCGGTGCTGGCGCGCCCGGTGACAACGGCGTCACCGTGATCAACGAGCAAGTCATCGGCGATTATCAGACCGTCACGTTCCGCGCGACCGAAGCCGCGCTCGCGACGCAGTGGCTGCGCGACAACGGCTTCATCGTCAACCAGACGACGTCGATCTACATGGAGTCGTACGTCCAGGCGAACATGGTGTTCGTCGCCGCGAAGCTCGTGCCCGGCGCGGGCGTCAAAGCGATCAAGCCGCTCAAGATGCGGTACCGCGCCGCGTACCCGATGGTGCCGCTGATCCTGACGGCAGTCGCCGCAGAGCCGCACCTGACCGTCACGACGTTCATCTACGGCGATAAGCCGTTCCGCCCGATGGGTCACCCGGTCGTGACGCTCAATCCCGAGCGGCTCGCCCGCGATGCGGCGAATCGCACGAACTATCCGATGGTGCTCGCGCGCACGATCGACGAAGCGGGCGGCGATGGTTTCGCGATCGAGTATCGCGGCCAACCACAGGTCTCGAACATCGGCCAGAACAGCTGCTGCCAGGGCAGCTACGACTGGTGCAACATCGGCAACGATTCGCAGTGCCAGTGCCCGGGCTCGCCCGTCGACTCGGCCGACTGTGAGTCGGTCGGCGATCTCAACGAAGGCGTTCAGCTGCTCGAAGACCTCGCGCTGCGCCACTCGGCGCTGACGCGCATCACGACGCGCGTGTCGGCGGAAGAGATGAACTTCGATCCGCAGTTCGAGCCCGATTACGGCGCTTCGTTTACCGGCAGGCTCAGATTGGCTACGTCGCAGCCGTCGCTCGCTGCGTGCGGTAGCCAAGTGATCGACAAGATCCAACAGACCAAGATCGATGCGCTGCAGCGCTGCGCATCGATGTATTGCGGCGCGGGCGGTCACTGCGGCACGACGACGACCGGCGCCGGTTGCGAGTGCACGCCGGGCTACGTCTCGCAGCGGTTCACCGATCTCGACGGCCAGCCGTCGGTGACGTGCATCCCTGAAGTGCCGCCGGTCGACCTGCGCGCGGGCGGATTCCAACTGCCTGACGCTTGCGTTGGCATCGATTGCGGCGCGGGCTCGTGTCTCGATCGCAACGGTGTCGCGACGTGCAAGTGCAACGAGGGCACGATCGCCGTCGCCGGCAACGGCGCGGTGCCGCGCTGCGAGTCGATGCAGTACGCGACGCACACGCCCGGCGGTCAGGATTACAGCGAAGCGCTGCGCGGTCTCGCGGTGTGTGCGCCGGCGTATCCGGCGTGTGGTGAGGACGGCTGGCTCGTCAAGCAAGTGAGCCCGCGGCCCGGTGTGGCGTGCGGCAACGTCAACGATCCTCCAGCGTGGCTGACGCAGCCCAAGCCCGACAAGACGTGCGGCCCGTTTGGCTGCGGCGGTTGTGAATCATCGGATGCCGGTCCGCTCGGCATCGGCCTTGCCGGCTTCGTGCTGTTCCTGCTCGTCGCGCCGCGGCGCAAGCGAGCCCGGGTGAGCTGATGCGAAGAGCTGCGCTTGTCCTCGCACTCGTTCTCGCACTCGTTCTCGCGTTGTGCGCGTGCGGTAGTCACGAGACGACCGTCCAGACGCCCGACGTCGTCGCGCGCCACGAGGCGAGCTTGCCGCGCGTGCCGGGCATGCACGCGCCGAGCTTCGTCGCGATCAAGAACGAAGCGAAGGGCGAGCTGACGACCGGCGAAATGCTCGCCGATGTCGACAGCTGCTCGACGTGTCATCCCGACGTCGCTGCGCAGTGGTCGTCGAGCGCGCACTCGTTCGCGTCGTTCGGCAATCCGATCTATCGGTTCAACGTCGAGCTGCTGCGCGCCGACCTCGGCAAGACGCCGAGCCGGCACTGCGGCGGCTGTCACGACATGCCGCTGATGGTCGACGGGCTGATGATCTCCGACGCGCCGATCCCAGCCAACGATCTACGCGCACACTCCGGCGTGACGTGCCGGCTGTGTCACGGCGTCAAGGACACGTCGCACGACGGCAACGGCAGCTACGTGCTCGACGCCTCGCCGATCGACGCGCCGGTGCTCGGCGACGTTGCATCGATCGCAAAACACAAGCAGCAGGTGACGACGAAGGTCGACACCGAGCTGTGCGTCGGTTGCCATCGCGGCTTCATCTCTCCTGACATGACGCTGCCCGTGCACCTGTCGGGCATCGACGAGCCCGGCAACTGGCGCAACTCGGCGTACACCGGCAACGGTATGGCCCGCATCGACAAGGTCGAGAAGCAAGACTGCATCGACTGCCACATGGATCGCGTCGCGGTGTCGAAGTCCGAGCTCGGCGCGAAGCAGGGCACGGTCGCGTCGCATCGCTTCGTCGGCGGTCACACGTGGATGGCGTCGATGCGCGGCGACACCGAGCAGCTGAAGCTGACACGCGGCAAGCTCGCCGGCGCGGCATCGATCGATATCGCGGGTGCGCGCGTGGTCGAGAGCGGCAAGCCGGGCGCGTGGCAGCTACCCGCGGACGGCGCAACCGTCCAGCCCGGTACGCGGCTCGAGCTCGACGTCGTGATCCGCAACCTGCTCGTCGGGCATCGCTTCCCCGGCGGCGTGCTCGATATCCAAGACACCTGGATCGAGGTCGAGCTCGCCGATGCGAACGGCAAGCGGATCGCAGCCTCGGGTTTGAAGCACGCGACCGATGCCGACGACGTCGAGACCCACGTGCTGCGCACGCTCGTCGTCGACGACAAAGGCGAAGTGCTCGAGCACCACGAGATGGCGAAGTTCCGCACGCAGGTCGCGACGCAGACGCTCGCGCCGCGCGAGGCACAGGCGGTGCGCTACGCGTTCGAGGTGCCGGCGCGGATCGCGCAGCCGGTCTCGGTCACCGCGCGGCTTCGCCACCGCAGCCGTACGCTCAAGTTGCAAGCAGCGACGTGCGAGACCGCGCGCACGCCGGAAGGGCAGGCGTTCATCACCGGTGCACGCGGTGCGCGCTACGTGGATCTCGATCCGTGCAAGCCGCAACCGATCACGCTCGTCGCGCAAACGCAGATCCAGATCGGACGCGGCGCACGTAATACGAACCCACGGCCCGCTTGGGAACGCATCTACGAGCACGGCATGGCGCTCGGCGCCGCGATCGTGACTCGCGTCGACGACGCGCGCGTCGTGCTCGACGTCGCATACGCGCAGGCACCCGATGCGCGCTCCCGCGCGATGGTCGCCGTGCAGCAGGGCTGGGTCGCATCGAAGCAGGGCCGGCTCGACGACGCGCTCGGCGACGTCCGCGAAGCGCGCGAGCTGCTCGCGACCACGGTTGCGGCCGGCCAGCCCGCGCCGAATCCGCCGGTGCTCGACGCGGTGATCGCCGACGTCTACATGCGCATGAACAAGTATACGGAAGCGGTCGCGCCCGCGAAGTCGTGCACCGATCGCGCGCCGAGCAACGTCGGTGCGTGGAGCGTGTACGCGCGTGCGCTCGTCGCAGTCGGCAAGTACAAGGAGGCGCTCGAGGCTACGCGCAAGGGCCTCGTGTTGTCGCCGCGCGATCCAGACCTGCTGCGCTCCCAAGCGACGTCGCTCGCGGCCCTCAAGGATCCGCAGATGGAAGCGGCGCAAGCCGCGTACGTGCGGTTCCGCGTGCCCGACGAGGCCGCCGTGTTGCGCATCCGTTGCTCGAAGAACGAAGAGCGCTGCAACCGCAATCGCAATCCGGTGCAAACGATCGTGCTGCGTTAGCGGCGCGCAAAACTCTTGTCGTCGGCAGGCCGCCTGCCGTGTTACGCCCATCCCGTGTCGGTGATCATCTATGGAGCTCGCGCGTACGGCACCGTCGAAGCACACGGTGGCGAGCACGCCGAGACGAACTTTTTTCATCTCTGGTTCGTGCCGCTGATCCCGACGGGCTCGTATTGGATCACGAACGTCACTGCGGAGGGCTCGGTCGGCTATCCGATCGACATGCACGCCAAGAGCGTGCTCGCCGGTTACCTGCGCGTGTGGGGACCGATCGTCGCGCTCGGCGGGTTTGTCGCGGGTGTCGCCGGCAATCTGCCTCTGCTGCTCGTATCCGCGCTCGCGATCGCGGCGACCGTGCTCGCGTGGACGTGGCGCAACCTGCGCGGCGATGGCGCGCGGCGGCGTAGCGACTTCAACCTCGTCGCTTTCGGCACGCGTTGCGAACCACGTCGCATGCGCGACGAGCTGCGCGCCGAATTCAAGCGCTCGCTCGATGCGACGTGGAGCGAGCTCAAGCCGGATCGCACGCCGAACGAGATCGCGCGGCACGGCACCAAGGACGCGAACGAAGCGGTGATCGCCTACGGCCTGTTGCGGATCGCGGCTGCGACCCGCGGCCGCGCCGGCAAGGAGGAGGACGAGGATGCCGATCGGATTCTCGCGGGCGCACACACCACGCTTGCGGTCGGCGACGGCCCGTATCGCGAAGGCGTGCAGACGGCGCCGCTGACCGGCTCGCTCGCCAGCGTCGTGCAAGACATGGCGACCGCGCAGCAGGCGAGCAAGGACTCGTCGCCCGAGGCGCGTACCGAGCGGCTCGCCCAGCGCAAGCGACGCAGCCGCAAGCAACTGCTCGGGCTCGTGCTCGCCACGCCGGTGGCGCTCGGCGGCGTCGGGTTGTTCTTCCAGTCGGTAAGGCCGACCCGAGATGTCAGCCTCGCCGAGCTGCGGTCGATCCACCCGCCGACCGGCCGTACGGTACGGGTGACGTGCGACTCGATCGAGCCGCCCATCTGGGAGGAGGTCGACAGCGATGGCAACACCACGCATCGCATCGCGATGTGCGCGCTTGGCAAGTACTTTTTGCCACTTCGCCTCGACGCCGACGGCGCAGTGCCGGAGCGGAAATTTATAGGTGAGCTGCGCGAGATCCACGACCGGTTGATCTGGATCGAGCAGGGGCTCCGCCACGCGCCGGCGCTCGAGGCGCGCACGCTCGAAGTGTTCGTCGACGCTTCGGATCCCCACGAGAAGATCTTCCTCGGGATCTTCGGCTTGGCGATCTCGCTCGGCGTTCCGGTGCTGTGGGTGTTGTGGTATCGCGCACGGCGCCGACGCCTTGCCGACGCGCTGTAGCGGCTACATCGGCAGCGGATTCTATTGAACCGCTCACCCCATCGACCCCAGAATGGCGCTGGTGGGAGACCGGTACGCGTGCGTGCTCGCGATCGCGCTGATCGCATGTGGCAATCCTGCGCGCGAGCCCGTCGACGCCAACGTGTTCGATACGGGCACCGACGCGACGCCAGGCGAGTTTGCAGATCCGTGCACGCACCACACCGAGTGCGTCTCCGGTTACTGCGTCGAAGCGGCGGGCGGTGCAGGTGGCTCGTGCTCGCGCACGTGCGACGACGATTGCCCGACGGGTTGGGACTGCTTGCCGGTCGACTTCCCAGAAGGAACCGTGCGCGTGTGCGTGCAGTCGTCGGGTCGGCTGTGCGCGCTGTGCGCGACCGACGGCGAATGTCCCGGCGGCGTGTGCGTGACGATCGACAACAGCACGCGGTGCGCGACGTCGTGTGCGAGCCAAGCGAACTGCCCCGACGGTTACACGTGCGGGCCGGATCCGACGTTGATCCATCCCGGCATGTTCTGCTTGCCGGCGCTGAGCAGCTGCACGTGCTCCACCGAGACATCCGGCGCGACGCGCACGTGCGCGGTGACGAACGGCAACGGCACGTGCACCGGCATGCAGACGTGCGGTGCGAGCGGATGGTCGGTCTGCGATGCGGCGCCGCCCGCGGCCGAGGTGTGCGACGGGCTCGACAACGATTGCAACTTCGTCGTCGACAACGACGTCGGCGGCGGCGAGGCGTGCACGAACACGAACGGCTTTGGATCGTGCGCGGGCGTGCGCACGTGCAACGGCACGTCGGGCTTCATCTGTAATGGTCCGACGCCCGCGGCCGAGACGTGCAACTCGCTCGACGACAACTGCAACGGTTCCGCCGACGAGACGTTCGCCGGCCTCGGCACACTGTGCAGCGCCGGCATCGGCGCGTGCTTGCAGTACGGCACGATCCGCTGCAACGGGCTCGGCACCGGCACCACATGCTCGGCGGTCGCTGGCACCGCGACGGCGGAAGCGTGCAACCAGATCGACGACAACTGCAACGGCTCGACCGACGAGACGTTCACGATGCTCGGCATGCAGTGCTCGGCGGGCATCGGTGCTTGCACGCGCTATGGCACGCATGTGTGCCGCGGCGATGGCACCGGCACGCAATGCACGGCGGTCGCCGGTATGCCGGCGGCGATGGATGCGTGCAACTACGTCGACGACAACTGCGACGGCGTGATCGACAACGGCTTCCGCGATCCGATCACCGGCCTCTACACCACCGACACCAACTGCGGCGCGTGCGGCAACAACTGCGCGACCGCGATCATGGCGCCGAACGCGACCGGCGCGTGCGTCGTGTCGGGCACGACCGCGGCCTGCGGTCTGCGCTGCAACCCCGGCGCCTTCGATCTCAACGCGTCGACGCCCGACGGCTGCGAGTTCGTGCTCGACGCAGCCGCGATCTACGTGTCGACGAACGACATGACGTCCGTCGACG
>DATDCH010000246.1:0-6323 GCA_036524455.1 Kofleriaceae bacterium | reverse complement strand
GTCGGCCATGACGACGATGCCTCCGAGATCGCCGGTTCGCGCATTCGCCGCCGGGCCTGGAATACCGGTGAACGCGTTGACATGATCGACGTTGAGAACGGTGAACACGCTGCCGGCGGGTTGCGCGGTCGCCGTCATCGGCAGCGGCAGCGCGGCGGCAACGCCCGAGAGCGCCATGAACGTCTGCGTGCCCGCCGTCGGGCCGAGCCGCACGGTGAATGACGAGTGGCCGTTCGCGTCGGTCACGCCGGGGGCGGAGATCAGCGCAGCGCCCGGAGCCACGTCGACCGTGATCGTGCGACCGACGAGCGGATTGTTACCGCCGTCGCGTAGCCGCACGGCGATCGGCATCAGCTGCGCGCCGACGGTCGCGGTTTGCGCGCCACCACTGACCAGCGTCAGCGTGTTTGGCGACATGATGCACGCGCCCGACGAGCAGAACAGCCCCGTGCCACCGCACGGCATGCCGTCTTGCGCGTTCATGCCGGTATCGGTGCACACCGGCATGCCGCTGCCGCACGAGATCGTCCCGCGATGACACGGCGCCGCCGCCGGCGAGCACGACGCACCTTGGTTGCATGTCGTGCACGTGCCCGACAGGCAGTACTTGCTGCCCTGGCACGGCGTGCCATCGGGTGAATCGAGACCGGAGTCTTCGCACGTCTGTGGCAATCCGGTGTCGCACGACAACCGGCCCTGATGACATTCGTCGGGCGCGTACGTGCACGTGCCGCCTTCAGTGCACGCGCTGCACACGCCGCTATCGCAGACTTGGTTCGTTCCGCACGGCGTGCCGTCGGGCAACAGCGCCGCGGTCGGCAAGCACTGGCCTTGGCCGCTACTGCAGCTCTGCACGCCGACGACGCACGCACCGCCCGACGACGTGGAGCACGAGCCGCCGCTCATGCACGGCGCGCACGCACCCGCGAAGCACACTTGATCCTGGCCGCAGCTGACGCCGTCTTGTTGCGGCTGCAGTGTGTCCGTGCATGTCGCGCCGTTCGCGCCGCACGCAGTGAGGCCGACGTTGCACACGTTCGCCGGCGTGCACGGCGTGCCGGCGATACATGTCTCGCACTCATCGCCGATGCCATCTGCATCAGAGTCGGTCTGGTCCGCGTTCGCGATGCCCGGGCAGTTGTCACACAGGTTGCCTAGGCCATCGGCGTCGGTGTCGAGCTGGTCGGGGTTCGCACGCATCGGGCACACATCCTCGAAGTCGAGGAAGCCATCGCCGTCGGAGTCGGGCGTCGGAATCGAGTTGTCGATCGTCATGTCGCCGTTGGAGTCGAGGTCGGTGTTGTTGCCGACGCCGTCGCCGTCGGCATCGCCGGCTTCGTTCGCATCGAGCGGAAACGCGTCGTCGGCGTTCGTGACACCGTCTCCGTCGGTGTCGTTGTCCGTGGCGTCGGCCGTGCCGTCGCCGTCGATGTCGCCCGCGGCGAGAATCACGAGCGTCGAGCTGAGCTGGACATCGCGCCCACCGGCGACGAGCACCGATGGCAGCGTCGCGGTCAACCCGCTGTCGCCGAATCGCGCGCGTACGAGGTACACGCCCGAGGTTGCCGGCAGCGAGAACGTGCCATCGTCACCGGTCTCGACGGTCGCTTTGCGCTCGCCGCCAACCGACTCGACAAGCTCGACGGTGATGCCGCTGCGATCGAATCGTCCACTCACTGCGGCAGACCCGCGGACTGTGACTGACGTCTGTTGCAGCAATGCGAGATCGAAGTTGACGTCCTTCGTGATGCCGTCGGGACGCACGAGCACCTTCTCGACGATGACGTCGCCATCGGCAGTCGTGAGCACGACGTCGTGGACGCCCGCAGGCACGCGCTGCAGCACGTAACCGCGATTGCTTGGATCGGGTTGCGTCGCAACCGCAAAACCCGGGATCGAGATCACCGCGTAAGGGATCTGCGTGCCGACTGGAGCACGCACGTGGCCACCGATCTGACCGGGACGCGCGATGCGAATCGCACCGAGGTCGGTGATGAAGCCGGGATTCGACGCCGTCGTGATCCTGCGCGATGGGATCAGCGAGTCTTGCTCGTTGGCGACGATCTGCAGGTCCCACTTGCCGGGATCGAGCTGACGGATCGTGAACTGCCCGTTTTGATCACACGTCGCGGCGCGCGGCGTGCCGTCGACGCGGATCTTACAACCCGCTTGCGGCACGTCTTGTTCGATCTCGACGCGGCCGATCACCTCACCGAGCAGAATCTCGGGCGTCGCCTCGGGCTCACCACAGCCGCCGCAGCCCCCGAGCACCAACGCGCCCAACGCGATCCACCGAGCTCTCATGACAGTTCCTCCAAACACACGAACCGCCATTCTATACAAGGCGCGTTCCTACGGCGGTTCGGGTTGCAGTCCCATCGGCTGATACGCGTCAGGCTTCGCAGAGCGCGACGCATCCACAACACCGCCGAGCACGCCGGCATCGCGCCGCGTCGGTCGAACTGAAGCGTCGAGTCGGGCAGTTCGACCGTCGGGCAAGGCAATTTGACCGTCGATCGCGCCATCGATCACAGACAACGAATCCGGTGGCTCCGCGCGTGTGTCGCCGCCGATCGCAGCGTCGAGCGCCGGAACGGCGGGCTCGTGCGTCGTGCGCGTGCCGAACACGTAGCCGACGGCGCCGAGCGCGAGCACCGCGGACGCGCCGAGCGGGATCAACCACGACCTGCGCTTCGCGGGAGCGCTCACCGCAACCTCGCCCGCCGCGACACCGGTCGTCGCACCGATCGGCCGATCGTGATCCGGCATCGCTTGCACCGAGGCTGCTGCCGTCGCGCCCAGCACGTGCGATGCGGCTGCCGTCGCGCCGAGCGCATGCGATGCGGCTGCCGTCGCGCCGAGCGCGTGCGATGCGGCTGCCGTCGGGCCGAGCGGCAGCGCCGAGACGTCGGCCGTCGCCGCCATCGCATCACCCGGTTGCATCGTCGCGCCGAGTGCATCCGCAGGCGGTGCGGGCTCGGCCGGTGGCGTGAGCTGATCGACCATCGCGCGCAGTCGATCGCGGATCGCGCGCGCCGGCCCCGGGCGATCAGCTGGCTTCTTCGCGAGCAATCCGATCACGAGCTCGGCGAGCTCGGGACGCAGCTCGGGACGCAGTGCCGCGATCGGCTCTGGTGCGTCGGTGAGCACGCGGCTCAGCACCTCGCTGTAGCGCTCGCCGCCGAACGGAGGCCGACCGCTCAGCGCGTGATACATCACTGCGCCGAGCGCGTAGAGATCCGCAGGCGGTCCAGCAACACGCGCGTCCTTCGCCTGCTCGGGCGGCATGTACAGCACCGACCCCATCACCGTGTTCGTCGCGGTGAGGCCAATCTCGTCGGCGTCGATGAAGCGTGAGATGCCGAAGTCGAGGACCTTGACGCTCCAGCGCGGGTGCCAGACGAGGAACAAGTTGTCGGGTTTGAGGTCGCGGTGAACGATGCCTTTGTCGTGTGCAGCCGCGATCGCGTCGAGCGCCTCGGTGACGATCGAAATCGTTTCGTCGATGGACAACCGGTGGCGCTGCTTGAGCCGCGCGCCCATCGTCTGGCCCTCGAGCTTCTCCATCACGATGAACGCGTCGCCAGCAGCGGTCTCGCCCATGTCGAGCACGTCGACGACGCCGGGATGACCGATCGTCGCGGTCGCGCGCGCCTCCTGACGAAACCGGCGCAACGTCGCCGCATCGCGACCCATGCGCGCATGCAGGACTTTGATCGCGACTTGCCGGCCGATCGCGACGTTCTCCGCGAGATACACCGCGCCCATGCCGCCGGCGCCGAGCACGCGCAGGATCTTGTACTTGCCCGCGAGCGTCGTACCGAGCTCGAGCGTCGGCGCCTCGATCACAGACAGTCCTCGACGAGCTCGCACGGAGTCGCCGGTACACAGCCCCACGCGTTCTCCGCCGACAGGTCCTCGATATCCAGGGAGCGGATCAGGGTCTCGTCGAGCAGCTGTATCCTCACGCAACGCTGCCAGTCCATGTCCGTACTGCCGAACAGCTTCAGCACGACATCGCGAGCCCCGTTATCGACGAACACGAATACCTTCCGTTCCAACTCATCTGAGTCGGCGAGGAAGACCCGGTTGCCGCGACACATGTTCGTGTCGTCGGAGGCACAGACGCGGATGTCGACGGGAACGGACTGCTCCGAGCGCGTCACCGCGATCTCGATATCCGGCTCCGAGTAACAACCGGCGACGAGCACGAGCGCGAGGCTAGGGGTAGTGGATCGTCGTCCCGTCATATTCCGGTCTGAACAGCTCGTACGTTCCCCAAGCAGCGCCCGTGCCAACCACGACGCCGGCTGCGATGTAAACCTTGAGCTTGTGACGCGACCACCACGACGGTTGTGTCTTCTTCATGCGAAACACGACTTGATGATCGCGACCCGCGATCACCGCGAGGCGCTCACGCCCGAGGTCGTAGCCCGGTAGCGTCGCATGCACGTAGTAATCGCCCGCCGGCAGCTCGACCGATTGCGGTGCACGTCCAAGCGGACCACGCCCGACCAGCGCGAGCTCCGCTGCATCTGGGATACTCGTCACGCGTACGTAACCGGTCGTCGCGATGCGTCCGGGCTCGAGCTCGACGTCGCGCTTGTCACCGGCACGCAGCGGACCGAGCTCGCGTACGACGGGCGTGAAGCCATCGCGGGACGCGCCCAGCTTGACCTTCTTGCCGCCCTCGGTCGCGACGAGCACGACGAGCGGCGCATCCTTCGCCGCAGTTCCCACCGGCCGAGCGTCGAGGTCGATCGCCGCCGGCGCGCCCGCCGTGCGCACGCTGACCTGCGCGGACTCGCGCGTGATGTGATCGATATCGGCGAGGATCTGCGCCCGCAGCTCGGCGGTCAGCGCATCGCCACCTTCGGCGAGACAGCGCTGATACATCGCGACCGATTGGTGCGGCAGCTTCGCCTTGCGCAAGCTCACCGCCACGTTGATCAGATACGGCAGCTGCTGCGTCAGCTCGTACGCCTGCAAGAACAGATCGCTCGCGCCCGCCCAATCATCCGCGTCGCTGATCTTGCGCCGCGCCGCCGCCGACAGCTCCTCGGCTTTCGCGCGCGCAGCTGGATCGACGTCAGCGCCCGCGCCTCGCACGATCGCGAGCAAGCACACCACGACAACGGCCACGCGCACGCGGCCATCATAACGGGCTCGTGGTCGCGGCGCCTAGATGTGCTTCGGGATGTAGTCGACCGCGACCCACAACGCGCCATGCGCGAGCGTCAGGAACACGGCCATCCAGAACATCGCCATCCAGCCATCGATGCGGAACCAGTGCTTCTTCTTGTCGAAGACCCGCACGGTCACTGCGAGCAACACGCCATTGATCACGAGCGGCATGAGGAACGCGACCGCGCCGAGCGTCGCGAGGTTCAAAATCGGCTTGAGCGCCCAGTACAACGCGGTGTTGAGCACCGCGAACGCGAAGCCGACGAGCGGCGTCGCCCACTTCTTTTCGAAGATGATGTGCTTGTTCTTCTTCGCCGCGAGCCAGAACACGCCGGTGAAGACGACGAGGCGAACACCGAGCTTGATCAGAATCGCAACGGCCGGAGACATGCCGCCAGTGTGTCACGCACCTCCGAGCAA
The DNA here is from genome assembly GCA_036524455.1 of Kofleriaceae bacterium. Taxonomy (GTDB): domain Bacteria; phylum Myxococcota_A; class Polyangia; order Haliangiales; family Haliangiaceae; genus JABFXX01. Next base: position 719 of record DATDCH010000246.1, on the reverse strand, counting down.
CGCTGGCCGATCCGCGTGGCGCGCGCGGAATGGGGCGCGAGGTGCCGATTTCGGGCGCTGTCGGGAGTAGCGGATGACCCGCACCTGTGCTGAGGTAGAGACGTAAAGCGGTGGCAATGTCGGGAACGCTCTCCACGAGTTTTTCCGATAGATCTCAGACACTTTGCCACTTGCAATTGTATGCGTGTGATGACAGTCATTGGACAACTGTCAGCGATGCGTTACATTTCCACTATGGCGGATGCAGTTAGGTCGCCAGACCGAGTCGAAAGACGACAGATCGCCCGTTCCCGTAGGCGACGGGATGACTTCTGGGTCGGCTCGTCGGCACTCCTCGCAGCGCTGTTTGCGTTGCCGCTCGCGCAGTCGAGCTGGCATGGGCCCGAGGTCGCTTCGACGCTTGCCGTCGCATCGGTCGCGTTGCTCGCCGGTCAGCGTTGGGCGGTCGCGGTGATCTTCATCGCCCAGCTGCTGCTGCTGCCGACGGTGTGGCCGCGTGCGTTCTTCGGCGGCGTCGAGCTGTGGCCGGGTCGCATCGCCGCGCTGTCTTCATTGATCATGGTCGTGCCCGGCCTGCTCTCGGGCCGCCGCGCGGCTGCTGCGATGGTGCTGCTCACCGGTTGGCGCCGCACGCGCGAGACCTGCCGGCGGTTTCAGTACGTGTTTGCGGTGCTCGGCCTGATCCTGGCGCTGCTGCCGCTGTTCTGATCGGTTGACGG
>DATDCH010000245.1:0-4152 GCA_036524455.1 Kofleriaceae bacterium | reverse complement strand
CAGCCCGGCTTCACCGCGATCGCCGAAGCGCTCGACGACGTGCGGATCGAGAAGGTCGATCTGCTCATCGACGGCGTGCTCGTCACCACCGCGATGACGCCGTTCGGCGAAGCCACGTTCGAGCTCGCGACCGAGGACTTCGGCGCGGGCGGTGTCGCGCCGTGGGATTGCGGCGAGATTCCGAACGCGATCACATACACGTTCGACGTCTACGGGCCTGACGCGCTGAACCTGTGCTGGACCGTCGCGCAAGAAGTCGCGCACGCGTTCGGTCTCGAGCACGAGTTCTTGCAGAAGGATCCGATGACGTACCTCGCGGGCGACGAGCCGAAGCGGTTCCGCGACGTCGATGCGCCATGCGGCGAGTTCGAGATATTCGCGCGTTGCGAGTGCAAGCCGACGCCGCAGAACTCGTATCGCCACATCGTCGCGATGTTCGGCCCGGGCGCGCCGACGCCGCCGGAGCTCGAGATCAAGTATCCGGTCGCCGGCAAGCCGACCCAGCCCGGCTTCACCGCGATCGCCGAAGCGCTCGACGACGTGCGGATCGAGAAGGTCGATCTGCTCATCGACGGCGTGCTCGTCACCACCGCGATGACGCCGTTCGGCGAGGGCACGTTCGAGCTCGCGACCGAGGATTTCGGCGCGGGCGAGCACACGATGGAGGTCATCGCGACCGACGTGCAAGGCGTCACGCAGACCGCTTCGACGACGTTCGTGCAGGGTCCGCCGTGCACGCCGAGCACGGTGTGCACCGGCAAAGACGTGTGCGTCGACGGGATCTGCGTGCCGGGCCCCGACACGCCGGGCGGCCTCGGCGCGGTATGCACGAGCGATGTCGAGTGTCTGTCGCGCCGCTGCGCCGACGGCGGCGAACAATTCAAGCACTGCGTCGACGAGTGCAACCTGTCCAACGCGAACAGCTGCCCGAACGAGTTCGAGTGCATCTCGGCCGGCGCCGAAGGCGTGTGCTGGCCGACGCCGAGCGCCGGCTGTTGCTCCGCCACCACGCGCCCCGAGGGTCCGATGCTGCTCGCGCTCGGCCTCGGCGGGTTGCTGTTGCGCCGGCGACGCGCCAAGCTGTGACCATGCTCGCGCGTGATTACGCGCGGTCGATCGTCGCGAGTGACGTGCTCGCCGACAAGCTCGTGCCGCCGCCCGCCGACCTCGTGCTCGAAGACGAGGCTGAGCCGCTCGTGCTCATGCAGCCCGGCCGGCCTGCGAACCTCGCGATCGCGAGCGCACGCACTGCGCGCGTCCCGCCGCTCGCGGGCATGCGTGATCCGGCGCAACGCGCGCGCATCCTCCATGCACTCGCGAACCACGAGCTGCAGGCGATCGAGCTGTTCGCGTGGGCACTGCTCGCCTACCCCACCGCGCCGATCGCGTTTCGCCGCGGCCTCGTCGCGATCCTCGCCGACGAACAGCGCCACTTCACGCTCTACGTCGAGCGACTCGCAGCCGTGACCCGCGGCGCCACCGCATTCGGCGATCACCCGGTCACCGGTCACTTCTGGAACAAGCTCGATCACCTCGCGACACCGCTCGACTTCGTGTGCGCGATGGGCCTGACGTTCGAGAACGCGAACCTCGACTTCGCCGGCGACTACGCGAAGGCCGCGCGCGACTGCGGCGACACACAGACAGCCGCCGTGCTCGATCAGGTTCACGCCGACGAGATCGGTCACGTTCACTTCGGCTGGATCTGGCTGCGCCGGTTCGCGGGCGACGTCGACCCGTGGCAGGCGTATCTCGCGCACGTCAGGTATCCGCTCGGGCCGCGCCGTGCACGCGGTGCCCGCTTCGATCGCGAAGCGCGCCGGCGTGCCGGCTTCGACGAGGCGTTCATCGACGCCCTCGAAGCGATCGAGCCGACGCGCCCGAGTGGCGAGCCGCGCTAAAGCAGAAAACTTGACAGACCGACCGGACCGACGAGGATTGATCGATGAACGCGGCCGAGGAACTGACCAGCGAGATCAGCGGGCTCAGTATGTGGGCCGAGATCTGCGAGCGATGTCCCAACGAATGGGTGTGCTTGCTCGACGTCGTAACCGCCGCCGATGGTTCCATCCGTTCGGCCCGCGTGATCGGGCACGATCGTTCGATGAAGCAAGCGCTCATGCAGAACGGCGCGTTCTCCCCGGATACGGTCGTGGTGCATACGTGGGGCCGTCCGCTGAGGTCTCCTCGTATCGAGATGACGGATGAAATCCGAGACATCGTTCGACCTCGACGGTGATCTGATCGTCGTCGACGCGGTCGTCGTCGGGCCGACCGGGCGCGCCAGCGTCCACCTGATTCTCGACACCGGCGCCGTGCTCACGACGCTCGTACCAGCAATCGCGGAGTCGATCGGCTACACCTCGGTCACCGGTATCACGCCCACCGTGACCCGAACCGCGGCTGCGGATGAGCGCGGCTATCTGATCCAGCTCGTGGAGCTCGCCGCTCTCGGTGTCACGGTGCCGGCGGTTCACGCCAACGTTGCTGACCTCGGCTACGGTGTCGACGGCGTGCTCGGAATGAACTTCCTGCTCGATTTCAACATCGAGATCCGTCCCTCGGAACGCCGCATTCTCGTCGAGCGGATCGCACCCTGAAAGCCAACCTCTAACCCGAGAAACCCGGTTAGGTCGTCAGCGCGGGAATCGAGCCGCTGACCTCGCCGAGCGCCGTCGTCGGCACGCCGACCGCGTTCATCGCGGTGACGAGCACGTTCGCCGGATGCATGCCCGTCGCGACGACGTGGCGGCCGGGGTTGAGCCCACCCGCGCGACCCGCGATCAAGCACGCCATGTTCTCGGTGCAGTGCGAGCTGTACTGCTTGGCCGCCGACGGATCGTAGCCGTGACCGCCCTCGTGCAGCATCACGATTGCCATCGAGTCGAGCATCGTGCCGACGTCTTCGGCCGTGTCGCGGAACTTCGCGACGAGCCGCGCGAAGTGCTTCATGTGCCACGCGATGCCCTGCGACACGCCCATCGTGCCGTGCGACGAGTGCCCGATCTCGTGCAGGTCGTACGGGATGTTGATCAGCGGGTACATGTTCATGTGGCTCTGCGCCATCGTGAACTGCAGCGTCGACACGCGCGTGAGATCGCAGACCATCGCCATGTGCAGCAGATCGACGAGCAGCGTCGCGCGCTGGTCTTCGTTCGAGTAGCCCGCGTTAACGTCGAAGCCGGTGCCGCCGTTGACGGTCTGGTTGCCGCCGACCGCCGGATCGGTACCCACGTCGGGGAGGATCTGGCAGGCACCGCCGCCGTCGGGTGCGATCGCCGAGATCCGGCGCTCGAGGTCGCGCACCTCGTCGAGGTGGCGCTGGATGCGCTGCTTGTCGGAGGTGCCGAGCACGCCGAGCAGCTTCTCGGTCTTGTGACCGACGAGATCGAGCACGCTCTTGCGTTGCTTGAGCAAGAACGCGCGGCGGGCCGCCTCGGCCGGATCGGTCGGAGTGAAGCCGGTGAACAGCGAGTCGAACGCCGCGCGCGGCGACACCGTCGACGGGATCGCGACCGGGGTCGTGCCGTTGAGCCGGTACGAGATGATGTCGCGGCCGTAGGGCGCCGACTGATCCAGGTACCACGACGCTTGCACGCGATAGATGAGCGACTTGAACGTGGTCGTGCCCGCGATTGCAGTGGCGACGAGCTGATCGGAGGTCGGCCCGTGCACCTTGTGATCGCTCGTGCGTGTGCCCGACAGCAGCGGTGACAGCGAGTTGATGTGGAAGTCGTCGGCGCGGCCGCCCGGCGGCACCGTGCCGCCGTTGTCGAACGCGGTCGGAATCTTCAGGCCGGAGACGACCGTGATCTCGTTCTTGATGTTGTTGTGGTTCGCGAGTGGTGCGAGCGCGGTCTTGAGATCGTAGTTCGCGCCGACCGTGTTCGGCACGTAGTAGTTGTGGACGGGGTCGTTATCGGCACCGAGCGACTGACCGCCGAAGCACACGATGTAGCGCTTTGGAATGTTCGGATCCGCACCGCGCGCGGACTTGCGGCCGGTCATCGCTTCGAGCAGCGGCAGCGCGAGGATCGTGCCGCCGATTCCTTTCAGCACCGTACGTCGATCGAGTTTGATCGCCATGGCTAGTTCTCCTCCTGGCGATAGCCGAATGCGTCAGAAGTGACGAGGTCGAGCATCAGCGCGTCG
>DATDCH010000244.1:0-4590 GCA_036524455.1 Kofleriaceae bacterium | reverse complement strand
GCGCCACGCGCGTTTCGCTCCAGGCCGGAAGCACACGCAGCTTCGGTGTGGCTCCGCCCGAACCGCGCGACTGGGAGCAGATGCGGGTTGGGCTCACCGTGAGCGCCGATCGCAGTTCTGATGTGGTGTGGAGCGCCCCCGTGCAGCGCAGCGCCATCAAGCTCTGAGCAATCAGAGCAGCTGGGACGGTCACAACGGCGCAACTTGCGTGCTTGCACGTACGCGCATCGCGCGCGCCGGGCACGGACGCGCGATCGGCCTACGAGTTGCTGGTCATGATCACGATGAGTCCTGCCGACCAACTGTCGCTCGTCGCGGTGCTGATGATGGCGTCGATCCACATCATGGCGGTGCCGTTGGAGCACGGGCTGCTTGATCGTCCTCGATGGATTTCGATCGCGAACGGACTCTCGGTCGCATACGTGGTGGTCCACCTGCTACCAGAGCTTGCGGAGATGCAGCGCGAGTGGATCGAGGCTTGGCCCGATCGGCCGTTTCGCTGGCTCGACCGTCAGGTCTACTATGCGGCGTTGATCGGGCTCCTGCTCGCGTTGGGGCTCGACCGGTTGAGCTCGCGGACGACGACACCGGGACCGCGGTTCTGGATCCACACGATCTCGTTCGCTGTCTACAACGTGATCATCGGCGGCTTCGCGCTGCATATCAAACGACCGTCACTCCTCATCCTCGCGATGTGCGCGTTCGGCGCGCACTTCCTTGTCACCGATCACGGCCTCAACCGCTTGGATGGCCGTGCGTACGCCCGCTATGGCAGATGGATGCTTGCCGGCGCGATCGTGTTGGGTTGGCTCACCGCGATCGCGACGAAACCGCATGTCGTCGTCGTCGCCGCGCTGACGGGCCTGCTCAGTGGCGGCATCCTGCTCGACGTCATGAAGGAAGAGATTCCCAAGAAATACGAGGGACACTTCCCTGCGTTCGTGGGCAGCGCGCTCGGCTATTCATTGCTTCTGCTACTCACCCGCTACTCGGAGGTGCTCGGCTAGCCGAGCTGGGACGTCGATTAGAGCTCTGCGCGAACGGCTTCCTCGAGCTCGACGCTCTCTAGCAGCGCATCCTTGAGATCGATCCCGTAGCGCAGCATGCGATACGCCGTGTACGCGGTGAGCGCGCCGATCGTGAGCTCGAGCGCGCCGACCTGGGTCGCCAGCGCGAGCGCAGCGCCTCCCACGACCAGCGCTCCGACGACTGGCTTCGAGCCATGCGCGAGATGGAATCGCTTCCACGCGCTTCGCAATGCGTCGTTGCGCGGGACCGTCGCGTCGGCGACGGTGACGTGACGTGATGACCGCTGCGCCGGCGCGCGATGAGTCGATGGCGTGTGTTGTGTATGTCCCCGCGCTGGATGATGCGATGTTTTGGTGCTCTGCATGATGACCTGCCCTGCGATGATTGGTTTGTCATTGCTGCATCGCGCATGCCGCGCATTACACCGCACGAGCGCACTACGCGCCGAGCGCCAAGCCGGCTCGCAACTCCACGTTCGAGGGTCGGAACGGGACTTCACGTCAGGTACGGCCGATGCAGCGCTCGCTCTCATGTCAGAGAGTACCCAAGACGCATCCGAAACCGATCAATCGACCGAGCCCCGTCCTGACCCCGCGGCCGTCCGATCCGATGATCACCGTCTTCATCGACTCGTCCTGTTTGGACGTAGGCATCCCGTCTTGACGACGCTCGGCCTCGCAAGCGCCGCGTTGCTCGGCGGCGTGGAGCTCGCGATGGGTGCGCTGATCGGCGCCGGCGTCACGACGTTGCTTCGACGGTCGAACAGCGCATCGATGGCACCGACAGTCGAGCCGCAACAAGCGCGCGAGCCCGAGCCCGAACCCGAACCGGCTCCGAGTCCGAGTGAAACTGAAAGAGCCCACGGCCTGCGCGCCCGGGCCATCGCGGTGATCCGCGCCGCACGCGGTCACATCGCGCTCGCACCGCAGCCAAAGCAAGCACGTTGATGAGCTCGGCGCTCGACGAACGTCAGGTCGCGATGGCGCTCGCGTATCACGCGCGCACGTGCCGGCGACTTCGGATCGAGGTCTCGTCCTTGCTCGGGAACGCCGAGCTGGCGAGCAAGCTCGAACACTCGGTGGGCGCACGTCCAGGTGTCGTGCGTGCATCGGCGAATCCGCGCTCGGGGCGCATGCTGATCGAGTATGCGCACGACGCAGCTGTCGTCCACGAGCTCGAGAAGTTCGCACGGTCCGGACAGGCTCGCCGACGAAGTGCGGGAATGTCTGCGACCGAAACGAGCTGGCACGCGCAGTCAGTCGATGTAGTCGCTGACATCCTTCGTGCCGATCTTCGTGATGGGTTGTCGATCGCGGACGCTGCTGCTCGCCTCGACGCGATCGGTGCGAACCTGATCGACGGCGAAGCGCCACCGTCGCGACTCGCCCTGCTCGCCCGCCAGGTCACGAACCTACCGACCGTGCTGTTGCTCGGCTCGACTGTGATCTCGCTCCTGCTCGGCGACTTCATCGACGCAGCCGCGATCGTGACCGTGATCGGGCTCAACGCCGGCATCGGCTATCGCGTCGAACGACACAGCGCAGCGCTGCTCGCCGCGTGGCACGTCGCGGAGATTGGCGACTGCGAGGTGATCCGTGGCGGTTCGGTTCGCAGGGTTCCGAGCTCGGAGCTCGTGCCCGGCGATCTGATCATCATAGCCGCGGGTTCGACCGTTTGCGCCGACGCGCGTGTGATCGAGGCGCATCGGCTCGCTGCCGACGAGGCGGCTCTGACCGGTGAGAGCGAGCCGGCCAGCAAGTCTCCCGAGCCCGCGGACGCCGACGCGATGCTCGCCGACCGTCGATCGATGCTGTACCGCGGAACGTCGATCGCTTCTGGCACCTGTCGCGCGATCGTCGTCGCAACCGGTGGTGCAACCGAGATTGCATCCGTGCAACGGCTCGCGGCCGCATCCCGTGCGCCCGCGGGCGGCCTCGAACGCCGCCTCGCCGCACTGTCGTCGCGGCTGGCGTGGGCGGGAATGGCCGCTGCGGGCCTCGCCGGGCTCGCATCGCTCGCGTGGGGGCGTCATCCAATCGCGATCCTCCGTGAGTGCGTTGCACTCGGTGTCGCGGCGATTCCCGAAGGTCTCCCGGTAACCGCGACGACGACGTTGGTTCGCGCGATGGCGCATATGCGAGCTCGCGGCGTGATCGTGCGCCGGATGGCAACAGCCGAAACGCTTGGTGGTGTCACGATCGCGTGCATCGACAAGACCGGCACGCTGACCGAGAATCGCATGCACGTCGAAGTCATCTCGATGCTCGACGGTCACGAGCCGCGACGCATCGGTCGCGATGCAGTCAAAGCTCCGCATGTCGCGGCGGTCAACGGACCGCTCGGCGCACTGATTGTCGCAGGCGTCCTCAACAGCGATCTCGTGTACCAGCAAAATGCGCTCCGGCTCGAGATTGTCGGCAGCGCGACCGAGTGTGCGTTGGTCCGGCTTGCTGAACACGCTGGACTCGAACCGCTCGTGCTCAACGGACGCTGGCCACGCAAACGGTTGTTCGAACGCGATGGCCAGGTCAGTTACGTGATCAGCGAGCACGAGGACGATCTCGAGTGCATCAAGGGTGCGCCCGAGCAGGTCGTGCCGCTGTGCGGTCTGCCTCCTTCCGTCGAAGCCCGCGTGCTCGCCGAGAATGAAGCGCTCGCCAGCGACGGCTTGCGCGTGCTCGCGATCGGTTGGCGCGCCGGTGGCAACGGGAACCACTGGGAGTACCTGGGGCTCGTCGGTCTACGTGATCCGCTGCGCGAGGGCGCCGCCGAGGCCGTGCTTACTGCGGCAAGCGCCGGCATCCGCACGGTCATGTTGACCGGAGACCAACGCGCGACCGCCGAATCGATCGCCCGTCACGCAGGGCTCGAAGGAGATGTCATCGATGGACGCGAGCTGGCGACGCTGCTCGCTGCACCAGATGCAGCACACCGGTTGCGCCGGATCGCCGCGATCGCGCGTGTCACGCCTGCCGACAAAGTCGCGGTCGTCGAGGCACTGCGCGGGGCGGGCGAAATCGTCGCCATGATCGGCGACGGCATCAACGACGCCCCCGCTCTACGTGCCGCGGATGTCGGCGTGGCGGTCGGTGCACGCTCGAGCGATCTCGCGCGCCAGACCGCCGACGTCGTGCTCGAGTCCGAGGATCTACGCTCCGTGCTCGCCGCGGTTGCCGAAGGTCGCGCTGTTCAGGACAACCTCCGTCGCTCGATTCGCTTCCAGGCGGCCGGCAACTTCGGGGAAATCCTGCTCTCGCTCGGTACTGCGCTCGCAGGCCAACCCCTGATCTCGTCGCTCGGGCTGCTGTGGATCAATCTCTTGACCGATACGCTGCCGGGTCTCGCGCTCGCACTCGAGCCGACGGAAGCCGGCTTGCTCGAGCGTCCGCCGGTACGGCCCGGCGCGCCCATCCTCGATCGTGAGGATTGGAAGCGCGTTGCTCGCCATGGCGCGATGATCGCCGGCACCTCTGGGCTTGCAGCCGCGCTCGGCGGACCGCTCGCCGCATTCGGTGCGGTCGGCTCGACGCAATTTGGTTACGCGGCCACCTGTCGCGCGCC
>DATDCH010000243.1:0-8259 GCA_036524455.1 Kofleriaceae bacterium | reverse complement strand
GTGATGAGGAGCCGCTCCAGTGTTCGAGCAACAGGCACGAGGGATGTCCCTTCGCGTCGCGCCAATCCTTGATGCGCTCGGTGCCGGCCGGTTGGGGTTCGAACGTGGGCCCGATCGGTGTCGTCGGGACGAGGTTGATCCGCCAGCGCTCGCCATCGCCGTCGGGAATCTCGACCCCGTGCTTGGACCATGACCAGCGGATCTGATCTGCCGCGTCGTACGCGACGATCACGAGGATCGCGAGCTTGGCGTCCGTCGAGCTCTCGATGCGAAAGCCGGCGACGCCACCTTCGAATGCGTTGTCGAGCACCGTGAACGGTTTGGGATCGATGACGATGAACGCGTCGTCGACGGCCATCGGGGGCAAGCCGGGCGCCACGGTACTGCGCGGGCAGTCGGGATGGCACGGGTCACCGGCGAACAGCTCGACCTTCTTGATGTTCGGGTCGTCGATCACGACCTCGATCGTCAAGCCCGACGGCGTGCACGCGGCCGCCAGGGCGACCAGCCAGAACCCTCTCACGTCGCGATCATAGGCGATCCGCTGTATCGTGCGCGACGTGCGCATAGCTCTCACGTGGGTGCTTGTCGTTCTCGCCGCCTGTCCCGCACCGCCGGCGCAGCCCCCGCCGCAGAGACCGCAGCCGCCCGTCGAGACAGTGGGAACCCCGGCGGTGGCCAAGCCGCTGGATCCGGCCGAGATGCCGAAGCTGCGCTTGCCCAAGACGTTCGTGCCGGCGAGCTACACCGCGACGCTCGCGATCGATCCCGCGCGCGATGGTTTCGACGGGGTGATCGCGATCACGGGCGAAGTGAAGGAGCGCACGACCGTGATCTGGCTGCACGGCAAGGATCTCGTGATCAAGCGCGCGTCGGCCGACAACGGCAAGCCGATCACGATCACGCCGCGCGGCGAGGATCTGCTCGAAGTGCGCGGCGACTTCACGCCGGGTACGTGGGTCTTCAACGTCGAGTACACGGGCAAGCTCGATCCGCTCAACACCACCGGCGCGTTCAAGCAGACATACAACGGTGCGCCATACGTGTTCACGCAGCTCGAGGCGCTGTACGCGCGACGCGTGTTCCCGTGCGTCGACGAGCCCGACTCGAAGGTGCCGTGGCAGCTCACGCTCGACGTCCCGAAGAGCACGATCGCGGTGAGCAACACGCCGGTCGTGCGCGAGAGTGCGAGCGCACTGGGCAAGCGCTTCGAGTTCGCCAAGACGAAGCCGCTGCCGACGTACCTCGTCGCATTCGGCATCGGGCCATTCGACATCGTCGATGCAGGCAAGAGCAAAGGCGGGGTGCCGGTGCGAATCGTGACGATGAAGGGGCGCGCGGCCGAAGCCGCGTATGCCGCGAAGACGACCGGGCGTGTGCTCGACCTGCTCGAGGACTACTTCGGCATGCCGTATCCGTACGAGAAGCTCGACATCCTGTGCATCCCGATCGTGATCGGGTTCTCGGCGATGGAGAACGCAGGGCTCGTCACGTACACCGAGCAGCTCGTGCTCCTCGATCCAAAGCAGGCATCGTGGAAGCAGCGGCGCAGCTACATCGGGACAACCGCGCACGAGCTTGCGCACCAGTGGTTTGGCGACTACGTGACGATGGCGTGGTGGGACGACATCTGGCTCAACGAAGGATTCGCGACGTGGCTCGGCAACAAGATCGTCGCGCGCTTCGAGCCCGCGTGGCACGGCGAACACTCCGAGCTCGACCTCCGCATGGGCGCGCTCGACGCTGACAGCCTCGTCAACGCTCGCAAGGTCCGGCAACCGATCGACAAGGTCGACGACATCTACAACGCGTTCGACGGCATCACGTACGTCAAAGGTGCAGCCGTGCTCAACACGTTCGAGCAGTACGTCGGGCCCGAGGTGTTCCAGCGGGGCGTGCGCGAGTACTTGAAGGCGCGCGCGTATGGCACGGCGACCAGCGAGCACTTCGTCGCGGCGGTCAGCGCTGCGGCGGGCAAGGATCTCGCTCCTGCATTCGCGACGTACCTCGAACAACCCGGCGCGCCCGAGCTCGAGACGAAGCTCGCGTGCGACAAGGGTGGGGCGAAGCTCGAGCTGACCCAGCAGCGATTCGTGCCGCCGGGCTCGCCGGAGCCGGCCACGCAGCCACCGTGGATCATGCCGGTGTGCATCGCCTACGAACGCGATGGCAAGCGGGCCGATACATGCACGCTGCTGACGAAAGAGACCGACACGGTCGCGCTCGAAACCAAGAAGTGTCCACGCTGGGTGATGCCGACCGCGCACGGCCGCGGCTATTACCGCGCGCGCTACACGGCAGGGCAAGTGACGAAGCTGCGCGACGAAGCGTGGCCGCTGCTGAGCTGGACCGAGCGGCGCGCTCTGTTCTTCGATGTCGTCGCAGCGACCCGGTATCGCCCGCGCGGCGTGCGCAAGCCGCTACCGAAGACGCCGTCGGGGAAGCTGCCGCTGACGCTCGTGGTATCGATCGTGCCGAAGCTGCTTGCCGGTGGCGATCGCTTCACCGTCGGAGATGCGTTGATCGTGCCGATCGGCGTGGACCGGTTCGTCGCCGACGATCAGCGCGCCAAGTACGAGACGTGGTTGCGCATGACGTTCGGGCCGGCGGCGGCCAAGCTCGGTCTGATGCCGCAGGAGGGCGACAACCTCGACGCCGAGACGAACCGCGGCGAGATCCTGCGTGCCGTTGCCTGGTACGGGCGCGATCCAGCGCTCGTCAAGAAGTGCGTCGAGCTCGCTGCGAATTGGCGCGATCTTCCGGTCGCGATCCGCGGGCTCGTGCTGGTGATCGCGGCCGATGCGAACCCGGATCTGCACGCAAAGCTGTTGCGTGACATCAAGACCGAGCCCGATCGCAACCGGCGTGACGAGATGTACACCGCGATCGTCGGTACGCGCGATGCGAAGCGTGTCGAGCTGGCGCTCGAGCTGCTGCTCGATCCGAAGGTCGACATTCGCGAGTCGTCATCGATGCTGCTGCAGACGACGAGCGAGCCGATGCGCAAAGTCGCCGAGCGGTTCGTGCGCGTGCACAAGGACAAGCTGCTCGAGCGGCTGCCGAAGGACGCGGTCACCGGCATGGTCGGCTTCGTCTCGATGCTGTTCGCCGGCAGCTGTGATCCCGCGCTGCGCGACGAGACGCGCACGTACGTGCTCGCAAACTTCGCGAAGCTCGTCGGCGGCGAGCGCGTGATCAACCAGAGCTTCGAGGCGATGGATCAGTGCATCGCGAGCCGTAAGCTACTCGAGCCCGAGCTACGCGCGTTCCTCGGCAGCGTGAAGGCTCGCAAGCCAGCGAAACCGTAGTCGTGTAACCCGCGGGCTCGCGCCGCGCACAGTGTTCTCAGAGCCGACGGTGTTGTGTTGGCTCCTTCGGAGGACCGCTATGCCACGCCTGGCTCTTGCCCTACCTGCGCTGTTCGTCGCGTCGACCGCGTCAGCCCAATCGATCGCGATCGATGAATTCCGCCCCGCGATCGACTCGCGCGGCTATCTCACGCTCAACGCGTCGCAGGTGCTCGACCACACCGAGATGTCGTTCGGGCTCGGCTCGCTGCAATGGGGCCGCAGGTTGCTGTCGTTCGAGAACGGACCGGCGACGTACTCCGTCGACAACATGATCTCGGCGACGTTGGTTGCCGCGCTCGGCTTGCGCGTGGCCGGGGTCCCGTTCGAGCTCGGCGCATCGCTGCCGTTCACGATCATGAACGGCTCGCGCGGTCCCGACGCGCTCGGCGATCCGAACGATCCGAACGACGACAAGCTGTACCGGCTCGACGGCCAAGGCCTCGGCGATTTCGGCCTCCACCTCAAGGCGCGGCTCGCGCGCGTCGGCCCGTTCGGCTTCGGCGCGCTCGCGAGCGTGTTCATCCCGACCGGTTCGTCGCGCGATCCGTTCCTCGGCGAAGCTGCGATGACGCCGCAGCTGATGGGAATCGCCGACGCGACATTCGGCAGGCTGCGCCTCGCTGTCAACGGCGGCATCCGCGTGCGCCGGACGACGACATTCATGGACATGGGCGAGGGCGGAGCGCCGGCGACGATGGGTTCGATCACCACCTCGACGGCGCTTCCCGTCGGCATCGCAGCCGCGTATGGCGTCGTGCCCGACAAGATCGAGCTCGTCGGCGAAGTGTTCGGCGCCGTGCCGGTCGGCGAAACGGACGGCTATCAACCGCTCGAGGCGCTCGGTGGTGTGAAGGTCTACCTCGCGAAGAACTCGTATCTGTCGCTCGGTGCTGGCCGCGGCCTGTTGCCGGATCGCGCCGGCAATCCCGACTTCCGCGCCGTGATCGGTATCGTGTTCGAGCCGAAGCCCGCGCAGCGCGTGTCGGCACGCGTGCCCGACGACATCGTCGCGATCGTGCCGCCGAAGGAGCCCGACCTGCCGCTCGACAGCGACAACGACGGCATCTTCAACGAGCAAGACAACTGCGACGAGATCATGGAGGACTACGACGGCATCGAGGACGATGACGGGTGCCCCGAGCGGAACCACATCATCGAGACGGAAACCGAATTCGTGCCGCTCCGGCCGATCGAGTTCGAGTTCGACAAGGACGTGCTGCGCGACAGCGCATACCCGATCCTCGACGAGATCGTGCAAGCGCTGAAGGACAACCCGGGCATGACCTTGATCGAAGTCGAAGGCCACACCGACGAGCAGGGCAACGACGCCTACAACCTCGACCTGTCAAAGCGACGCGCCGCGACCGTGATGCGCTACCTCCGCGACCACGGCATCGACAGCCTGCGCCTGACCTCACAAGGCTACGGCGAGACCAAGCCGGTCGACCCGCGCCACACGCAAGAGGCGTACAAGACCAACCGGCGCGTCGCGTTTTCGATCAAGCAGCGGAACTAGGTCACGTCGATCGTCTGCCAGCCCGAATCGGGATCGTTGCCGGTCATGTCGAGGCCCGCTTGGACCTCCCAGCAATGATCGATGAGCGCGCCGCGCAGCGTCGGGTTGGTGTTGACCGGCAGCTCGAGCTGGCCGTCCCAGGTGTACGTCTGGCCCTCTTTGAGCTCCTGTGCGCCGGCGATCTGGATGCGCGACTCGTAGCTCGTCTTCGACTCGCCGATCTTCTCGCCGTCCTTCTTGAACTCGCAGCTCTCGGTCGCGCGCACGAGCAGATACACGGCGCTCACTTTGCCGTTCGCCTTCGCCGTCGCTTCGACTTTCACAGGAACCGCCCGGCCGCGCTGTGCCGCGGGCACCGTCACGCGAACCGTGGCTCCGCCACCCGTTACCTTGTTCTTCAAGTCTTTGAAAAAGCCCATTGCTGCTGACCTCCAGCAGAACGAGCCAAGCGCTGCCGCCCGGTCGCAAACAATCGCACTACAGGCTGTGTTTCTTCGTGACAGCGCCGGCGCGCCGATCTTCACGCTGTCGACGTCGATTGAAGCAGCGTCGCGCGCATTCGTCGTCGGATGCCAGGCGCGGCGCGCCTCTCAGATGGAACGCCAAAACGCCAGGGAGCCAAGAACGCCGGGGGAAGATGCGATCGGGTGAGTGAGCTCGTGCGGGCGCGGATCAGGTCCCAACCCCGATCTCTCCGGTGGCGTCTTTGGCCTCTGCGGCGTCTTGGCGCTAGATCTGGAGCACGTCCTGTGGCGCCGAAGGCGCCTGGCGCGCGTCTTTGTTTCCACCGTTCCGAGCTTGTGGCTTCGTGGCTGACCTCGGAGGCGTCGCGCCAGACGCGCTCGCTTACTTGCGGCCGATGCCGTAGTACGCGTAGCCGGCCTTACGCGCTTCGTCGGCGGACCACACGTTGCGGCCATCGAACAGCGCCTTCGTCTTCACGCGCTGGTTCAGCTTGTCGAAGTCGAGCGAGCGCAGCTCGTGCCACTCGGTGACGAGCACGACGGCGTCGGCATCGGTCGTCGCCGCGTATGGATCCGGCGCGAGCTCGATCTTGTCACCGAGCTGCGCGCGGACGTGGTCCATCGCTTTCGGATCGTAAGCGGCGACTCTGCCGCCCGCGTCGAGGATTTGCTCGATCAGCGTCAGCGCGGGCGACTCGCGGATGTCGTCGGTCTCGGGCTTGAACGCCAGGCCCCAGATCGCGATCTTCTTGCCTTCGAGGTTGCCGCCGAAGTGAGCGAGCAGCCGGCGACCGAGTGTGCGCTTCTGGCGTTCGTTCGCGCGCTCGACGGCGTCGACGACGGTCATCTGCACGTCGTGCTCGCGGCCGGTGTGGATCAGCGCGCGCAGGTCTTTTGGAAAGCACGAGCCGCCAAAGCCGCAGCCCGCGAACAAGAACTTGTTGCCGATGCGCGGATCGGAGCCGATGCCGACGCGCACCTTCTCGATGTCGGCGCCGACTTGTTCGGCGAGCCGCGCGAGCTCGTTCATGAACGAGATGCGTGTCGCGAGCATCGCGTTCGCCGCGTACTTCGTCAGCTCGGCCGACGGGATGTCCATCACCATGATGCGATCGTTCGTGCGCAGCATGCCGTGATAGAGGCTGCGCAGCGTGTCGACCGCGCGAGGATCGTCGGCGCCGATCACGACGCGCGCCGGCTTGAGGAAGTCGTTGACCGCGTCGCCCTCTTTGAGGAACTCGGGGTTCGACGCGACCGCGAACGGCCGGTCGGTCACGCTCTGGATCGCCTTGCGCACTTTCTCCGCCGTGCCCACGGGCACTGTGCTCTTGGTGACCACCACGGTGAAGCCGTCGATCGCACGGCCGATGTCACGTGCGGCAGCGAGCACGTATTGCAAGTCCGCCGCACCGTCGTGCGACGACGGCGTGCCAACCGCGATGAACACGGCCTGCGCTCCTGCCACGCCTTCCGCCGTCGAAGTCGTAAAGGACAGCCGGCCCAGTGAGCTATTGCGCCTCACCAGCTCTTCGAGCCCGGGCTCGTGGATCGGAATGATGCCCTGCTTCAAGCTCTCGACGCGCTTGGCGTCGATGTCGACGCACGTGACCGTGTGGCCAAACTCCGAGAACCCCGCGCCGGTGACGAGCCCTACGTAGCCAGTTCCAACAACAGCGATCTTCATGCGCGTGCTGGCTTGCAAGCACGAGGCCCTCGTACGTGAGGGCAGCGTTAGTGCTCGGCGCGATTCAGCTCAGGCCGTTGGCCATGCCGTGCGTCATGACTTTGCCCATCGCCATGTACTCGGCGCCCGCTGCTCTGACGAGGTGGCGCATCTCGATCAGACCACCTTCTGCGGCGGCGAGATACGCGGCGCGCACGGCGGCGTTCTTGATGTAGCCGCCGCTCATCACGAACTTCTCGGCGAGCTGATCGAAGTCGATGTTGGGCGCGAGCGCCTGCGCTGGGATCAGTGCGCGCCACAGCCGCTTGCGTTCGTCTTCTTCGGGCATCGGGAATTGGATGCGGAACGCGAGCCGGCGGCGGAATGCTTCGTCGATCGCCGAGTCGTTGTTCGTCGTGAGGATCGTGATGCCAGTGAACGCTTCCATGCGCTGGAGCAAGTAGTTCACCTCGAGGTTCGCGTAGCGATCGACCGAGTTCTTGACCTCGGTGCGCTTCGCGAACATCGAGTCGGCCTCGTCGAACAACAGCACCGCGTGGCCGGTCTCGGCGGCTTCGAACACCTGCGCGAGGTTCTTCTCGGTCTCGCCGATGTACTTCGAGACCATGCGCGAGAGATCGATCTGGTAGAGGTCGAGACCGAGATCGTTCGCGACGAGCCCGGCTGCCATTGTCTTGCCGGTGCCGGGCGGTCCGCAGAACAACGCGGCGACGCCGAGGCCCTTCGCGATCTTGTCGCCGAATCCCCATTCGTCGATGACTTTGCGGCGATGGCGCACGCGCGACACCATCTCGCGCAGCTCCTCGTAGCTGTCGTCGGGCAGCACGAGGTCAGCCCAGCTCTGTTTCCATTCGATGCGTACGCCGAGCGTGGTCAGCTTGTCGTCGACAACGCTGCGCACCGCGATGTGGACATCGGCGAGCGTCGGATCCTCGCTGCGCTGCTTCACGCTCTGCGACGCGCGCTCGATGTGGCCGCCGCTGACGCGATAGCGCGCAGCGACATCAGCCGCGAGATCGGCAGACACGTGGCGCGCCCACAGCGTCGTGCGCTGCGCTTCAGTGAGCGGCGGCAGATCGACAACGACCGTGCCGCGCAAGTGCATGAGTCCCGCGGGCGACGCGTCCTTTGCCATCGTGATCGCGATCGGTCCGCTGTAATGCGCGAACGCGGCGTCGAGCGCCGGTGCGCGATCGCGTCGTCCTTGATGCACGTCACCAGCGAGGTGCTCGGCGTCGGCGAGCA
>DATDCH010000242.1:0-6952 GCA_036524455.1 Kofleriaceae bacterium | reverse complement strand
ACGACGTGGCGGGCGATCCGAAGATCGTCGCGGATGCCAAGCGACTCGCGGCACTGCTCGGCGCGCAGCTCGTCGGTAGCAGTGCGGTCGTGCGCGTGGTGGGTCCCGGCGCCGTGCTCGATCGAACCGCGGCGCTCGCGCCGTCGCTGTGCGTGTTGATCGGCAACGCGCAGCTCGATCTCGCGGGCGCGACGAGCGTGATCCGGATCGGCGCGCAGCCGAACAAGTTCGTCGACGGCGCCCTGCCCGGTGCGGTCGAGAAAGGCCTCGCCGAGCTCGTGCGTAGGTTGGAGCGCGGATGACGAAGCGCGCGTCGCGCAACGTCTCGCCGAGGTGCTGCGCCCATGACGAAGCGCGCGTCGCCGCAACCTCTCGCCGAGGTGGTGCGCTCATGACGAAGCGCGCGTCGCCGCAACGTCTCGCCGAGGTGATGCGCTCATGACGAAGCGCGCGTCCCAGCCGCCGCCGGTCGTGGTCGTGTGGCTCGGCCATGCGCCGCCCGTGCGATCGATTCGCTGGCTCGACGGCGCGCTCGCTGCTGCGACGAAGTTCGGCCCCGCCATCTCGCTGGCCGCCGGCGAGAAAAACTGGCTCGATCTCACGGCCGATCGCGCGATGCGCGCGGGAATGGCGAGCGCAGCCGTAGAGACCGAGCTCAAGCTCGATTATCTGGGCTGGGCGCAGATCGTCACCGCGGCGGTGCGCGAGCTCGGCGTGTCGACCGTGCTCGTCGATGAAGCGAGTCGGCCGGAGCGGTTCCCCGAAGTCGCGGCGATCGCGGAGCTACTCGATGCCGTGCAGCTCACGCACGTCGTCGCGGTCGCGCCGGACGGCGAGCACGTGCACGCGAGCCGCAGCGTCGGCGACGAGCTCCAGAAGGTGCGCGTGCGCGGTCCGGTGGTGATCGGGCTGCGGATCGCGGGGCCGCACGTCGACGAGTATCCGACGCCGATGCCGTCGCCTTCGATGCGGCGGTTCACGCTCGAGTCGCTCGGGCTCGACGCGCTGGTGCTCGGCCATCGCGCACTGCCGCCGCGCTCGGCACCGTCGGCGAAGAAGAGCATGGAGCGCATCGCCGATCATCTGGCCGTGCACGTCATCCCCGGCACTGCTGCGAGCGCAGCGCCGCGCGGGAGGCGATAACGTGCACCGACGCGCGATGCCGGCGAAGCCGCAGCCGCTCACCCTCGGAGGGCGGTGATGGCGCAGGCACGGTCGGCGGTAAGCTCGTTGACGATGCCGCGCGTGCAGGTGATCGCGCCCGCGCACCTGGGCGAGACCGCGGTGACGACACTGCGCGCACGTGGCATCGACGCGAGACGCAGCGACGTTCCCGGCGACGCCGTGATCGCGTGGGCGCTCGAAGCGACACCGACCGCAACCGCTGCCGTCGAGCTTGCCGCGACCTGCGCGCGCGCCGCCGCCGAAGGCCGCCCCGTGTGCTTGCTCGCACCACCGCTGCGCGGCAGTGGACGCGCCGCGATCGAGCGTGCCGCCGCCCTCGCCTATTTGCGCGCGCATGGTGCCGCGCTCGGTCACGACGTCGACGCGTGGCTCGAAGCGGTCGTCGCGCTGTGCCGGTTCGGCATGCCGAAAGGTCCGCACACCGCGGTGATCGCGCCCGAGGGCTCGTGGCTCGAAGCGCAGGCGATCGCGCTCGTCGCCGAGGCCGAGAGCGCCGGCACGCGTGCGCCGCTCGTCGGGCGAACCGGCAAGGGCGAGCCGACCGACGTCGTGCTCTACGATCCGAGCGCACCCGATCGCGCGAGCGCACAGCTTGCCGTGTTGCAGATTCCCGTCGTCGCGCGCGGCGAGCTCGGCGATGGCGAGCAGGCGCTCTACGGTTTGCGGGCGGCGATCGGCGCGATCGAGATGCTCGGCCACGCCGCCGAGCGCATCGCCGTCGGGCTCGGCCCCGCACCCGCGACGGCGTCCTCGGAGCTCTCTATAGATAGCGAGCGCATGCAGCGTCAGCTCACGAAGCTTGTGCGCTACACGCGCGTCGGCGATCACGAGACCAAGGTGCTGCTCAGCGCGTACGGTGTGCCGATCACGCGGCAAGCCGTGGCAACCACGCCGTCGGCCGCCGTGAAGGCCGCGCGCCGCGCCGGCTATCCCGTCGAGCTCAAGCCGTACGGCGACGATCTGCCGACCGAGCCCGAGGGCGGTCCCGTCGAGAAGATGGTGACGAGCGACGCGCTCGTGCGCCGCGCGTTTGCCGCGGTGCTCGCCGCCGCCGGTCGGTTACCGACGAAGGCAGAATCGGGCGCGGTGATCGTGCGCGAGACGCCGCCGCAGGGCCGCGACGTCAGCGTCAAGATCGTCAAGCTGCCCGCCGTCGGCTGGACCGTGGTGCTCGATGCGCCGAGTGCCCCGCAGATTGCCGCCGCACCTGCGCCGCTGCGCTTGATCGACGCGCAGATGCTCGCTAACGCGATCGGTGCTTCGCGTGCGAGCGATCCGGATCTCGATCGAACCGGGCTCGCGAATCTGCTCCGCCGCGCATCGCACCTCGTCGTCGATCTCGACGATCGGATCGAGAAGCTCGAGCTACCGCGCGTGGTCGTCGCGGGTCGCGGTTCGCGCACCGTGGTGGTCGATGCGTGGTGCGAACTGACGTTCAGCGGTGAACCCTCGGCGATCGGTCCCGCTGCACCGCGTGTTGGCTGACGGCACGCAGGTTGCGTACGCCACAACCTCGTGCGCATCGCCTTCGTCGTCGCGTCAGTTCTTGCCACCTCGTCGCTCGCCCATGCCCAGTCCGTCTCGGCGACTGCACGTCCCGAAACGAAGGAAACGTTCGCAGAGCTCGCGGCCGTCACCGGCGTGCTGGCTCCGAGCGGCGCGTTCATCGAGCAGCGCATCTGCCAGATCAAGCGCGAACCGTTCATCGGCTGCGTGCACATGCTGTATGGCAAGCAAGAAGGCGGCACGAAGAAGGGCAACGTCGTGTTCGACCTCTACGCCTCGGCCGGGATGGTGCTGCGGCGCGGACGCTTCGATGTCACACCGACGGTCGGACTCTCGACGCTGACGACCACGATCTTCTTCGGCCTCTTGCTCGCGACGCCATGGACGAGGGAGCTCCCCGACCCCGCTGTCGTGTACTCGTCGTTCCCGTTCGAGGTCACGAGCAACGTCGCGCTCGGCTATCGCTTCGCAGAGAAAGGCCGGTTTCGCGCGCGCGCCGAAGTCGCGGTGCGCGGCCATCTGCCGCTGTTCACCGACAGCACCTTCGAGCTTCCAAGCCCGCAAGGCATCGGCGCCACGTTCGGCATCGGCGCCGGCTACTAAGCGATCGCGGTCTCTGACAGCGCGACGCTCTGATCGCCGTACAGCGCGTCGAGGATCGCATCGGCACGTTGCTTGATCGGCGCGCGCAGCTCCGCGTAGCGGGGATGGTCGCGCAGCAGCGCGAGCAGGTCGCAGCGCTCGAGCCAGTGCAGATCGAACAGGCCGAACTGCGTCGCGTGCTGGACCAGCTCGATCACGGCATCGACGTCATTCGAGAACGCCGCCCCCTCCGTGGCGAGCTGGCACACGAACGTCTTGCGGCGGCGGCTCGGGATGTCGCGCTTGACGCCCGCGATCAGTTCGTCGCGATACTTGAGCCACGCACCGTCGAGGAAGACCTCAGTTACTGCATCCATCATCCCCGGCCACAGCGTGCGATCCAGCGACGAGATTTGCTGGCGCAGGCTCTCGAGCGTGGCCCAGTCGCGCCGCCACCACGCGTAGCGCGCACGCGACAGCGGCCGATCGACACCGCCCGCGGTGAGGTCCGTGACGAGACGCTCGTGCTCGTCCCAGCGCCCTTCGAGCGCCCACGCGCGCGCGATTTCCCAGCGGGCCGAGCGCAGGTTCGGCGCGATCGCGATCGATTCCTCGAGCCGATCGAGCGCGGCC
The DNA here is from genome assembly GCA_036524455.1 of Kofleriaceae bacterium. GTDB lineage: Bacteria > Myxococcota_A > Polyangia > Haliangiales > Haliangiaceae > JABFXX01. The sequence continues at coordinate 3,046 of DATDCH010000242.1, read as the reverse complement.
TCGAGGTAGCCGGCTTCGAGCAGCATGCGGCCGAGCTGCTCGTGCGCTTCGGCGAGCTGCGGCGCCCGCGCGATCGCGATGCGGAAATGGCGCGCAGCCGCGATCGGATTGCCCGCCATCAGCTCGACGTGTCCTGCCGAGATCTGCGTATCCGCAATGTCGGGCGCGATCGAGACGGCACGCTTCGCGAGCTCCACCGCACCGCCGATCGCTTCGCCCGCATCGTCGGGACGGAAGAACGCCATACGCACCTGCGCGATCGCGAGGTTCGCCATGATGCGCGGTTCGTCGGGCGCGAGCTCGTGCGCGCGACGCAGCTTTACAATCGCGTCCGGCATTTTCGTGACGTCGCGATTGACCATGTGGCGCGCGGTGAGCAATAGGTCGTACGCTTCGCCCGAGCCGGTCATCACGGCGCGCTGGCGTGCGATCGCGGAGCCGAGCGTCGCGGCGACCGCGTCGGCGGTCGACAGGATGTGATCGACCGTCAACGGGAAGTGCAGCGTGGTCGGCGGACCCGACGGATGCGTGATGCGCACGTGTAGCCCGCTCTCGACATCGAGGCAGACGCCGATCACGTTCTCGTCTGGCTCCACGCACGCACGCGGCAGCACGCGCACGCGCGGCAGCTTGATCAGGCGCGCGAGCATCTCTTCGTGCACCGCTTCGGCGAGGTACAGCGTCGGCTCGCCCGCCGGCGCCATCGGCGGCATCACGACGATCGTGATCAAATCGCCGATGTCGTGCTCGACCTTCGGCGACGCCGTCGTTGCACGCGGACTGCGCGCCCACGGCTCGAGTGCACGGCGCAGCAGGCTCGCCTTCGCGATCCGTCGCTCGACACTCGAGGTCGTCGCCTCATCGATCACGCGCACGAGATCCTCGGGCACGCCGTCGGCGCTCGCGCCATACGTCCTCTGGCCCGTCACCATCTCGCGGAGCACGACGCCGATCGAGTAGACGTCTGCCGCCGGCGTCGCCGGCTCGCCGCGCGCCTGCTCCGGCGCCATGTACGCGGGCGTGCCCGACAGCTCACCCGGTGCGTCGACGCCAACGGCCGCCACGCCGAAGTCGGCAACCACGACGCGCCCGTCGCTCGCGAGCAGCACGTTGTCGGGCTTGATGTCGCGGTGGATCACCTGCGCCGCGTGCGCCGCTGCAAGGCCATCGCAGACGGCGCTCGCGATCGACACCGCCTCGCCGATCGGGATGCGCCCGCGCGCAAGCCGCTTCGTCAGCGACTCGCCCTCGACAAGCTCCATCGTGCAGAACATCACGCCGTCGGCGATGCCGAGCTCGAACGTGCGCGCGACGTTCACGTGGGTCACGCGCCGGGCCAGTTTCACCTCGTGGCGAAACCGCTCGACCATCGCCGGTATCGCCGCGAGCTCGCGCTTGATCACCTTGAGCGCGACGACTTCGTCGAGCTCTCGATCACGCGCGCGATACACCGCGCCCATGCCACCGACACCGACCAGCTCGAGCACGTCGTAGCGCCCGGCGACTGACTGCCCGGCGAGCGTGGCCTCGACGCGGCCTTGCGTCAGCGCGGAGGGCGCGAGCTTGTCGTGCTCGGTCTTATTGGTCCCCATGCCCGAGCTCCAGCTCGACCCGGCGCGCGTGCGCGAGCAGCCCGTCACGCGTGTTGTTCGCGGGATCTTCGAGCACGTAGTCGAGCAGCCGCTCGAGGATCCGACCCACGGTGCGGCCGGGCTTGATGTCGAGCGCGGTCATCAGATCCTGACCGCCCAGCGCGAGGTCGCCAACGTCGAGCGGCGGCTTGGAGTCGAGCACGCGCGCCGCGAGCTCGGCGAGCGGATCGTCGGGCGCCAGCGCGTCCCAGTACGGAACCACGCGATGGCGCTTGTCGCGATCGACGAGCCGGAACAGCCGGCGCAGCGCGGGCTCGTTCTTCAGGTGCTCGTGGTCGCGTCCATCGTGCACGAGGCAGTGCGCGACCGCGACGAGCTGCGCGGCGAGATCCGACTCGACGTTGCTGTACTTCAGCTCGCGCAGGATCAGCAGCACGCGCTTCTGCGTCGTCGCATCGACGTGCGTCGCCGGCGCGCTCGTACTGCGCAGCGGCGCGAGCAGCGTGGCGAGCCGCACGTCACGATGCGCGCGATCGATCGCGGCGAGCCACTCTTTGTCGTCGGTGATCGCCGCGTCGAGGTCGGGCAGGATCGACTTGACGATGCCGGTGCGCCGCGCGATCGACAGGCCACGCGACGGCTCGCGCGCCTCGAGCATCTTGCGCAGCTCGTCACAGACCCGCTCGCGCGACACCTTCGCGAGCGACGGCAACGCCGGCCCGATGCCGGCTTCCGTCTCGGGATCGAGCTCGAACTCGAGCTGCGCCGCGAACCGCACCGCGCGCATCACGCGCAGGCCATCCTCGGTGAATCGATCGACCGCGTTGCCGACCGCGCGCAGCCGCCGCTTCGCGATGTCGTCTTGGCCGCCGAACGGATCGATGAGCTCGTGCTTCGCCGGGTCGTACGCGATCGCGTTGACGACCAGGTCGCGCCTTGCGAGGTCCTCGTGCAGCGGTACACCGAACACGACGTGATCGGGCCGGCGCGCGTCGCTGTAGGCGCCCTCGCCGCGAAACGTCGTGAGCTCGACGTGCGACTCCTTGCCCTTGCCCGTCACGACCGTGACCGTGCCGTGCTGCAGGCCCGTCGGGATCGTGTGGCGGAACGTCAGCATCACCTGCTCGGGGCGCGCGCTCGTCGCGACGTCCCAATCGCCCGGCGTGCGACCGAGCAGCGCGTCGCGCACCGCACCACCGACGGTGACGGCTTGAAACCCCGCGGCGGTGAGCTGCGCGCACACCTTTCGCACGTGGGCGGGCACCGCCTTCGCCAGCCTGGCGATCGCCTCCTCCGGCGCGTCCCCAGGCCCCGTCATCGGTCAGTCCGTCTGCGCCGCCCCGCGCAAGCGGGTGAAGATGTCAGTCGCGCGGCCGCGCAGCTTGTTGGCTTCGGGCAGCTGGCCGCTGCGCTCCTTGATCGTCGCGAGGCCTTGATACGCGCGCGCGAGCTCG
>DATDCH010000241.1:0-6036 GCA_036524455.1 Kofleriaceae bacterium | reverse complement strand
TGCGGTGCGCCATAGCCATGGCTACTCGAGCTTCCGGCAGCACGTGCGTCAAGCTACCGACTCCGCTCGGGTCTGCCATGGCATGCGGGCTGCTCTTTCCACCGCCTACTTGCTATGAGCGGCTCTTCGGAACCCACTTCGTATTCAGGCTGCATCGCAGCCGCCCTGCTCGGTCTCGCCGCCGTCGCCGCGAGCGCCACGCTCACCGGCTGCACGATCCCCGAGGCTTCCGAGGACGAAGTGATGATGGACGACCCGAACGCGGGTCTGCTCCGCGACTTCCTCGACGGTAAATTCGATTCGGCAGGACACCCGCTCAACGCGCGCGTGACCGAAGCTGAAGCGCTGTGCCCGCAAGCAGGCGTACCGCACAACGGCGCGATCCGCCTCACCACGATGACGTGCGCCGGCGCGATCGGCGGCTCCGAGCAGAGTGGTGATCTCGTCGCGAGCTTGCGCATCAGCGTCAAGTCTGTCGCCTCGAGCGGCACGATCGTCAGCGCTGCGGTGATGGGCATCGACGGCGAGGTACTCGCGACGAAGACGCTCACGACTCAGCAGCTGCGCCAGGCGACGTGGCTCGATCTTCCGCTCGCGTGGTCGAGCAACGGCAGCCCGGTCAACCTGCGCGTCACCGCAGGTGCCGGTGCGGTGATCGATCTCGATTACATCGAAGTGTTCCCCGAGCGGTTCGGGCTCGTCGCGTCGCCCGGCTCGGGCCTCTACACCGACACCGACCGCCTCGTGTTCGAGCTACCGCGCAGCCGCAAGCTCGACAAGGTGCTGCTCGATCGCGTCGACATCACGCAACGGATCAGCGACCTGATCGCTTCGGGCAAAGCGAAGCGCACGACCACGGCGTACCGCACGCTCGTCGAAGTGGGCGTCGGCGATCTCGCGCCGGAACGCACCGACGTCTCCGAGCTCGAGCTACGAGCCGGTGCGCTCGCCGCACGCGTGCAGCTGCGCCGCGCATCGACCGAGTGCAAGTTCGAGGGCGATCCGAACGGGACGAAGGTGCTCGTTACCGGCTTCCAACCGTTCCCCGCCGACGGCTGGCACGAAAACATCTCCGCCGTCGCCGTCACGTCGCTCGATCCGGCGCAGCTACGCGGTGCCCAGGTCATGCGCATCGTGATGCCCGTCGAGTACGACCGCGCCGCTTCGCAGATCAGCGAGCTGATCGCGCGCTGCGCGCCGGAGGCCGTGCTGAGCTTCGGCCAGGGTGGTGGCGCCATCGCCCTCGAAGAGGTCGCGTACAACCTGCAAGACACCGGCGAGGTTGCCGGCGGCGTGCCCGACAACCGCGGCATCATTCGCGCGTCGGCGCAGATCGATCCGGCCGCGCCGGCGACGCGCGACACGTTGCTGCCACTGTCCTCGATCGAGAGCGCGCTCAAAGAGATCGGCGAAGAACCGCGCTACAGCCGCGATCCCGGCCGCTACATCTGCAACAACGTCATGTTCGCGGGCGTCGGCGTGATGCAAAACCGCGGCGTCTCCGGCTTCATTCACTTGCCGTACGAGTCGCAGTTCGACGCGGACCAACGCGCGCGCTGGGGCAAGGTCGTGCAGGCTGCGATCCAGGCGACCGTCGACTCACTGTGATTGCACGATCGCGACGTAGCGCACGCGTCCGCTGTGGTTGCCGAAGCCGAGCAGCGTGAACATCACGTTCCCGTGGTCCGGCGTCGGCGCCGTCGTCGTTAGCGCGCCATAGCGCAGGATGAACTCGCTCGCCGGACGCGCCTGCAGATGCAGCACGCCCGGACCGAGCGGAAATGCCGCGCCCAGCGGCGTCGTCGACTCCACGTTGTAGTTCGCGCCGTCGAACTGCAGGATCGAGATCCGCGCCCCGCTGCCGTTGTCGTAAAGCTCGGCGTAGTTGTACGGGATGCTGCCGCCGTTGCGCAGCACGATCGCAGCCTGGACGCCGCCGGTGCCCACCGTCGTGACGTCGAAGCCAACCCAGACGTCGACGTTCGCCAGCGTGCCGGTGCGAATCAACTGCGCCGGATTCGTACTGTCGGTGTAGTCCCAGTAGTCGTCCTGGATCGTCCATTCGGTTCCGTGTGCGAGCGCTGGCTCGTCACCGAGCATCGGCGCGAACAGCACCCACGATTCCGACGCCGTTCCCGGAACCTGATCGCACACGTCGCCGACTCCGTCGCCGTCGCCGTCGGTGTTCGCAGCGTTCGGGATGTGCGGACAGAAGTCGGAGGTGTCGGCGATCCCATCGCCGTCTTCGTCGTGGCCGAGCAGAGCGTCGTTGTCGCTGCTTCCGCTGCCGTCGCCGATCGAGGTCCCGTCGCCGATCGAGGTCCCGTCGCCGATCGAGGTCGCATCACTACGACCGCCGTCGAAGCCGAACCGGCCACACGACGCAAAAACGGCGAGCACCCCGACCAACCGAAGCACTCGCCGATTATCGCGCGATCAGAAGTAATAGTTGCCGCTGATCACCATCTGACCGCCCGACATACCGTCGCTGAGGCTGGTCGTGGTGCCCGGCGGCCTCTCGGGCGCATCCGGCGTGGTCATGTTGCCGCCTGCGTCGGTGAGCGTGCCGCTGACCGGCATGTCTTCGGCTTCATGGGCCTTGACGCCGACGGCGCGCAGCTCGAGCTGCAGCGCGAACCGACTCCACCGGCGCTCGAGGCCGAGACCGAACTGGAGCGTCGACTGTTGCGCGTACTCGCGCTCTTCTTCCGAGGCTTCGGTGTGCGTGACCGCGAGCGAGCCCATGCCCGCCATCAGCCACCAGTTCCAACGGCGGCCCGGGCTGAACCGATAGCGCAGCGCGAGCACGCCTTGGCTGACTTCGCGATCGCCTTCGTAGCCGTCTTCGAGCTGCTCGCGACCACCGGCAAACGCGAGCTCGATCTCGAGGTGGCGCGTCGCGAGGAAACGAACAGCGAGCTGACCGACGCTGTATTGGCTCTCGATCTCGGGCGCGCCGTGCGGCGAGAGGCTCAGCGATCCGACGCCGAGACCCACCGACCAACGACGCGGCCTGGGCGGCGGCGTGACGACGACCGGCGCAACCTCGACGGGCGCGTAGCCGGGCGCTCCGGTTCCTTCTTCGTAGTCACCTGGTGACTGTGCGTACGCAGTGGTCGCAGCGAAGAGCGAGGCGAGAACGACGGGGAGCTTCATAGCGGTCCTATTGTCCACGCCTCGTGCCACTCCAAGCCAGCGAAAATGCGCGTTGTCGATCGTGGATAGAACCGACACCCGGGAGGGCGATCGTCGCGGCTTCCTACACTAAGATGACGCGGTGCCGGGTCGAACCTTTGCGGTAGGCGACATCCATGGGGATCTCGCGGCTTTGGCCACGTTGTTCGCCCGGTTGCCGGAGCTCGTGGCCGAGGACACTGTGGTCTTCCTCGGCGACTACATCGACCGCGGTCCGAACAGTGCGGGAGTTGTCGCCTGGGTGCGAGAGTTCGTGACGAAGACGCCTGCGAAGGTGATCTGCTTGCGCGGCAATCACGAGGACGCCTGGCTGCAAGTCGTCGAAGAGGGATGGCCCGAGTTCGTGTTGCCGCGCGGCAACGGATGCCTCGAGGCCTACCGCTCGTTCAAGGGATTGCCGGTGTCAACGGAAGACGAGATTCCGACGTACGCAGAGTACGAGGAAATGTTCGACGGCCGGTTCTTGCCCGCCGACGTCGTCGAGTGGATGAAGACGCTGCCGTTCTGGTACGAGGACGAACACGCGATCTACGTGCACGCCGGCGTCAAGCGCGAGGGTGACGGGTTTCCGCATCCGTCGGCAGTCGAGCCCAAGAAGGCGCTGCTGTGGCTGCGCGATCGCGACTTCTTCGAGAACTATCGCGGCAAGCTCGTCGTGTTCGGTCACACGACGACGCGCACGTTGCCGAACGAGCTGTCGACGTACACCCCCGAAGATCCGACGGACCTGTGGGCCGGGCCTAGTTGCGTCGGTCTCGATACCGCGTGCGGCAAAGGCGGCTTCTTGACCGCGTTCGAGCTGCCTGCCAATCGCGTCTACGAATCGCGTGGCTGACCAGAAGACTCGATACACGACCATCGATCGGCCGCCCGCAGTCAGGCTCGGCCGCGCACTCGCATCGCCACGCGGCGTGCTCGTCACGTTGCCGCTGCTCGTCGCTGCGGTCGGCCTCGGCATCATGCTCGTCGGTCGCGAAGCCACGAGCTCGGCGACGCAATCGATGGCGCGCCATCAACTCGCCGAGCAAGCGCGCAGCGTACAGGGCGACACTGCATTTGCGCTCGACCAGGCCGACCCGCTGATGAAATTGGTCCGCACGATCGCCGCGCGCGATCGCCCCGTCGACGAAGTGCTCGTGCGCCTGCACGACATGATGGCCGGCCGACCCGGCATCGCATTTCTCAGCATCAGCTTCCCCGACGGTACGTTTCGCGGCGCGCAGCTGACGCCCGACAAGCGCATCGAGCTGCAGGAGAGCACCGTCGATCCTTTCGAGGCGAAGTGGTACCGCGTCGACAACGGCCAGCTGAAGCTGCTGCGCACCGAGGCGCACCAGTACGATCCGCGCAAACGCAGCTTCTACCAGCTCGCCGCGAAGATGCAGGTGCGATCGTGGACCGAGCCGTACACGTTCTTCAAGAGCCACGAGACCGGCATCACATGCGCAGAGCCGGTATTCGACGACAGCGGCGCGCTACGTGCGGTGCTCACCGTCGACTTTCACGTCGGCGCGCTGTCGAGCTTTGTCGCGCGTCCCGCGATCGATCAGGCGCGCTCGGTCGTGTTCACCGCGGATGGCACCGTGCTCGCGTATCCGTCCGGCGAAAACCTCGCGACACCGGCCGGCGACAAGCTGCTCCAGATCAGCGACGTCGGCGATCCCGCGCTGAGCTTGCTCTATGCCAAGCATCGCGGCGGCGACTCACTACGCTTCGTCGAGCTCGAAGCCAGCGACGGCAATTACCTCGCATCGGTCGCCCCGATCGGCGGCAGGCGTGCGGGCATTCCGGCGCCGCTCGACTGGTACGTCGCGACGCTGGTGCCGGAGCACACGCTGCTCGGCCCGACGCGCAAGATGCTGCGCTGGAGCATCCTCGCCAGCGCCGGTGCGATCGCGATCGCGGTCGGCCTCGCGCTCGTGCTTGCCTGGAACCTCGTGCGCATGCGCAAGCAGGTGCAAGCGTCGCGTGAAGAAGCCCGCTCCGCCGAGGCGCGCGCGCGCGAGCTCGGCAGCTATCGGCTCGTCGCGAAGCTCGGCACCGGCGGCATGGGTGAAGTGTGGCGCGCCGAGCACCGCCTGCTCGCTCGCCAAGCCGCGATCAAGTTGATCCGGCCTGAGGTGATGCACGGTGCCGACGGCCTCGACGAGATCCGCGAGCGGTTCCGCCGCGAAGCACAGACGCTCGCGTCGATGAAGTCACGCCACACGATCGAGCTGTTCGACTACGGCGTCACCGCCGACGGCGTCTTCTACTACGTGATGGAGCTGCTCGACGGGCTCGACCTCGAGTCGCTCGTCGTGCGTTACGGCGCACAGCCCGCGCCGCGCGTGATCGAGATCCTCGCGCAAGCCTGCCAGTCGCTCGCCGAAGCGCACGACGCCGGCCTCTATCACCGCGACATCAAGCCGCCGAATCTGTTCCTGTGCCGCGCGGCCGACGAGGTCGACATCGTCAAGCTGCTCGACTTCGGCATCGTGCAGACCGTCAACGAGGCCGCGAGCAAGGTGGTGCTCGACGATCCGCAGACCGTCGACGAAGCGAGCAAGCTGACCCAACTCGGCGCGATGCTCGGCACGCCGGGCTTCATGTCGCCCGAGCAGATCCTCGGCATGCCGCTCGACGCGCGCGCCGATCTGTACTCGCTCGGCTGCTGCGCGTGGTGGCTGCTCACCGGCGGCGAAGTGTTCGCGCGCGACGGCGGCGAGGGCAAGGTGTTGCATCGCCACATCAACGATGACCCGCCGCCGCTCAAACCGAAGGTGCGCGGCTGGTGCTCCGACGAGCTCGAGCAGGTCGTGCGCGCGATGCTCGCGAAGGACGCCGACAATCGGCCAAACA
>DATDCH010000240.1:0-2711 GCA_036524455.1 Kofleriaceae bacterium | reverse complement strand
ACACGGTGCTCGCGCGGCGCGGTACCGACTTCACTGCGGATCACCCGCGCGAGAGCCTCGCGCTCGTCAACCGGATGCTCGTGTGTGGCAGGTCCGCGCAAGACGATCACGATCGCTAGTAGCACCGCCGCGAGGAACGCGATCTTGGTGCGCGAACGCCGCTGATCGAACCAACGCAAGAGCGCGATGCCCGCGCGCCTCCGTGCTGCACCCATGGCCGTCCTTACCTGAAAGGAACGGCCTCGTACGGGCAACTATTCCGCAAGCGAGGAAGCGCTGATCAGCGCGCGCAGAGAAGCCGAACTGCATCGTCTGGCAAGGGGTGTCGCGCCACGTACCGTCGCCGAACATCACACTGCACTGCTCTTCGCCACTCTCGATGCCGTCGGCATGTTGCGCATCGACGCCGGCGTCGGCGAGGTCAGCGTCGGCGAGAACGTCTGCGTCACGCTGCGTCACCATTCGGATCGAACGAGATGCGGCCGCATCCGACGAAGATGATCGCCATGACAAGCGCGCGTCCCCCGGCCACGGGTCTAGCCTATCACCACGCGCCCGCTCCGGGCTTCCGCTAGAGTATTGCGCGATGAACGTCCTCGAGCTCTGGCGCTATCCGGTGAAGTCGATGGGCGGCGAACGCGTCGACGCGACCACCATCGGCGAACGTGGCGTGCACGGCGATCGATTGTGGGCGGTGCGCGACGAGGACAAAGCCGTGATCACGAATGCGAAGCGGCTCCCCGCGCTGTTGTCGTGCTCGGCACGCTTTGTCCGTGAACCGGACCCCGAAGTTGGGCCGGGTAACATTCCCGATGTGATCGTGACGCTGCCCGATGGCTCGACGATCCGCTCCGATGATCCGGAGGTCCATGCGCGGCTGTCGTCGGTGCTCGGTCGCCGCGTGACGCTCGGCGCGCTGCGGCCTGCGAGCGATCGCGCGCACTATCGAGCTGCGAAGGCGACGGGCGACGATATGCGCGAGCAGTTCGCCATCGACGCGGGCGAGGCGCTGCCGGATTTTTCGATGATGCCGATCGGCAAGCTGCTCGAGCTCGGCAAGTATGCGACGCCGCCCGGCACCTACTTCGATGCGATGGCGCTCCACGTCGTGACGGTGGCGAGCCTCGACGCGATGCGCGCGAAGGCACCCGAGTCCGACTTCGACGTGCGTCGATTTCGCCCGAACATCGTGGTGGAAGCGAGCGAGCAAGGAATGATCGAGCTCGGCTGGACCGGCGGCACGCTCACGCTCGGCGCGTGCACGGCGTTCGTCGACTGCGCGACACCGCGCTGCTCGATGCCGACCCGGGCGCAGCCGGGCCTCCGCGCGGATCCGAAACTACTCAAAGCGATCGTGCACGAAGCCGAGCGCTGTCTCGGTGCCTACGCGACGGTGACGCGCGCCGGTACCGTGCGGGTCGGCGACGACGTGCGCTTCGAGGCCGCGGCGAGCTCGAAGCTCGGCGAGTGGGCGCGCGCGCGTGCGACTGGACTGAAGCGGATGTTGCTTCGCGCTGCGATGCCGAAGTAGCGCCGGATCGCATTCAGCGCAGCAAATTGTGGCGGCTGGCGATTCGAGCCGATCTACCAAACTCGTGTATCGTCCCTGCCAGCGGGGGTGATGCGATGAGACGTAGCACGGTGTTGGTACTCGTTGTGGTGGCGGCGTGTGGCAAGAAGGCCGCGACTCTCGATCGTGGAGAGGTCGAGCAGAAGGTCGGGGCCGAAGCCGCAAAGCTCGTCGGCGTGAAGACAGCCGGCGTGACCTGCCCGGCCGACATCAAGCCGGCTGCCGGTGCGTCGTTTACGTGCGCGGTCAAGTTTCAAGGCGGCGGCACGTTGACGTTCAAGGTTAGTCAGACCAACGACACCGGCTCGCTTGCCGTCGCTGCCGACGGTGACTGGCTGCTCGGCGACACGATGGAGAAGGACCTCGTGACCGAGCTGTTCTTGATCGGTCACCCAGAAGCAACCGTCGAGTGCGGCGACGCCGTCATGCCGATCAAGCTGCCGGGACAAGTGCAGTGCACGGTCAAGAAGGCCGGCACCGCGGTCACGAAGGTCGCGGTCGCCGTCGATGCGAGTCGCAACGTCGAGTGGAAGCTGGTCGGTGGGCCATGAAGCTCGCGGTCGCGATTTTCGCCGCGCTGGTTGCCACAGCGGGCGCACTGCCGGCGTACGCGCAACTGAGCCCGCAGGCCGAGCAGCTGTTCCGGGACGGCCGTGACCTCGTCAAGCAGGGCAAGTTTGCCGAGGGCTGCGCGAAGCTCGAAGCGAGTCAGCGCATCGAGCCAAACATCAATACGCTGCTCAACCTCGCTGCGTGTCGCGAAAAGGCTGGTCAGCTCGCAACCGCGTGGGCGCTGTTCATCCGCGCTGGCGCCGACGCTCGCAAGGCCGGGGCCGATCCGAAACTGATCCAGGTCGCCGCGGACTACGTGTCGAAGCTCGAGGCGCGACTGCCCTACGTCACGGTGTCGGTCCCCGACACGAGTCGCGTCGAGGGTCTCGTGCTCACGCTCGATGGCCGCACGCTCGATCCGGCGGAATACAACCAGGGTATTCCCGTCGATCCCGGCAAGCACGAGGTCGTCGGCCGCGCGCCCGGTCACGAGCCGTGGACGACGAGCGTCAGTGTCGTCGAGGCCGAGCGCAAGAGCGTCGAGGTGCCGCGGTTCAAGGAGCTCTCCAAGCTCGCGCCCGATCCGGTC
>DATDCH010000239.1:0-8608 GCA_036524455.1 Kofleriaceae bacterium | reverse complement strand
CACAACAGATCCTCGACGGTCTCGAGGCCCTTCTCGGCAAGCCGCTCAGCAAACGCGGGCCCGATGCCGGGTAGCGTGTGGGTCGGCGCCGCGAGCGGGTCGACAATCGGTGCTGGCGGACGACCCCCGCGGGGTGGCTTGTCACCCGGCGACGGCTTGGCGCTCGCTGCTTTGTCGCTCGGTGGCTTGTCGCTCGGTGGCTTGTCGCTCGGTGGCTTTTCGCTCGCTGCCTTGTCGCTCGGTGGCTTGTCGCTCGACGGCTTGTCGCTCGCCGGCTTCTCGCTCGGCGGCTTCTCGCTCGGTGGCTTCTGACTTGGCAGCGTGAATGTCGGCGCCGTCTTCGTCACGACCGGTTTTGCTTCGCGCGGCATCAGCGCGATCAGCCGCATGCCGCGCGCGATCTCGATCTCCTGCTGTTCCTCGCCGAGCTGCTCCCATGCGCCGAGCTGAGCGCGCCACGCCGCCAACTGCGCATTGACCTGCTCGGCCTCGAGCTTCTGCAGGAGACCATCGCACGCCGCACGCAGCGCGTGCCCGAGGCCTTTCACTTTGCGCAGACCCGCAAAGCGATCCGCCGCCGCCAACATGAGCGGGCGGCGCAACGCCTCCACGCATCGTGCAAGCTCGCGGTCCACGCCGACAAGCTAGCACCACGCGCTGACGCTCACAGCTGGGTGATCGCCAGCTGGAAATTCCCGCCGACGACGGGCGTTTTCCCATCGACGACGATCACGATGCCCTGCCCGGCCGCGAGTGAGACGCTGACCTCCGCCTGGATGCCGACGAGCCCGCACGAGTCGTCATCGCACGCGAGCTGCGGGCCGGTGCAGCCGCCGTCGCGCACGTACAGCACCGTGTCGAACCCGAAATTGCTCTCGCACAGATCGATGCGATACGTGGCCGCGACCGGTGCGAACCAACCGATCGTCACGTCGTCGCCGTCTCCGCTGCACGCGCTCGTGTCGTTGCCCGCGGCTTGCGTCGAACCCATGGCGATGCGTTGGCCCATCGCAGAGCCGAGGTTCATATCCGCGCACGGAATCACGCCCGCGCCGCCATCGAGCATCGTCGTCGCGGCGTCGGTGGCGCCGTCGGTGCCCGGCATGCTCGAGCCGCTCGGATCGAAGCCGATGCGCCCGCACGCGGTCGCGCACACGATCAGGCCCACCGCCGCTCTCATGACGCGACTCTATGCACGTAAGCTCGGAGGATGGAACCGTATCGGACCACCGGATGGCGCTGCCCGCAGTGTCCGGAGATGCCACTGCGCGAATTTCAAGCGCGGCTGATCTGCGACGAGTGCCAGGGCATGCTGATCGAAGAAGACGATCTCGTCGCCGCGTGCAGCGACCTGGTCAGCGAAGCGCTCACGATCGCGTTCTCCGATGTCGCGCGTACGGCGAGCGCGTGCCCGCACTGCGAGCGTCCGCTCGACAGCTGCGTCGTCACGTTTGCGCCGATTCACGTGACCGCGGACGTGCTGCGCTGCGATCGCCACGGCCTGTGGTTCAAGGGCGGCGTGCTCGCGGCCGTGTTCGCCCTGCTCGGCCGCAAGAAGACCGGCCTCATCGGTTACCCGCAGTACTCGGACCCGATCTCGATCGTCCTCGAGGGCCGTCACAGGCCAGCGACGTCGGGGTTGCGCATCGGCGAGTGGCGCACGCGCCCGCGCCGCCGCGAACCGACGCTGACGCCGATCAACGCGTATCGCGATCAGCCGCTGCCGTGCCCGGTGTGCAAGACCACCGAGCTGAAGTTCTACGGCGATCGTTACGCGTGCGCACAATGCACCGGAACGTTCGTGCAGAACGCCGCGTTCGAAGCGATGGCGATGGACATCTCGCACGAGTTGTTCCAGCTGCCACCGCCGGCCGGCAGCCCCGGGGCGCGTGCGTGCCCGGTCTGCACCGAGGCGATGCTCGCCGACCAGCTCGACGGCGTCGAGCTCGATCGCTGCGCGGCGCACGGCATCTGGTTCGATGCGAACGAGCTATCGGCCGCGCTCGCGCGCGCGAGCGGTCAGTTCGACACCGGCTGGCGCGCGTGGCTCAGGCGCGTGTTCAGCTAGACGCTAGAGCGCGAGGCCGGTGACCCAGCGCACGCCGCTCGCGATGTGCTCGATGAACGCGGGCTCCTGCCAGCGCTCTGCACCGTGGCCGAGCGCCGTGTAGAACGTGCGGCCGATCAGGCGCTCTTGCACCCAGATGATCGGATGGTCCGTGCCCATCGTGCCGCCGGTGTACGTCGTTTCGTCGACGACCGCGAGCACGTCGACGCCGAGCACGCTGCGCGGGCTGGTCATGAAGTTGTACCACTCGTCGCTCGCGACCCACGGCTCGGCCGGGACGTTGCGCAGCGCCGCGTGGCCGGCAAGCGCGAGCGTGACGGTCGCCGGCTGCGGCGTCGCGACGCCCGCCGAGTACGCGGCCACCATCGTCTTGTAGAACGGCCACATCGTCTCGGTCTCGGCAGCAGAGTGGACGCCGAGCCAACCGCCGCCGTGGCGCACGAAGCGCTCGAGTGCGAGCTTGCCGGCGTCGTCGAGCAGGTTGTCGCCGCTCGTGTAGAGGAAGATCACCGCGCGATAGCGCTCGAGGTTGTCGTCCGTGAACATCGCGGGGTCTTCGGTGAAGTCAGGCGTCACCATCTCCATCGCGAGCCGAGCAGGCAGCGCGGTCTTCGCCGCGTCGAGCGCTTCGTCGTGACGCACGCCGGTTGCGAGCGTGAAGACCAGCACGCGGTCGTCTTGCATCGGCGTAACAGGGTCGTCACTGCACGCAACGAGCAGCAGGAGCAGCACGAGGAGCCCGAGCCCGAGCCGACAGCTCATCTGCTAGTCCGCGCGGTACGTGAAGCGCAGCTCGTAGTCGCAGAGATGGAACACGTCGCCCTCGTCGATGCGCTTGTTGTCGATGCGCATGCCCTTGTAGTCGATGCCGTTCGTGGAGCCGAGATCCTTGATGTAGAAGGTCCCGTTGCGGCGAATCACGGCGGCGTGCTTGCGCGAGATGTTGCCGTCTTTGATCGGCAGGTCTGACGTCTTGCTGCCGCGGCCGATGATGAACTGATCTTTGGTGACCGGATAACGTTGGCCGTTGTAGATGAGGAACAGCGTGGGACCGGCCGAGCCCATCTGCGGCGGCATCGGCGGCGCGGACGGCGGCGCCGACGGCGCGACGTGTCCACCGGCAGAGGCCGAAGGCGCGGGACGGCCACCGGCACCCGCGTGCGCCGAGTTGGCGTAGCCGGGGGTGGGCGGAGCGGGACGACGCCCACCCATCCCGGCACCACCCATTCCTGGCGCCGGTTGATTCGTCACTGCACCGGGACGCGGCGCGGGTTTGTTCGGCGGCGGGTAGCTGGAGTTGGGTCCGCCCGTATTGTTGTTGGGACGGTCGGGGACCGGTTGGCCTCCCGTCATCTGCGGACCACCGGGCGACTGATAATTCTTGGAGCGCGCGTAGTAACGCATCGCCTCGTTGACGAGGTAATCGATCGAGCAATCGAAGTCGTTCGCCATCTGCTCGAACGTCTCCCAAAGCACGTCGCGGCAATAAAAGTGCCGCATCGTCTTCTTGCTCTGATCCATTCGCGAGGTACTCCTAGAACGAGCTGCTGTTAAAGCCTGCTCCCTCTCCCGGGCGACTTCTACCTTACTACATCGCCCCGAAAGACGCGAGGAAGCGGGCTATTTGGGAGCCTTACCAAGCAGGGCCGCCAGCTCTTTTGCGCGCTGTCCCAAACTGGGCTCCGGCTTACTAGCTCCGTCGCCCCAATACCCGACGAGCTTCTCCCCGGCTCCCTTCACCGACGCGATCTTGGGCGCGTCTTCGACGGATTTCATGGCGGCCAGGGTCTCGATGGCCACCCAGCGGGCGATCAGGCTCTTGTCGCCCAGGAGATCGCGCAAAGATGCGAGCACTTGGTCGCGCGGCTCGAGCTTGGAAATGCCCAGAACGACCGAGCCTGCGAGACTCTTTTGTTCGTAGGGCTGATTCGGCATGGCGCGGACGACGTCGCCGATCGCCTTGACGCCTCCGCACTTGAGCGCGTGGTCAGGCCCCATGTAGCGGAACCGCGTGTCTGCATGTGGGTGCGGGATCATGGCGAGCAGCGGCGGTAAGCAGGCCGGTGGCCCGACTGAACGGATGAGCGCCACCGCCGAGTTCGCGGCCGCACCGGGCATGCGGTCGTCCTGGGCAATCTTCGCCAGGGCGTCGAGGTTCGGCGCGAGCGCCGCCGCCGCCGCGGGCGGATCGATGACGTCGAACAGCCCCTCGGAGTTGACGTACGCGCGATAGAGCTGGCCCATCGCGCGGGTCGCCAGCGTCGGATCACCGCGGTCCATGCGCGCGATGTCGAGCAGGTACTTCACCGCTTCGGGATCGGCCGTGACCGCGATCGCGAGCATGAGCTCGTCGCCGATCCGCTTCTTCGTCGTGTCCTGCCCAGGCGCCGCGATCAGTGACGTCAGCACCGCCATCATCTTCTTCGCCGCGGGTGGACCGATCATCCGCATCACCGCCGCGCCGAGATTGCTGCCCGAGTTCGCGCGCCCTTCGTACGACGGCACCGCGTACCAATCGATCAAGTAGCCATCGATCTGCGTGCGCGTCGCCGGCTCGGCGTACTTGCGAATGACGACGAGTCCGTCCTTGGCCTGCGTCTGGTGCGGCGCAGGCCGCAGCATGTCGCCCTCGATGCGCGCGATCTCCCAGAGCCGTGGCGCGAGCTTGCCGACGACCGCCGAGCGGCGTCCAACATTCATGTGCTCGAGCTCGGTGCGGACTTCGTTGTCGCGCCCGGTCCGTACCATCACGGCCGCCGCGTGCGCCGACAGATCGGGATCGAGCCCGTCATTGAGGAACGCCGACTTGAGCTTGCCGGGTCCCTTCTTCGTTGAGGCCCACTTTTCGATGTTCTCGTGAGTGGGCTTTTCGCACCCCAGCGCAAACAACGCCAGGAGGGCGATCGGTACGACGCGCCTTAACATGGCGGCAGCTTATCCCGGTGATACGTTCCGCGCGATGTCCCGCGCGATTTGCCTGGCGATGCTGTGCGCCCTGCATGCAAACGCGCTCGCTTCACCGCGTACGGATCCGACGCGCGGCCGTGCGGTGTTTACCGGGGCAGCGACACCCGACGCGACATCGATCGAAGTCAATCCCGCCGCACTCGGTCTCGGCAATCCGAACAGTCAGATCTACGTCGCCGCGACCGCAACGCTCGATCATCTGACGATCACCGATCGCATGCTCGACATCGACACCGGCGCACTCAGCGACGGCGACAGGGTCAGCGGCAATCTGCTGTCCCCCGGCGGCATGGCCGCGTACGTCTGGCATCCGACGAACCGCATCGCGCTGGGCGTCGCGTTTCATACGTCACCGGCGGAACGCTTCCTCGAGGACAAAGAGGCAGTCCGCTACCACACGCTCGGCGGCTCGCATCGCACGTACGCGCCGTCGATCGCGAGCAGCTTCCGACTGACCAACCGCGTGCACTTCGGGCTCAGCCTCGCCGTGCATACGTCGTATCTGCGGCTCCAGTTCGCCCGCGACGTCCCGCTCGCTGCGGGGCGCGACCCGCAGCGGGGCATCGACAGCGACTGCGGCGGCGCGGTGTGCAGCATCGAGAACCCCCAAGGTACCGAGCGGTACGATGTCGACGTCAGCTCCGATATCGTCGCGCTCGACAACGTCGTCGGTACGCTCGGCGTGGTGGTTCGGATCGCGCGAGAGATCTACCTCGGCATCGCGTATCACACGCCGCCTGGGCTCTCGATCCAGAACGAGCTGACCGGCACCGTCAATGTCGAGCGCGCGCCGCGCGACGCGGCCGGCATGACGATCGAGGGCGGCGCGACCGTGTACATCTCGCAACCGCCGAGCGTCGACGCCGAGCTACGCATGAAGCTGCCGGCGAACCTCGAGCTGCACGTCGGCGGTCGCTACGAATGGCTGTCGCGCATGCAAGGCTACGACGTGCGCAGCTACGACGCGGCATTCGCCCGCAACGGCATCCCCGAGTGGCAACCGCGCGCGCGGGGCTTCAACAATTCGTTCGCCATGTGGGCCGGCCTGGAGCAAGCGGCACAAGAGTTCCCGCTGACCGTGGGCGGTCGCATCGGCTTCGAAACAGCCTCGGTGCCCGACAACCGCACGTCGCCGATGACGATCGCGCCGGCGTCGCTGACGCTCGACACCGGCGTGCAGTATCGCTTGACGCGCAACCAAGACGTCAGGCCGCAGGTCGTGCTGCAGCTCGCGTACGGCATCCAGTACTTCCCGACCGTCGACGTCACCAACAGCGAGTTCGATCCGCGAGACCAGCTGTCTTGTTACGACTCGGGCTACGACTACTCGATACCCGCTTGCGAGGCGGTGCGGCACGGCTACGCGATCGGAACGGCTGCTGGCGAGTACACGCGCATCCAACAAGCGATGCGACTCGCACTGCGCTTCACGTGGTGACTTGATGAGCGCGCCGACCATCGCCGTCTATGGAGCAACCGGCCTCGTCGGAGGTCGGGTGTGTGCCGCGCTCGACGCTCATGACGTGCCGTTCGTCGCGATCGGCCGCCGCGGCAAGGCGCTCGAGAAGCTCGCGACGCTGGTCGGCGCTGCCGATTGGCGCGTCGCCGAGCTCGATCACGAAGCGCTGGTCACGGCGTTTCGAGGCGCGCAGGTCGTGGTCAATTGCGCGGGCCCGCTCGCGCTTGTCGGTGAGCCCGTGCTCCTCGCCACGCTCGCGGCCGGCGCTCATTATGTAGATCTCGGCGGCGATCAGGCATTCATGCACGGGCTCTACGAGCGTCACGACTCGACGGCGCGACGTGCGGGTCGTGCGGTCGTGCCCGGCTGTGGGCTCAACTGCGCGATCGGCGATTGGGCAGCGGCGTGGGCGGCGCTCCACGTGTGCGAGGTGCACGACGAAGGCGACGTCGTCAGAAGCGTCGCCGCTCCGCGGCTTGCAGAAGACCGCCCGCTCGACGAGATCGTGGTCAGCTACATCTTCGATGATCTCGTGCTGTCGCCCGGCAGCCAGAAGGCCGTGTTCGGCAATCTGCACACACGCGGCCTCGTGTGGCGCCGCGATCGCTGGGAGCCGGTCGCGCCGGCAGCGGAGCGCAGGCCGGTCAACGCCGGGCCGGCCATGGGCGGGCAGCGCACCGTCGTGTCGTTTCCCGGCGGTGACGTGATCACCGTGCCGCGCCACGTCGCCGCCGAGACCGTGCAGACGTTCGTGTCGACAACGCGCAGCGCTGCGGCGACGACCGCGTTGCGGTTACTCGCACGTGCGATGCCGCTCGTGCCCAAGCGGGCGACCGAGCTGCTCGCGCCGTATCAACCGCACGAAGAGGACTACGCGCGCACGCGGTTCGCCGTGATCGCGCAAGCACGACGCGGCTTCGCGGCGGCGCAGATCGTCGTCAGCGGTGACGATCAATATCGCGCGAGCGCCGGCATCGCCGCGTGGGTCGCGCGTGCGCTGGCGTCGCGCGGTGTCGGTCCGGTCGGCATGCGCGCACCGAGCGAGCTGTTCCGACCCGAGCCGGCGCTGCGTCAAGTCGCAGAAGCGATCGGTCTGACGATCGAGCCCAGCTTCGGATGATTTCCGACCCGAGGTCTGTCGCCCGAGGCGTGAGGCCTGAGCCGTGGTATCAACGATCAATGTCGATGTCGTCGTCCCCTTCCGGGGAGGCCTCGCGCTGGACGCTCGAGGCGGAAGCGCCGGCGGGCCGCGGAGTGACGGCACGCCGCTATCGGCTCGCCAACGGCCTCGGCTTGATCGCGGCGATCGATCGGCGCGCACCGATCGTCGCGCTGCAGACCTGGTATCGCGTCGGCTCGCGCCACGAGCGGCCCGGCGCGACCGGCATGGCGCACCTGTTCGAGCACCTGATGTTCGGCCAGACCGAAGGCCTGCCGCCCGGCGAGTTCGATCGACTCGTCGAGCGCACCGGCGGCGAGTCGAACGCGGCGACGTGGGTCGACTGGACGTACTACCGACTGTCGCTGCCCGCTCGCGATCTAGAGCTCGGCATCAAGCTCGAGTCCGAGCGCATGCAGCGCCTCGTGCTCGAGCCGGCACCTGTCGAAGCGGAGCGCGACGTCGTCACGAACGAACGCCGCGAGCGCGTCGAGGATGACGTAGACGGCTGGCTCGACGAGCAGCTGATGGCGCACGCGTTCACCGAGCACCCGTATCGCTGGCCGACGATCGGCTGGATGGAAGACATCCGCGCGCTCGCGCTGCCCGATATCCGCGCGTTCTATCGCACGTGGTACGCGCCGAACAACGCGACGCTCGTATGCGTTGGCGATTTCGATGACGAAAAGCTGCGCGAGCTGATCGCGCAGTACTACGCGCACATCGAACCGGCGCAGTTGCCGGCAGTGACGGGCACCGCAGAGCCCGAGCAGACGAAGGAGCGCATCGTGCGCGCACCCAAGCCGATCGCGACGGATCGCGGAACGGCGTCAGCTGTGCATCGACCGATGACGCCGCTTCCTTCTCGATCACAAGCTTGCGATAGAGGCGCGCCGATGGGCAGCCCGCGAGCAAGGTGGACACGATCTCGAGTGCGGCCCAGTCGGCCTCGTCC
>DATDCH010000238.1:0-2271 GCA_036524455.1 Kofleriaceae bacterium | reverse complement strand
GAAGAGCGCGCCGCCGCCGGCGAGGATCTCGGCGTGCTGAGCAAGCGCGTCGCCGACTACGAATCGTGGTCGGGTCACCACGCCGGTCGATAACGAGACTGCTGCAGGTTGGTCAGTTTCGACGGTGTCCCGCGAGAAGCGAGCGCACGCGGCGAACCGTCATTTGATCAGCCGCAGTAAGGTCGCGTCCAAAGCCCTCAGCGAGCAGCTCACGATAGAGCTGAGAGTCGCGTAGCGTTACGAATCTGAGCATTTCATCAAAGGCGTCTTGAGGCTTTCCGTTCGCGAGCAATGCGTGAAAAAGCGCGAGCGACGCAAGCTCCAGCTTCGGCGCGATCGATGCTGCGCAACGAAAGTGGAGCTCGCGACGCCCATTGTCCCCGAGCTTCGTCGCGATATGGCCGAGTTGGAGATGAGTGTGCGAAAGCAGGCGAGGTTCGGCGACGGTCAACTCCTGAACGAGCGACTCTAGCTGCGCCCTTGCTCCTGCAAGGTCGCCTTCATCACGAAGTCTGAGGGCGTCGTCGAAACGAGGTGCGAAGTGTCGTTCCCTTTCAGTCAGTGTCTTCGTCATCGACGTTGTTGCAAGGACGTTAGCCCACGCGGGTCGCTAGTGCGATCGCCCCGCGCATGTTGTAGCGTCGCCGCGTGAACGACGAGCTACGCGATGAACTACGTGGCTATTTGCGCAGAGAGCTCGCGACCGGCTTTGCGGTTCGCGACGAGATCATCGACAACGCGTCATGCGTGTTCGACGACGATGGCGAATCGATCGACGAAGCCGTGCTCGCACCGCTGTTCGACGAGGTCGCGGCCGAGTACGAAGCGGAGAAAGCGGCGTGGCCCGAGGTCACCGATTGCGATCGGCTCGACGCCGCGTTCGACGAGCTCAACGAGCATGGCGTGATGGCGCGCCACGACTGGACGTGTTGCCAGACCTGCGGGCACGGCGCGATGCACGACGAGTACGAACGCGTGCGCGCCGGCAATCCGGCGCCGCTCGTGCGCGGCTACGCCTTCTATCACAACCAAGATACCGAGGGCGCCGCCGACGGAGGGGGCATGTACCTCGCGTACGGCGCGCTCGACGAAGGCGAGCAGCCCGCGATCGACGTCGCGCGCAAGGTCGTCGACACGCTGACGCGGCACGGCTTGCGCGTCGATTGGGACGGCACGATCAAGACGCGGATCGCGGTGCAGCTCGATTGGAAACGCCGCCGGCGTCCCGCGCGCTGGATGGAGGAGGCCTGATGCGCAAACGCCACGTGTGCCCGAAGTGCCAGCACAATCACATTCTGTTGATCGAGCACGTGCCCGACACGGGGGAGTTCTCGACGGAGATTCGCCAGCTGCATATCGCGCAGGTGTTCGTCGGCGAAGGCTGGTTCGGCGACAAGACGAGCACGGCCGGCAAGCTGTCGGCGGCGGTGTGCCGCGCATGCGGCTATGCCGAGCTCTATGTCACCGACGCGCCGCTGATTCCCGTCGACGGCAAGTACGTGCGCGAGGTCGTCGGCCCCGAGCCGGGCGAGCAGACGCCGTACCGCTGATGCTACTACCGCGGTAGGAACTACCGTGGTATTCTTGGCAAATGAAGGTCGAGAAACTAAGCATCTCGATGGATCCCGAGCTCGGTGATGACGTGCGCGCCGCTGCCGAGCGTGCCGGGTTGAGCGTTTCGGCGTGGCTCGCCGCTGCTGCTGCTGCCGAGATTCGGCGGCAGGCCGTGCGGGACTTCTTGACCGAGTGGCAAGCGAAGCACGGCCGGATCACCGCCGCCGAGCTTGCGAAGGCGAGAACTGAGCTGGGCTTCCCCACCAAGAGCAGTCGCGCATGATGCTCGACGCTGGTGCGCTAATCGCGATCGGAAAAAACGATCGTCGGATGATTGCTCGCTTGCTGGCGGCGAGCGAAGAGGAGGAAGAGTTGCGATCGCACCCTATGGTAGTGGCGCAAGCGTGGCGCGATGGACGTCGGCAAGCCCTGCTCGCGCGCTTGCTACGCGGTGTCGCGATCGTGCCGCTGGACGACGATCTCGGGCGCCGAGCCGGTGAACTGCTCGGCAAGGCCCGCATGTCTGACCCGATCGATGCCGCTGTTGTGTTGATCGCGCAGGACGGCGAAGCCGTCGTAACGAGCGATGCTGAAGACATCCAGCATCTCGCTCGTGTCGCCAAACGGCGGCTTGTCATCGTCGCCTGTTGAACCGCCCGCCCTCGCAGTGGGTCAACTGCACGTGTAGTGCAACGGCCTGCACGACGGCATTGCACT
>DATDCH010000237.1:0-2057 GCA_036524455.1 Kofleriaceae bacterium | reverse complement strand
ACGTTGAGGTTGAGCGCGCCGCGCAGCTGCTTGCCCGGCACCGCGACGCCGGCATTCGGATCACCCACGCCCGGCGGCTGCAGATCGACGATGTTGCTCGCACCGACCGTCGCGGAGACCTTCGCGGGATTCGGTTGCCCGATCGCGTGCACCGGCGTCGCGTGCGGGACGAACGCCGCGCGATGCAGCGCCTGCGTCGTGCATGCACCGCAAGCCAACAACGCGCACAGCACCAGTCTCATCGTGCGCAGCGTGGCACGACTTCGACCGCCTGCGCGGTGCGCAACGCCACACTGCCGGCGCTTGCCGGGTGCAGCCGCTACTGCAGGCAAGACGCGATCAGCACGTCGCGCATGAACACGGTCGCGTGGTACTCGGCGTCGAGCGCGCGCACGCGCACGGAAAGACCGCGCACGCTGTCACACTCGCGCCGCATCGCCTGGGTGCGCGCCCAGTCCGTCAGGCCGACCGCTTCGTCGTAGCGCCAGTCGTCGCCGGCGGCGACCGGCACGAGGATCGTCGGTGGAGGCTCGACCTTCGAGTTGCGGCGACTCAGTCCCAGCACGAAGGTAAGACCGATACCCGGCGCGTAGGCGACCGGATCGGCAGTGACGACATGATGCAGGTCGACGACGAATTGAATGAGCTCGCCGGCTTCGTACGCAACACCGCCGTGCACGACAGCGTTGAACGGACCGGTCTGAACAATCGGGTCCAGGCCGTGGTTGACGACCCTCGCGTCGAGCGTCGGATGCGTGCGACCGGTGATGCCGCCAAACCACGTCCAAGCTCCGAGCCGGTAGCTCGGCACGATTCCAAGCGCCATCGACGGGACGTCGGTCGTGCCGCTCGATCTGCCTGAGCTCATCGAGCAGTTCTCGATGCACGTCGAGTACTCCACCCACGGCACCCGCCAGACGACCATCTCGCCCGTGAGGCCGATGCGCAGCGGCGTACCCGTCGCGATCGAATAGCTCACCGTGTAGCCATGGCCGTAGACCGGCTCGTTCTCGAGAGCCGGCAACGTCGCCTCGAGCGGCTGTGCGCTCGATGCAAGACCGTGCTCGCG
Organism: Kofleriaceae bacterium; assembly: GCA_036524455.1. Taxonomy (GTDB): domain Bacteria; phylum Myxococcota_A; class Polyangia; order Haliangiales; family Haliangiaceae; genus JABFXX01. Next base: position 988 of record DATDCH010000237.1, on the reverse strand, counting down.
AAACACCGACACGGTGAGCTCGCGCGTGATCGCGAATCCGAGGCTGGCGCGGACCTGCTTGGTCGGTACGGCGATACCGGCATCTGGATCACCTGAGCTCGGCGAGCCGAGATCGATATTGCTGGCGCCGAACGAAGCAGTGGCGTTCCACGCGGCTGGTTGGCCGAGTGTCTGAACGGGCACGGCACGCGGTACGAGCGCCGCGCGGTGCTGCACGTACGTCGAGCAGGCGCAGCACCAGAGCAGCGCGAGCCAGCACGGGCGCATGCGTCATGGTTACGGGCTGCACCGTGACGCGGTGCTAGATCACGCGATCTTCACGCGAGCTGCCGCCGTTTGCCGCTAGCTGCGCGGCACCGGCACGGTCTCGATCTCGACCATGCGCTCGGGCGCGAGCCAGCGTTTCATTGCGGCGTCGATCGCGGCGGGCGTGACGAGCCGGTAGCGCGCGAGGTCGGCGGCGAGCCCATCGGGCTCCTCGGTGTACAGCGCGTAACGCTGGAGCAGATTGGCGCGGCGCGAGAGCGACGACAGCGACCAGATCGCCGACGCCTCGCGGCGCGTGACCTGGCGTGCGATCGAATCGAGGTCGACGCCACGCGCGCATTCCTCGTCGAGGATCTTGCGTACCGCGTCGGGGTCGGCGCCGGTGCGCAGATCGACCGCGACGTGGTACTCGCCACCGATCCGACCGTTGAGCGTCCACGCGGAGACGCGCTGCGCGAGCTGGGTCTCGTAGACGAGCTTGCGCCACAGCGCGCCGGTACCGACGGCGCACCATGCGCTGGATAGGACATCGAGCTCGGGCTCGTCGGTGGCAAATGCGAGCGGGCCGTGCCAGACGCGATGGATGCGGCGAAGCGCGGCGAACTTGTCGTGCAGCTGGGCGCGGATCGGCCCGACGACCGGCGGCGTGATCGGCATCGGCCGCGTCGGGCGCGTGGACGGCGGGAAGCTGCCGAAGTACTGGTCGACGAGCGCGCGCGCT
>DATDCH010000236.1:0-25948 GCA_036524455.1 Kofleriaceae bacterium | reverse complement strand
GTAGAGATCGAGCGCAGCCTGCGTGGTCGCGATGCGCGCCGCCTCGAAGCCCGACGTCGAGGTCAGGTACGTCGCCAGCGCGCGATAGAAGATCCGCCCCGCGGCGTCGATGCCGAGCGCAGGCACGACCGTCGTCGTCTTGCCGCGCGGATGCGTGCCACCGGTCGCGAGCAAGCGGAACGCGAGGTTCGCGATGCCCGAGTTGATGTGCACGCCGCCGTGATCGCCGGTGCCGCGATAGCGATCCGGATAGAAGTCGTACGAGCCGCCGTCGGCCGCCGGATCGTCGAGGTAGCGCAACGCATCGCCCGCGATCGCCGGCGTGAACACGTCCTCGCCGAGCTGCCACACCTGCGGCGTCAGCTCGTCGTGCCCGCGCCATGCCTCGCAACGCGCGGCCATGATGTCGGAGAACGCTTCGTTGAGCGCGCCCGACTCGTTTGCGTAGACGAGACCCGCCGTGTGCTGGGTGACACCGTGCGTGAGCTCGTGCACGACGACGTCGTAGCCCTGCGCGAGGTCGGAGAAGTCGACGCCGTCGCCGTCGCCGAACACGAGCTGCGAGCCCGTCCAGAACGCGTTCGCGACGTTCGTGCCGTAGTGCACCGACGACACCACGGTGCCACCGTCGATGCCATCGCGGTCGAACAGCGCGCGGAAGCAGTCGTGTGCACTCCCCGAGTGCGCGTACGCAGCGGCCACCGACGCATCTGCGCTCGGGGCATCGCCCTCGTTCATTGCGACCGCACCGGGCAGCACGGTCATGTGCTGCGCGTCGTGAACGCGGCGCGCGAGCGCAGGTTGGATCTGCGGATGACGGTCGACGATGGCGCCCGAGGTCGCGTCGATGAACACGCGGTCGCGAAACGGCAAGCCGTCACGCATGCCGGTTTCCTCGACGACGCGCGCGAGATGCAAGCTGCGATCGCGGCTCGTCACCACGTACACGAGGTCAGCGCCGGATACGCGCGCCGGAATGCGATCGAGTGGCAGCGCTCGTGTCGCCGCGTAGATGATGCCGGCCGCGTTGACGTGGAGCTGCACGTCGCCGCCGATCACCGGGATGCCGTCGAGCGACGGTTGGTAGCGCAGGTGCGTGGTACCGAGCGGATCACTGCGCGTCGCGGCGAGCTCGAGCGTGGCGGCGCCGAGCCCGAGCGCCGTCGTGATCCGCAGCACGGCATCGCGGTCGCCGTGCTCGCCGAGTGTGCCGCGCAGGAACGTCGGCGTCCCGGCTGCATCGGCGCTGACGATCTCTGCATCGTGTAACGGCTGCACCGGCGTATCCACGGCGGCGGTGGCGCAGGCAGCAAACGGCAAACCAATCAGGGCGCGCTTCATCGCGCGCAGCGATGTGCAGCGGTGGTGCCGCGCAGCGGCGGCGCGCGCCGGGCACTTAGCCGCGGCCGAATCTCGCTCGGCCCGCGCGCTCGCGACTCTCGTGTCGTGCTGACGTTCCATGCGCGAAATAACTCGCGCCGCGGTGTCAGCTTACGGCGCGACGTGCGTTTGAATTTCGCCAGCAGCGAATCGCCGCGAACCGTCTCAGCGCGCTTATGCCTTCGGCTTCGGCTTCGCCGCCGCGCCGCCACCGCCGAGCATCTTCTGCAGCTCGTTCGTGGTCGAGCCGACCTTCTTCGTCTTGTTACCGGCGATGATGAATCCGAACGCAGCGCCGGCGAGACCACCGACGAGGTGCGCCATCTGCGAGACCTGATCCTCGCGGAACGCGCGGATGATTTCGCCGCCCATATAGATGACGGCGACCGCGATGAACGTCAGCGGAATCTCGCCGCCGCGCACGTTCGCCATCGAGGCGAGCAAGATCATCATGAACACGACGCCGCTCGCGCCCATCAGCGCGCCGTCGGAGAACACCAGGTTCGCGAGACCGGTGATCAGCGCGGTGAGCCCGATCATGATGAGCAGTGGCCCCGAGCCGTGGCGCTCCTCGAGGATCGGACCGAGCAGCAGGATCAGCATGAAGTTGCCGATCAGGTGCTGCCAGTTCGCGTGACCGAGGATGTGCGTGAACAGTCCGACGTACGCCTGCGTGCGATCGAGCGCGGGGTACGCCGCGAACCAACGCACGGACTCGGTCACCGTCGAGGTGAGGATGAAGACGAGGACTGCCGACAATGCGAAGGTCAGCACGACCGGCGCGTTATAAGTGATTCGCAGCTTCGCCACGACTCAAGGCTAGCACGTGGCCCTGCACGATCGAGCCGTGCCGTTATTCCCGGCTCAATACAGCGGCCAATCGCTGGGCCGGCGCATGACGCGACGGTCCTCGTACGTGTAGCGATGGGGTGGCACGTACTTGTGGTGCTCGTGCTGAGCGTCGGTGATCTCGAGGAGTGGCACGTGCCGGTACGTCTTGGGCCGCGCGACCTCGACGGTGCAGCGGGCTTCGCGCGCCACCCTCTCGGCGGTGGAACCGACCATCACCCGCGCGAGGCCGGTGACGCCCTTGCAGCCGACGATGATCAGATCAGCGCCGACGTCCTCCGCGACGCCAAGGATCTCGCGGTGCGGTTTGCCGATGCGCGCATGCACGAAGAAGTGAACGCGGTCCGCGATCAGCTGCGCCTTTAGCTCCTGTTCGACGATGCGCGATACTTCTTGCTGGACGCGATCGGCGTACTCGACATCGACGTGTTTCGCGGGCAGCGCCGGAAACGCGAAGTGCGGATCGCAAACGCACACGATGTGGAGCACGTGCCACGGCGCGCGCGCCGCCACTCCGATCGCGCGCTCGAGCGCCGCCTCCGCGCTATGACCGAAATCAAACCCGACGACGACCTGGCTGTGTTCTGTGCTCATGCCTCTAGTGCAGGCATTTGCGATGCCAAGCTTGCGCCGTCTACGTACGAAAACCGCGCAACTGCGGCGCGTCAACTGCCGCCGAACATCGCGGTTCGGAGGTCTCCGCATGCGCCCGCGGCACAGTCACAAGGGCCCGTGCAGGTATTGCTGATCGTGCCCGTCGACCAGAAGCTGCGCATCTGCGCCTGCAACAGCGTGCGCCGGCGCGGGTGCTCGTGCGCGATGCTGTCGAAGCTGAACACCTCGTTCGTTTCGGGTGGCTTGCGCGGCGGCTTCTCGTCGACGACAACCAGCGCGCGAGTCGCCGAAGACTCGACGGCAGGCGCGAAGCCAAACGGCGTGACGACCGAGGTCGAGAGCAGCTCCGCGCCGATCGAGCGCGCGTGATAGAAGCTCGCGACGTTTGGCACCGACGCGTCATCGAGCGACGTTTGCAGCAACAGCTGTTTCACCGGTGTTCCCGGCACGGCTATGCCGGCGACGGTCGCGCCGTCGACGACCTGCAGAGCCATCTGCAGCACCTGCTCCATGATCACCGCGTCGAGCAGCGTGTCGTAGGTGCTCTTGATCGGCAGCCCATAGGCGGCCCAGCTGTTCGAGCGTTCGAACATCAGCGCCCAGTTCGCGCCACCGACGTGCAACACGCCGCGCGCGATAATCGGATCGTAGGCGACAAACGTCGAGCCGAGCACGTGACCCATCGAGACGCCGAGGAAGGACATGCGCGACGGATCCACGATCGAGCGAGCTTGGCTGTCGACGAACAGCTCGGTGGCGAGCTTGCCGCGCAAGAGCTGCTCGAGCGCGATCGTGTTGACGATGCCCTGGAAGATGCGCTCGCCAAAGCCCCAACCTTTGTTCAGATCGTTGAGCGCGAGCAACGCGTTCGGGATGTCGTCGTTGGACATCCCCGTCCACGTCGTGCCGGCGACGATCATGCAGCCATCGGCGGCGAGATCGCGCGCGTACTCGCCGTTGCGCAGCTCCGGCAGCCCACCGAAGATGCCGTGGCCATAGATGAGTAGACCGGCTTTGTTGTTGAACGTCGCGCACGCTGGAATCATCACGTAGGCCTTCGCCGTCATGGTTCCCATCGCGACGACGGTCCCGTTCCCGTCGCGGTGAAAGCCAGCGTGTGCCTCGCCCGTGACAGCAGGCGACTCGAAGTCGAGCTCGATGCGGCGCGCGAGCCGAGGATCGCTATTGATCGTGCCGAGGTCGGAGGTGACCGTGTACGTGAGGTTCGCGCCGAGCGGGCCCATGGCGGCGAGCGCCGCATCACGCGCGGCGACCGGGTCGGCGAGGGCCGCCTCGTCGGGCTCGACGGTAAAGTCCCACGCCACGACCAGATCGTCGCGCGGGATCCCCGCGGCCTCGAGCGCTGCGATCGCCTCGCGCAGCCGCGGGCGCGCCGCATCGAGACGCGCATGACCGAGATTGCGGTCAGCCAGCACCGCGCGAAATCCTTCGCTCGCGGGCAGCTCGCTTCCATCGCGTGCGCGCAGCGACTTGCGGATCCCGACCGCATAGCGATGACCTCCAGCCAGCCGTGCAGCCGGGCGAATGTAGACGGCCTGGTGATCGAAAATGTCGAGCTCGTTGACGTCGACTTCGGCGAAGTGCGCGACGCGCTCTCCGCTCGTCATGTCGAACAACACCGTCGCACTGGCATCGGTGAGGCTGTCCGCGATCGCGCGATGCGTGACGAAGCCCGCCGGGTCGGCTCCACCGGGCACGGCCCACAAGATTGTCGTCGACGCAGGCCAGCCTCGCCGCTTGGCGAGCGGCACCGGGTCGAACGGGGTGTTCGTCACGGTGTTCGCCGGAAACGCGCCAGGCGGAACGTCGAGCCGAACACCAGCACCATCGGGGACTTCGTAGAGCGAAGATGGATACGGCAGGATGTTGTTCTGCAATCCGAGCGGATTCGCCTCGGCGGGAATCGACGACGCGTCATCGCCGCACGCCGCGAGCAGGATGGCCACAATGACGCCACGCATCGGCCCAGTCTGCCATGGATTCTCTCGCGCCTCGCTTGCCGTTTCAGCCTCGGCGCGCCAGGCTGCAGGAAATGGCGACCGTCGAAATCACGGCAGAAAACTTCAAAGAAACGATCGACAAGGGCGGCATCGTCCTGCTCGATTTCTGGGCCGAGTGGTGCGGGCCCTGTCGTGCTTTCGCGCCGGTGTTCGAGAAGGCATCTGATACGCACACCGACGTCGTGTTCGGCAAGATCGACACCGAGAGCCAGCAAGAGCTCGCCGGTGCCGCGGGCATTCAAGCGATTCCCACGCTGATGTTGTTCCGCGACGGCGTGCTTCTGTTCCGCGAGAGCGGTGCGCTGCCACCGGCGGCCCTCGAGGAGCTCGTCGCGCAGGCGAAGAAGCTCGACATGGAGAAGGTGAAGCAGCAAATCGCCGAGCACGAGAAGCACCCGCACGAGCACGGTCCCGACTGCGACCACGATCACTAAGCGGTCCGAGCGCGCACCTGTTCGTGTACCGTTAGATTGGCTTGCCGGTACGGCACGCCTCGGCGAGCTGCTTCCAATCCGGCTGCTCCGAGGCCGCGCTGTAGCTGGTGAACGGCGCGAGCGAGCGCCCGCGCAGCTGTTCGCAGCGCTCCATCGCGGCGACGCGGTCGATGACGCTCGTCGCGGCGAGCGCGATCTTGTCGGCCAAGCGCGCCGGATCGGTCTCGGCCTGAAACGTTCCGCTCATCACCGCCTTGAGGCGCGCCGCACCGGCGAGCTTGCCGACGAGCTTGGCTGTGCGTGCATCGCGCGTGCGGGCTGCGACGAACGTCAGCGGGTGCTCCTTGCGCATCACCTTTGGCAACCGCGCGATCACGCGATCCTTCGCTTTGCTATCGAGCGCGCCGACGAGCTCGGGCCGGTTCGCAAGCGCGAATGCAGCACGGTACGAGGGCGACCAATCCTTCGACACCGCGAGGTCGAGCAGTGCCTTGGCGCGCGTTTCGGCCGTGCTCGAGCTGTAGCCACGCAGCGCGGCGATCACCTTGGCGTTGCGCTCGAAGCCGTCGTACTCGCCGAGCATGGCTCCGCTCGCGTCGAGGAACACGACGCCCTGCTGGCCCACTTTCATGTTCGGGCTGCATGTCGATCGGACATCGACGGTGAGCGTGAGCTTGGCGCCCGCGCTGCCCTTGAACGTCTCGATCACCGTCAGTGATCCTTTCGTACCGGCGAGCGAATCGAGCTTGCCGAGCACGACCGTTGTCGCTCGGTCGTGCAGGTCGTAGCTCGTCTCGTATTGGTCGTCGCAGGCGTGTGCCGGCCGGCTCGCCAGCGCCAACATGGTCGCGACCGCGAACGCCGCAGTGAATCGAAAAATCCGCATACCGGATCGAACGCGCGCGGCGTGTGCGCGGTCTGTCGAGATAGCGTGCGACTTTCGATCCGCTCCGGCATCGCACGCGGGTAGCCATGCTACCGTCGCGTCGTGCGGCGGTTCGTCGTCGGATGGCTCGTGGTGAGCGTCGCGACGGTCGCGCGTGCGGAAGATGATCCGCGCGATGTGTTCGGGCTCGGCAAGAAGGACGATCCGCGCGACGTGTTTGGCCTCGGCAAGAAGCCGAAGCCACAAGATGAGCCGCTCGACTGCAGCGATGGCACCGAGTTCGGCTGCGTCGACGCGAGCGATCCGCTCGCCGAGACCGAATCGATCTACGCGCTGTCGACGTGGCTGTCAGCCCGCTACTTGCTGAGCCTGCCGGTCGCGAACGCCACCCACGATGCAGTCGCGCACTACGCGCTCGGCGCGAATCGCGACGAAGCCGGCCCGAGCTTCGCCGGCGCGACCGGGCTCGAGAATCGCTGGCTCGTCGAGGGCGCGCCCGGCGACGGACTGCGCACGGGCATCGCCGACACGCAGATACCGCTGACGTTTCTCGACGGCATGTGGGTGACCGCCGGCGGATTTCGCGCGCGCGATCGCGCGTCGACGGGCGGCATCATCGACGCGCAGCTCAAGCGCGGCACGGAAAGCCACGCCGTCGCTGCGCATGCGTGGCTCGGTTGGGCCGCGCCCGCGCGCCAGCGTGCGATCACGCGTAACAGCTACTTCGTGCGACGCGGCGAGCTCGATGCAGGCCCCGACGCGGCGCTGTCGCTCGTCGCGACCGGTCCGCTCGGCAGCTTGCTCGGCGGCACCGCGTGGTACGCGGCGGGCGTCGCACCCGAGGTGTCATCGACAAAGTTCACGTGGACTGCTGCCACGGTGACCGACGTCGAGGGCGATGGCCTCATCGACGGCTTCCCCGGATTTGTCGCGACCGAATTCGTCGAACGCCAGACGCGCACGCCGATCACATGGCGCGTTCCGCTGATGTTGCGCGGCGGGCTCGATCGCGGCGCGCATCACCTCGACGTCACCCTGCTCGGCACGGCCGCAACCGATGCGCGCTACTTGTTCAACTCGACGTTGCAGGCGGCCGGCGTCGACGGCACGACGTTTGTCGGCGACGCGATCGCGACGTGGCGCGGCAAGTGGACCAACACGCACGTGCGCGCGCAGGGAGCGTGGCACCGCACGATGCGTCGCGAGTCGGCGCGCGATCCTGCCGCCGAGCACTTGCCGCAACGACTCAACGCGTACGTACCAGCGATGATCGACGAGGATCCGGTGATCGCGGCCGCGTGCCTCGACGAGCCGCCCGGCGACAAGTATCCGATGGTGCCGAACTGCCCGGTGCCCGTGAGCTGGTTCGTGACCGGCGGTGCAGGCCCGCTCACCGACACGACCGGCGATCGACCAACGCTGACCGCGGACCTCGCGCATCGCATCGGCAACAACGTCGTGCGCGTCGGCGCGACCGGCGAAGACACGCGGCTCGTGCACGAGACGCATTTCACGGGCGGCATGCAGATCCGCAGCTTGTTCCCGGGTCACGAGTCGCAGCGCAGTTTTGCGGATCCCGACGAGACATGCTCGAGCGACGTCATGCTGCCGTGCCCGACGATCGACACGGCCGTGCTTCGCTATCGCACGCGCTACACCGCGGCGTATGTCGAGGACACGTGGCACGCGGCGCCAAACCTCGCGGTCAACGGTGGCTTGCGTTGGGAGCTGATGTGGGTCGGGCCGGTGCTGCACTTCTCGAATCAGCTGTCGCCCCGGCTCGGGCTCAGTTGGGACCCGCTCGGCAAGGGCCAATCCCGGGTGTGGACCAGCATGGGGCGCAGCTACGCGTATCTGACCGCGGGGCTCGGCCCGACGATCTTGAGCCGTGAGAAGACGGTCGATCGCATCATCTCTACGTTTGGCGAAGGCCGCTCCGTCGATACCGGTGCGGTGTATGGGGTAGCGCCGGGAGTCGAGCCGATCACGCAAGACGAGGTGACGGCAGGCGCAGAGGTTGCGCTGATGCGCGCCGTGCACGCGTCGATGTGGCTGCAAGGCCGCTGGTTGAAGCGTGGTCTCGACACCACGACGAGCGGCTTCGACAACCCGGGGCGGCACGGCGGCACGCCCGCGATCCGCGAGACCGGCCTGTTTGCGGTCGAAGTGGCGACCGCGCCGACCGCGAAGCTCGTGCTGCGCGTCGGCTATATGTACGGGCGCACGATCGGGTCATGGACCGGAGCGTTCGATCCGAGGCAAGGCGCTGTTCTCTATGCCGGCACGGACTTCGATACGACCTCGGCGAACCTGCTTGGTCGACTCCCGACCGACCTCGGCCACCGCACGTACATCGAGGCGCAGCGCAGCGCCAAGGTAGGGTCCGCAAAGCTCTCAGTGGCGACGCGGTTGACGGCGGGTAGCGGCAGGCCGCGCAGTGCGATCGGCGAGACGCTCGAGGGCTACACCATCTACCTGATCCCACGCGGGACCGCGGCCCGAGCGCCGGTCACGACGCAAGCGAACATCCGGATCGGTGCGCAGTGGCGCGGGCTCGACATCACGTTGGATCTGTTCAACGTCTTCAACCGACGTGAGGCGCAGACCACCGACGAGCGCTACGCGGGTGGCACGATCAGGCCGATCGATCAGGGCTCGGCGAGCGACTTGCTGTTCATCAAGAACGAGGACGGCACCACCGCACCTCGCAACCCGAGCTACGGAACAGCGACCTCGTTTCAGGCTCCGTTCTCGGCGGTTCTCGGGGTGTCGAGCGCATTCTAGAGTAGGGGTTTTTGCGAGGCGCCGTCTGATCTTGCGGCGCGGGCCCCGTGTTACGATTTTTCGTCCGCAATCGCTCTCGGGGTTCGCGATCGCGAAGACGCTCTACGGGGAGTCCAATGGCCGATCTGTCTCGATTCACGGAAGCCACTGCTGCTGTCAAACACTCGCCGCACGCAGTGAGCGCGTGGGAGGAAGCCGAGTCGCTCGCAGGCGAGCTCGACAAGCCCGACGACATCGTCGCGCTGTACAGCGAGACGCTCAAAGGCAAGCTCGAGCCCGAAGTCGCCGAGATGATCGGCGAGCGCGCAGGCAGCTTCTGCGACGAATGGTTCGGCGACGAGCCGAAGGTGCTCGAGAAGATCCTGACACGCGTGCTCAAGCTCGCTCCCGCGTCGGAGTCCGCGCTGCAGCGGCTCTCGGTGCTGCTCACCGTCGCCGAACGCTGGGACGATGTGCTCACGCTCTACGACAAAGCGATCGGCGCGAACAAGGACAAGTCGCGTCGCGTGCGCCTGCTCCGTGAAGCCGCCCAGATCGCGAAGGACGTCGCGAACCAACCCGAGAAAGCGATCGTCTTGTATCAACAGTTGCTGCCGCTCGTTCCCGACGATGCGCAGATCAACACCGGTCTCGAGCGTTTGCTCGAGCGTCACGAGCGTTGGGCCGATCTGATCGCGCTGTGGGAAGGCCGCATCGAGAGCCAGTCGAAGAAGGATCGCGAGCGCAGCCGTGCACGCATCGCGGCATGCTGGCTCGACAGCCTCGGCGATCCGGGCAATGCGCTCGGCGCTGCGAAGCTGCTGCTCGTCGAGGCCGATGACGACAAAGACGCGCTCGCGCTGCTCGAAAAAATCATCGAAGCGAAGCAGGCGACGACCGGCGTACGCGCCGCGGCACTGGACCTGCTGCGCTCGCACTACGACACGACGTCACGCCCGCGCGAAGTGATTCGCGTGCTCGAAAAGATCATCGGCATCGATCCGCAGAACACGAACGATCTGCGCGAAGAGGCCGGCACGCGCCTCGCCGATCTCGGCGATCTCGCGGCCGCGATGGATCACTACTCGGCGTTGCTCCAGCTGATGCCGGACTCGACGTCGACGGAAGAGAAGCTCCGCACGCTCGCCGAGCAAGGCGGCCAGCACGAGCGGTTTGCGACCGGTCTCGCCGCGGCTGCACGCTCGGCGCAGGATCCGACGCGCAAGGTGCAGCTGCTCGCCGAGGCCGCACGCACGCGCCTCGATCGACTCCACGAGAAGCCGAAAGCGATCGAGCTACTCGTCGAAGCGTCGGGGATCAACGGCGCCGGCGAGCAAGAAGCGCTCGACGTCGCGCGCCGGTTGGCCGCGCTATACGCGCAGACCGATCAGCCAAAGGAGCGCCTCGCCGTGCTCGAACGGCAAGCACACCTCGAGGCCAACGACGTCGCGCGCGCAGCGATCCTGAGCGAAGCCGCGAAGCTCGCCGAGTCGCTCGGCGACACCGATCGCGCGCTGCAGCTGTGGGAGCGCCGCGTCGATAGCGATCCATCGGATCTGTCGGCGCTCGACGCACGCATCGGCATCCTCGAGACGCAGCAGCGCTGGGACGACCTCGTCGCCGCGCTCGAGAGCCGCGCTGCGAAGGCCCCGACGCTGCAGCAGAAGCGCGCCGACCTCGTGCGCGTCGCCCAGATTCATCACACGCAGCGTACCGACCTCGACGCGGCGATCGCGACGTGGCAGCGCGTCGTCACCGACAACCGCGACGACGAGGAAGCAATCAGCTCGCTCGCGGATCTGCTCGCCGAGACCGGCCACTGGAAGGAAATGGCAGACCTCCTCGAAGGCGCCTCGACCCGCGCCACGCAACGCACGGTCGGCCGCCTGGTGCGGCTCGGCGGCGCGCTGCGCGAGCACCTGAACGAGCCTGCACGTGCACTCGCCGCGTACCGCAACGCGATCGCGATCGATCCGTCGAGCAAAGAAGCGCGCGCCGGATTGACCGCGCTGCTCGACGTCCAGACCACGCGGGCCGCATCCGCCGACGCGCTCGCGCAGGCGATGCGCACCACCGGCGATGTCGCCGGCGTGCTCGATCTGTTGCCGGCGCGGCTCGCCGAGGCGCACGACGACAAGACGAAGCTCGCGCTGCTCCGCGAAGCCGCGCAGCTGCGGCTCGAGCACAAGCACGATGCGGCCGGCGCGCTTAGCGATCTCGCTCGCGCATTCCCGCTCTCGCCGCGCGATCAGCTGATCGAGAACCAGCTGCAGTCGCTTGCGAAGGCGACCAGCGACTTCACCACTCTGGGCATCGCGTACCTCGAAGCGATCCAGGCGCTCGGCGACGACGCGCGTGAAGCGGCGCGGTTGCGCCTCGCATACGCCGACCTCGCGGCCGATCGGCTCGGCGATCAGGCGCAAGCGGCGCAGGCCTACGGCCAGGTCTCGCAAGTCGAGCCCGGCAACCGTCGTTCGGTACAAGCGTTCGCGGTGCTCGGCGCCAAGCTCGGCCACTGGGACGAAGTCACCGACGTGGTCGTGCACTACACCGACGTGCGCGAAGCGTTCGACGACGAGTTGCTGTCGATCCTCGAAGGCACGGCACAAAGCGCCGGCGCGCACGACCAGCTCGCAGCTGGGTTGGCGGCGGCGCTCAACAAGTACAAGGTGCCGACCGCCGTCGGCGCGATGTTCCATCATCGGCTCGCCGTGCTGCAGCGCGATCACCGCAAGGATCGCGGCGCCGCGATCTTGCACCTGCGCCGCGCGCTCGAGCTGGGCGGCGAGCGCCAAGCGTGGCTGTCCGAGCTCGTCGCGCTCGAGAAGGAGCAAGGTCCGTCGCAGAACCTGCTCGATGCGCTGCGCCGGCTGGCCGACGCAGACGGTCGTGACCTCGATGCGCTCGTCGGTGCTGCCGATGTCGCGTCGAAGCTCGGCGAGCGCGAGCAAGCGCTGCAGATCCTGTCTGCGGTGCTCGGCCGCGCGACCGCTGCATGGCGCGGCACCGCCGCGATCCGCTCGGCGCGCTCCGTCGACGCAGTTGCGAAGTGGTCGATCGACGGCCTCGTCGATCTGTATCGCACCGGTGGCCGTGCGCGTGCCGCCGTCGACACGTTAGTCGAAGCCGCGCGCTTGCCGTTCGACCAGACGACTCGCCGTGACATGCGGCTGCGCGCAGCGATGCTCGCGACCACCGAGCTCGGCGACAACGCCGCGGCGATCGACATGTATCGCAGCGTGCTCGCGTCGCAGTCGAACGACCTCGAGGTGATCGAGCGCCTCGCGCACCTGCTCGGCATCGAGGACCGCGTCCCCGAGTTGTTGACGCTGCGCCAGATCCAGCTCGGTCTCGAAACCGACACCCACAAGAAGCTCGAGCTCCGTCTCGAGCTCGCGAAGCTCGTCGGCATCGTCGAGGAACGCGGCGGTCGCCTCGACGCGCTGCGCGCGAACCTCGAGGACTTCCCGGGCCACGACGCGTCGATCGACGCGATTGGCGGCCTGCTCACCGGCAAGGGCCAGCATCGCCAGCTCGCCGACCTGCTCGAGAACCAAGCCCAGCGGCTCGAGACCGCGAACGAGCCGGCGCGCGCTGCGAAGCTGTGGTCGCGCTACGCGCATGTCGCCGAGGTCGACTGCAAAGAGATCGACCGCGCGATCGCAGGCCATCGTCGCGTCGTCGCGTTGACGCCCACGCCGGAATCGCTGCGCGCGCTCGCACGGCTCAACCTCGAGCGCGGCCAGTCCGCGCAGGCGGTGCCGTGGCTCGAGAGCCTGCTCGGCACCGTGCCGTCGGGCGAGCGCCTCACCGTCGTGCACCAGCTCGCGAAGGCGCACTTGACCGCGAACCAGACCGACCGCGCGATCGCGGCGATCGAGACGAACCTCGACGATAAGACGCCCGCGATCGAGCTGCGGCTGATGCTCGCCGACCTGTATCGCAAGAGCGATCTGTGGGAGCCGCTCGCGCGTCACCTGACGCGCACGCTGCCGCTGCTCAACCAGGGTGACGTGATGGCGCGCGACTTCGCGCGCGAAGCGGTCCAGCTCTATGTCACGAAGCTCGGCTCGCCAGCGGCCGCGATCCCCGCGCTCGAAAAGGCACTCGAGCTCGATCCGAGCGACAAGGACCTCCGCACCGCGCTCGCGACCGGCAAGCGCACCGCCGGCGATCTTCCGGCGGCACGCAAGCTGCTGACCGAGCTGATCGCAGACTTCGGCCGCCGGCGCTCGCCGGAGCGCGCAGCGCTGCACGTCGAGCTCGCGCGCGTCGAGCAAGCCGAAGGCAAGACCGAAGAAGCGATGACCGAGATGGAATCGGCATCGAAGATGGATACGTCGAACACGGCGATCCAGCGCGAGCTCGCCGAGATGGCGCGCACCGCTGGTCAGCTCGAGCGTGCCGAGCGCGTATACCGCGCGCTGCTGCTCGTCGTACGTCGTACGCCACCGGGCGATGACGAGACGGCGGTGGGTCCGAGCGAGGTGTTGTTCGAGCTGCACAAGCTCGCGGCGGCTCGCGGCGAAGCCGATCAGGCGAAGGAGCTGCTCGAGTCGGCGATCGAATCCGCGATCCAATCCGACGCCGGTGTGCGCCGACTGCGGCGCAGCCTGCTCGCGCACGGCGAGGGCGAGAAGCTGATCGAAGTGTTGCAGAAGCGGCTCGCGACAAACCCCGAGGCACAGAGCCAGGCGCGCCTGCTCTCCGACATGGCCGAGGCACTCGACGGGAGCTTGAACAAGAAGGGCGAAGCGCTCGACGCGTACATCAAAGCGATTAACGCGATGCCGAGCCAGCTCGACCTCCACGACAAGGCGCGCGAGCTCGCGAAGAACGTGGGCAAGACGAAGAAGTTCGTCGAAGCGATCGAGCAGGTCGTCGATCGGCTGCGCCGCAAGGACGATCCGCCGCTGGTCGCGAACATCCTGATGCGCGCCGGTGAAGCGCTCGAGAACGACGCGAACGATCTCAAGGGCGCTGCGAATCTGTACCGCCGCGTCGAGATCCTCGGCGAGAAGCTGGCCGAAGCGTTCTACGCGCAAGCGCGCGTAGCCGCCGCGCTCGGCGACACCGCCGAGCAAGCACGCACGCTCGACAAAATGTTCGAGCTCGCCGGTACCGACCTCGAGCCAACGCCGCAGCAGGTCGACGCACTGTACCGGCTCTCGGAGATCTTCATCGGCAGCGACACGCGCCGCCGGCAAGGCGTCGAGCTGCTCGAGCGTGCGTTCGCGGCCGAGCCGCGGTGGACGCAAGCGGGTCGCCTACTCAAGATGGCGGCCGGCACCGACGTCGAAGACGAGAAGGTGCTCGCGATGTTCGAGCGCGTCGCCCGCAACGGCGGCGATCAGGACCTGCTGCTCGACTTCCTCGAGCGCCGCGCCGCGCAGCCAAGCGCGACGCCGAAGCAGATCCGCGAGGCCGTCGATCTCGCGGTCGAGCTCGGTCAAGAAGAACGCGCCGAAGCGCTGCTCGTGCGCGCGGTCGATGCGGCACGCAACGCCGACAATGGCCTCGCGTCCGCGCCGTGGGCCGTGCTGGCGCTCGCCGAGCGCCGGCTCGCCGCGAACGACCTGGTGCAGGCGCGCGACCTCGCGTACGAGATCGCGCCGATCGCGACGACCGATGAGCTTGGCTCGCAGGTCGACGGTTTAGCGATGCGCGTCGCGACACGCGCGCTCGCCCATCGCAAGATCGATATCGCGGCCGAAGTCTACGAGTTCCTGCGCGAGCGCAGTCCATCGGATCGCGCCGTGTGGCAACCGCTGATGACGATCTACCGCGAGCTCGGCGATGGCGATCGCCTCGCGAGCGTCGTGTCGTCGACCCTGCCGAACTTGGTGACGGCCGCGGAGCGCAACGCGCTGCGCATCGAGCACGCGAAGTTCCTGCTCGAGAACCTCAAGCGCCATCACGACGCACTCGACGTGCTGCGCGATTCGCTCAAGGACGATCCGGACAACCTCGAAGCGGCAGAGCTCTACGAGGGCACGCTCAGAGAGCTCGGTGATGACGATGGCATCGCCGAATTCCTGTGGTCTCGCTTCGAAGACGCGCAGCGCCGCGGTCACCGCGACTCGACCGTCGACGTCGCGCTCCGGCTCGGCGATCTCCTCGAGAAGAACGAGTCGCCCGATGCAATTCGCGTCTATCGCGCCGCACTGATCGTTGCGCCCGATGATCGCGAGATCTTGCGCCGTGTCGTGTCGCAGCTCGGCACGCATGACAACCCGCGAGAAGGCGCGCTGCTGATGGAGCGCTTGCTCGCAGTCGAGACGCCAGAGCGCGCACCCGAGCTCGCCGGCAAGCTCGCGACGATGTGGGAAGCCGCCGGCGACCGCAAGGGCGTGCAGCGCACGCTCGAGCTCGCGCACAAGTCAGCACCCGACGACAAAGAGATCCACGATCGTCTCGAGAAGTGGTACCGCGACAACGAGCAGTGGAGCGAGCTCGCCGATCTGATGACGCGCGATGCCGAACGCATGAGCGATGCGCCGGCCGTCGAGCGCCTGCGTGAAGCGGCGAGTGTCTACTCCGGCTTCCTCGGTCAGCCGCTCAAGGCCGCCGAGATGCTGCGCAAGGCGCGCCAGCGCGCACCGAACAACGTCGAGCTCGTCACCGATCACGCAGCAGCGCTCGCCGCCGCCGGTGAGCTCGACGCCGCACAGCGAGCCGTCGGCGAAGCACTTGCCACCGTCGAAGGTGCCGAGCGCACGTCGCTGCTATTGCTACGCGCATCGTTCCGCCAGCAGCTCGGCGACGACTCGTCCGCCGTGCAAGACCTCAGCGAGGCGTACGAGCTCGACAAAGAGCGCGTCGCCGAAGCCTTGGTCCACGGCCTCGAGCGACTGCGCCAGCGGGCCGAACGCGACAGCGATCTGCCGACCGAGCGCAGTGCAACGCTCAAGCTCGCCCAGCTGCTCACGCAGCACGGTGACGTCGAGCGTGGTCGCGGCTTCCTCGTCGGCTGGATCGAGCGTGACCCGCGCGACTCCGAGCCGTTGTACATGCTGTGCGATCTCGACGAGTCGATCGAGCACTGGGACGGCGTCGCCGCCGCCGCCACGCGCCTCGCGTACGTGACCGAAGGCGAAGGCCAAGTCACCGCCGCGATGCGTGCGAGCGACGCGTGCGCGAAGGCCGGCCGCCCAGGTGAGGCAGTGCCGGTGCTCGAGCTGGTGTTCCAGCAGCAGCCCGGCGTCGTCGAGCTGCGCGACAAGCTGCGCGAGGTCTACGAAGCGGCGGGCGAGTTCCGCCAGCTCGCAGGCATTCTCGCCGCCGACGCCGATCACGGCGACGACCCGGCGATGCGCTACGCGAACTACAAGCGCGCAGCCGAGCTGCTGCTGTACCAGCTCGAGGACGCGGGCGCCGCGCAGATCCCGGCGCAAAAAGCGCTCGAGCTCCAGCCCGACGATCACGGCGCGCTGATGCTCAACATCGACGTGCTGATCACGAGTGGTCAGCTCGAAGATGCGGGCCGCACGCTCGAAGCCGCGATCGCCGCTCAGAAGAAACGCACGCCGGAGCTCGCGCAGCAGCAGCAGCGCATGGGCCGCGTGTGCGCGATGATGGGCGACAAGGAAGGCCAGCTCAACTGGCTCAAGAAGGCGTTCGACGTCGACCGCAAGAACGCCGAGGTCGCAGCGGAGCTCGCTCAGCTCGCGACCGAGCTCGGCGATTACGAGCTCGCGCTCAAGCCGCTACGCGCGATCACGCTGATGGACAACCCGTCGCCGGTCACCCGGCCGATGGCGCTGCTCTGGGAAGCGAAGATCGAGCACGCGCGCGGCAATCGTGCGAAGGCCGAGCTATGGGCGAAGAAGGCGCTGCGCGAAGACCCGCAGTTCGCCGACGCGCAGCAGTTCCTCGACGAGCTCGGCGGCTAAGCCTCGCTACAGCGGGCAGATCGAGTCGTTCGCAGCGCCCGGCGTACCGACCTGACCCGGATCGACGGGGTTCGGCGCGACGGCCGTGCGGGCGAACGGCCACGTCGCTGCGTTGTGCGGACTGGCCGTGGCGCACACACCTTCGGGAAGCGCACGCGCGTACCGCACATCGGCCGCAAAATTCTCGGGCATCGCGAGCTGCTGGAACAGCTGTGCGCCGCGCTCGAGGAACACGAGCTCTGGCGTCAGCAACCACGCAACGGTCTCGGTCGGTTCGTTGACGAGCTCGTCGACGACGGGAAAGCCCGGGTTACTCGAGAACACGACGCGCTCCCCACTATCGATCCATCTCGTCGCGGGCACGATCATTTGATTGTCGTCGGCACCACCGGGCGTGTCGCGGCGCGAGCGAACGCCGACGCCTACGATGTCGATGCGGCAGCTCGACACGTTACGCAGCTCGATCCAGACCGCGTAATACGGCGCCTGAAACATCAGCTCGGTCACGAAGAGATCGCCCGGCATCGCGCTGCGCTCGCAGACCGTCGATCCGACGTCGGATCCCGCTCCGTCGAGCGGTCCATCCGCGATGCTGTCGCCGCCGCCATCCGTGCGCGCAGGATCGCTCGGGTTCGCGCTGCCACAACCGAGCAACGCGAGCGCAAACCAGATGGCAGGGCGAGAATCCACTGCACGGAGGAGTAGCAAGCAGGGCGCCATCTCAAGTCCGTGAATGGTGCGGCTTCCATTCACGTGCCGGCGACTCGAGGAGCCATGCGTTGGCGCTAGTTGCGCAAGCGCCGACGCGAGCTGCGCCGAAAAAGGAAACCGCCGAGCAGATGCGCGCCGCTCGGCGGTTAGTGATCCAGCAAACGCCCGGGGTCTAGCGGCGAAGGCCGATCACATCGAAGGTTGCGCGACCGCGTTCGGTCGAGCCGTACACGTAGATGCCGGAGATCGCGCGATGGCCGATGTCGATCGTGATCGACGGCGAGCGTCCCGACAGCAGCTGGTTGACGGTGAACGTCTGCGCGCGTCCGTTCGACATCATCACGACGATGCTCTCGACGAACATGCGGCCTTGATCGCGGTCGAGGCGCAGCGACTTGAACGTGCCCATGCGCGAGTCGACGTTGATGAGCAGCGGGCGATGGTCGCGATTGCGCATCCGCATCATCGACACGTCGTTCGCGAGCGTCACCGGGCGAAGCCGGAACCGCAGCGGTTGGTTGTACGTGCTGTCGTAGCGGGTGCTATCGGGCCGGTAGTACTGGGGCGCCGGTTGCGAGAACGTCGCGGGGTCGCGATGGTCGCGAACCATGATGCCGTCATGCGTGACGGCGTCATCGGTGCGGTGGTCGACGGTGATCGGGCGCGCGAGCGCAACCGATGACGTCAACACGATGCTGAGAACAGTGATCAGTGCCTTCATGATGGTCTCCTTACTTCTTGTCTTGCGGATCGCGTTGCGCGGTAACGAACACGCCCGGGTCGGTCACGACCGGCTTGTTGTCGCCGCCCTTCTCCGCGTACATGCGTGCCGCGTGAATCGTCCAGTTGCGCTCGTTGTCGTTCTTCTTGTCTGCGGGTGGATCCGCGAACGCGAGCGAGGACGAACCAAGGATCAACACAACGATGATTCTCGAAAGCGACATGCCGTAGAGACGCGACGCTTCACCGCGTCATTCAGCATCCGTCTGTGAACGAATGTGAACCCGCGCGGTGTAACTTCCCGAGCATGTCCGAGGCAGTTCGATATGCAGCCGACGGAATGGTCGGCGTCATCACGCTCGATCGTCCCGACAATCGCAACAGCATGACGCCCGAGCTGCTCGATGCGTTCGCCGCGGCGAGCGCGAGGGCACGTGCGGACGCATCGATCCGCTGCGTAGTAGTGACCGGCACCGGTGCGTGTTTCTCGTCGGGCGCTGACTTCAAGTCGACGTTGCAGCGCGACACGGGCGAAGCGCCGCACGAGCGCTCGTACGCGATGTACGCGCCGTTCTTGTCACTGCTCGACATCGAGGTGCCGGTAATCGGCGCGCTCAATGGTCACGCGGTCGGCGGCGGCTTCGGGCTCGCGCTGGTCTGCGATCTACGGATCGGCGCGCGCGATGCGAAGTACGGCGCGAACTTCGTCAAGCTCGGTCTCGCGCCGGGCATGTCGATCAGTTATCTGCTGCCGCGCTTGGTCGGCATGGCGCGTGCGAACGAGCTGCTGCTGACCGGGCGGCTCGTCGACGGTCGCGAGGCCGAATCGATCGGCATCCTCAACAAGGCGGTGCCGGCCGAGGACGTGCTGCGCGAGGCGATGGACATCGCGACCACGATCGCGGGCAACGCGCCGCTCGCCGTGCGTCATACGAAAGCGGCGATTCGCCGCGGGCTCGCGCTGACGGTGCGTGAAGCGGCGCGCGAGGAAGCTGTGGCGCAAGCGGAGACGGTCGCGACGACCGACTGCGCCGAAGGCATCGCCGCGCTGCTCGAGAAGCGCGCGCCGGTCTTTGTCGGGCGCTAACGCGGCGTTAGAGCTTCGAGCCGGGCAGCACGAGCATCTTGACCGCGAGCACGTCACCGGCGACCGGCACGCGCTTCACTTCGGTGCGCTGTTCGCCGGCGATCAACGAGACGATGACGGTGCCTTCGCCGAGCACGGCCGCGTAGGAATTGGCATCGCCGCAGACGATCTCCGTGCGGTTCGGACTCGCCGCACGCAGCGCGCACGTCGACGGCGTGCCGGCCTCGAGCTCGGTTGCCGCTTCGAGCGGCCCGATCGCGTGCGTCGTGCCGTTGATCGCGAGCGCGACATTCACCTGATTGCCGTCACCCTGCTCTACTTTCCACTCGACGGAGATTGGCGTTGGCGGTGGGCTCTCGGGCATCGCCGCTTGATTCGGCGAACTGCCGCCGCACGCGCACGACAGCGCGATCAGCCACCGCATGCGGCGAGCTCCGTCTCGATGGCGCCCTTCGCGTCGAACCCGATCGGTCCCCACGGCGTATCGATCGTCAGCGTGAATGCGCCGGCCCGTGCGCCCGGCTCGACGAGCAGGGATCGTGCGCCGACGATGAAGCCGATCGGCTCGTCGTTGATGTACAGGCACGTGCCCTCCGGCGCCTTGACGTTCGGCGTCAGTGGCGTGGTGTGTTCCGGCGGCTTCTTGCGATGCGTGCGCCCCGGCGGATCGCGCTTCGACACGAACCCGTGCACGAACACGTCGCCATCCTCGTAGCCGACCTCGGACCACGCGTCGTCGAGTCGCTGGATCTCGTCGACGAAGTAGCCTTGGTTCAACACCGCGAGCTGCGCGCCTCCCCACTTCGCCTCCGCGCGAATCACCGCGCCCGGCCTCAGCATCAGCGTCTTGCGTCCGGAAGGCACGCGACCGCGATTCGTGTGTCCCGACGGCCAGCGATCGACGAGCACGTCGCTCGGCAGCCAAGCTTCGACCTCGACCGCGCCGACGTAGCGCACACGCGTTTGCTTGTCCTTGTCCTTCGTCGCGAGCCGCTGTACTTGCGCGCCCGCGCGCAGCACGACCTGCATCGCATCGGCGCCGAACGCGTGCATGCCCGGCATGCTGACGCGATGATCGCGCGCGATGATCGCGAGCATGCGACCGCGCGACATCCACAACGCGAAGCGCGCGTGATCGAGCCGCACGCCGACGCGCACGTCGTTGCCCTGCTCCTCGAGCACTTCGACTTCGAGGTGTGGCGCACCATCGATGGCTTGCACCGGCGAGCCACCGAGCACGAGCTGGGCCGGGCCCGGCGAAATCCACGACGACTCTTTGAGCGGCTCGCGCAGCACCGCGATGACGTCGACCGGGGCTCGCGCTTCGACGCGCGGCTTGGTCGCCGGCGTCGTCGCCGTCGTCGCCGGCGTCGGATGTGCGGCTGGCGGAGCGCTGGTTGAGGGCGCGCCACACGCGTAAAGCGCGATGAGGAATACCCTCATGTGCCGGATTACACTGCCATGATTCCGTCGCACTGCCGCCATCGTTATCCAGCGAGCGCGTAACGGGCTACGCAGCCAGCCTGTATTTACCGTTTGCCAGCACGTGATTTTCGTCGCTTACGACGCGCCGCGTCTCGCCCGGCTCTTGCAGTCCTGGGGCGCGATGGAAATCGGCGTTATCACGAACCCAAACAGCCGGAAGAACCGGAACCGCCCCCAGCGGGTGGAGCGGCTTCAGCGGATTGTGGGTCGGATCGGCGAGGTCCATCAAACGGAATCGATCGACTCGATCAAGCCGGTGCTCCGCGACTTCCTCCGCAAGCGTGCCCGTTACTGGGTCGCCGACGGCGGTGACGGCGCTCTGCACTGGATGCTGCGCATGGGCATGGAGGTCCTCCAGGAGGACGAGTTCGCCGAGAGCTCGGTGACGCTGCCGATGACGCTCCCCACGAAGGGCGGCACGATCGACTTCGTCGCGAACAACGTCGGCATCCAGGGCGACGCCGAGGGCATCCTCGCGGTGCTCCGCCGCCACGTCGAGCATGGCGCGACGATCAAAGAGACCGAAGTCGACTCGATGGTGATCGACGGCATTCAGGTCAAGGACGGCAAGGACGTCGCGTTCCGCACGTACGGCTTCGCGTCGGCCGCGGGTGGCGTCGGCCAGCGCTTCTACTCGAAATACTACGCGGACGCCGATCCGAACCCGCGCACGATCATGAAGGTCGTCGCGAATACGGTGACGTCTGCGCCGATCGCGATGTCGCCGCTGTCGAGGCTTCCGCTCGGCCAGTTGACGACCTACGCGAAGGAAGTGTTCGCGCCCACGACGTGCAAGATCACGCTCGACGGCATGGTGCTGCCCGGCACGTCGTTCACCGGCGTGCACATCGCGTCGATGTCGATCAACCTCGGCAACATTCTCCGCTTCTTCGGCAAGGCCGATCAGCCGGGCTTCATGAACGCGCTCGTCGGTACGCCGACTGCGTGGGGCATCATTCGCAATCTGCCGCGCATGATGCGTGGCCAAGAGATGGTCGGCCGCGACGTGCTCGACCGCCCGTGCCGCGAGATGAAGCTCGTGGCGACCGGTGACGAGCTGATGGAGCCGATCATCGACGGCGAGTACTACCGCAACGTGAAGTCGCTCTCGTTCCGCATCGGTCCGCGCGTGCGGATTCCGAAGGTCGTCGCGCCGAAGGCTGCTTAGCTGTCGGCGTCGTCGTCCTTCGCGCCCTTCGTGCACTTCATCGTCGCCGGCCCCGCGCCCTCGGTGGTGCACTTCGTCGGCGACTTGCAACGCGCTGCCTGACAGGCGGCGTTCTCGCTCTTGTAGCAGCGGCGACCGACGAGGAAGAAGCAGTCCTTGCGATCGCCCTGGAAGCGCCAGCCGTTCCACTTCTTCCCGGCGCCTGACTCGTCTTTGTCTTTGTCGGCGTTCGCCTTCTCGTCGGCGAGCATCTTCTCGCGCGCGGTCTGCGGCTCGCCTTTTTTGACCCGCATGGTCTCGCCACCGCAGGAGAGCACCAAGGCAGAGAGGAGCAGTACGACGCGCAGCGACATTTGCCGAGATCATGCCATAGTCCAGGCGTGCCCGACGACGACCGCGCAGTGCTCGAGCGACTTGCTGCGCTCGAGGCCGAGGTCAAGGCCGACGCCGACGCGCAACGCGTGCGCAAAGAAGCGGCGATGGCGAAGGTGCGCGCGGAACGCGACAAGCAACTCGCCGAGCGCGAAGAGCTGCGCTCGCGCCAAGCCCAGCTCGTAACTCGCAAGCCGCGTGAAGAATCGCGGCCGCGCCACGACGAAGAGATCGATCACGGCGAGCTCGGCGGTGCACTCGAGCTCGCGGGCAAAGCGAATCGCGTGCGCGGCGAGCTCGCACGCAAGCCGGGCAAGGGCGAGAAGTCGTGGATCAAGTCCGGCATCGCGTCGACGGCGCTCGGGCCGATCGGTTGGCTGTACGCCGGCTCGCTGCGCGAAGCCGTTCCTGCCGCGACCGCGTGGCTCCTCATTATGTTGCTGGTCAGCAAGATCGGGATCGGTGGTTTCCTGCTCTGGCCCGTGCTGATGGTCGCGCTGCCGCTCTCGGGGCTCGCCGGTGTGCTTTACGCACTGTCGTACAACCGGCACGGTGGCCGACAGCGGCTATTCGGTGACAAAGACAAGAAACTGCCCGCGGCCAAAGCGCGAGAGCTCAAGAGCGGCGACCGTTAGCTGACCGGAAGACCTACCCACCCAACGGAAGACTGCCGTGAGGGAGGGGTTCGGGCGGGGTGCTCTCCCTAGATCGCCCTTACCCACGTCGTTAACATCGACTCATGGGGCGAGCGCTCGCAATTGCTGTTCTGTTGCTGTCGACGAGCACGGCGCTCGCCGATGAACCGCCGCCACTGCGCGTTGCAGTCGTGCCCGGTATCGCGGTCAACCTCGACACCGCGCGCGTCGATGCGCTCAGCCAGGATCTCGCGCAGGCGCTGATGAGCGAGCTCGTCGTCGAAGCGACGGGCGGCCTCGAAGTGCGCCGCTTGCTGCCGCCCGACGGGCTGCCGCCCGACTGCGTGACGACACCTGCATGCACCGCAGATGTTGCAAAGCGAACGAACGCGCAGCAGCTGCTGTTCGTCGTGATGGTCGACAGTGGCTCCGGCGGCTCGATCCAGGTCGACACCACGTGGGTCGACCCGGTAACGGGCAAGAGCGCGTCGCGGTCCGCGATCGATCTGCAAACGGCTGCGGACGCGACCGCGAAGTTCACGCTCGCCGCGCCCGAGCTATTGCCGGATGCGCCGCGACGCCCGAAGCAAACCAATGGCGGTGGTGGTCTCGGGGTCAATACGAAGATGAGCGACAGCGTGCCTCGCCACTTCACCTCGCCCGCCAAGATCACGGCTGCGGTCGGTGTCGTCGGGCTCGGTGCGGGCATCGCGTTCGGCCTGACGACGCGCTCGCGCTATCGCGAGTGCGGAAAAAACAACGCGATCAACTGCAGCGAAGGCGATCGCGACGCGATCCGCAACTTCGGTCTGCTCGCCGATGCCGGCTGGCTGCTCGCACTCGGCGGCGCGATCGTGACGACCGCGCTGTATTGGACATCGGCGGAGGAGCCGCGCCTGATCGTGGCGCCCGGACCCGATGGCGCTACGGTGTCTGCGATCGGGAGATTTTGATGAGCGTCGAAGTCAATCTCGAGAAGCAGCCCTACGAACGCATCACCGGCGAAGTCCTCGCGAACCGCTATCAGATCGTCTCGAAGATCGGTGAAGGCGCGATGGGCGCGGTCTATCGCGCGAAGCACGTCAAGGTTGGTCGCGCGTTCGCGGTCAAGGTGCTGCACCCGCGGCTGCTCGAGGACAACAAGGTGATGCAGCGCTTCGAGCGCGAAGCCGAGCTCGCCGGTCGCCTGCGCCATCCGAACGTGATCGGTGTGATCGACGTCGGCGAGACCACCGACGGCATGAAGTACATGGTGATGGACTTCGCTGAAGGTCCAGACCTCGCGACGTTGCTCAACGAAGCACCGATGACGCCGCAACGCGTGGCATCGCTGACGCGCCAGATGCTCGAGGGCCTGTTCCATGCGCACGAAGCCGGCCTCATCCATCGCGACTTCAAGCCGGAGAACGTGATCATCGAGAAGGACACGCACGGTCACGAGGTGCCGCGCATCGTCGACTTCGGCATTGCGATCCTCCGCGAAGGCGGCGACTCGGCCGCGAGTCCGGGCCGACTCACCACGAACGGCCTCGTGCTCGGCACGCCGCACTACATGGCGCCCGAGCAAGCGGTCGCCGATCCGATCGATCACCGCATCGATCTCTTTGCACTCGGCATCATCGTGTACGAGATGTTGTGCGGCAAGCTGCCATTCGACGGCAGCGGTGCCGAGGTCGCGCGCGCGAACTTGCTGCTCGATCCGCCGCCGATCTCGCAGCGCGTGCCGTACCTCGAGGTCGATCCATTGCTCGAAGCGTTCGCGCGCCGCCTGATGGCGAAGAAGCGCGACCACCGGCCCGCCACCGCGAAGGTCGCCCGCGACCTGCTCGATCTGGTAGAGCGCGATCGCGAGGCAGCCGCCGCCGCACTCGGCGTGCCGCTCGCCGTCGCGCGCCGCGAGCCGATGTCGACGCAGCCGCAAAGCCCGGTGCGCCAGCACACCGGCAAAGAGACGTTCCCGCCTCCGCTACGCGGTGCTGCGCAGGCACCGCCGATGACGACGCCGAAAGCCGTCGCCGCGGTCGCACAAGACAAGCCGCTGACGACGCAGCAGACCGAGGTGAAGAAACGCCGTGCGCCGCTGATCGCCGCCGCGGTCGCGGGACTCGGCGTGCTCGGCGGTGCCGTGTTCGTGATCATGAGTGGCGGTAAAGACGACAAGCCCGCCGAGGTCGCCACCGCGGAGCCGTCGGTGACGCCGATCGAGACGCAGCCGGCGCCACCTGTCGAGCCGAAGCCCGCCGACGTCGTAGCGCCCGCCGAGCAACCAAAGGTCGAGGATACGAACGTCGGCGATACGAACGTCGGCGATACGAACGTCGGCGACACGAAGGTCGGCGACACGAAGGTCGAGGACACGAAGGTCGACAACACCAGGGCGGGCAGCACCGCGCGAGACATGCAGGCACCGAAGGTGACGAAGCCGTCGAAGACCGCGAAGACGCCGCCGAAGACCCCGAAGACGACTCCGAAGCCGACGTCGAATGCGACGAATCCCGCGACCACCACGACGACCAAGGTCGAACCGAAGGTCGAGCCGAAGGTCGAGCCGAAGGTCGTGACGTCGCAAATGCTCGCGTCGCAGTATCAGTCGGTGGGCCAGCAGCTCAAGGCGCTGCAAGAAGCGAAGGGCCAGGATGTCGTCGCGGACCTGTGGGGCCGGTACCGCATGATCCGGTTTGCCGATGCGATGGCGACGCAGGCGAAGCGCGATGAAGCGGCCGCGACGCTGTCGAAGCTGGCGAGCGAGATCGCGAACCGCAAGAAGTAGTCGCGAGCAGCGAGACGACTGCGGCTACGGGCACGCGACCAGCAACCGCGCGAAGCTGGCAACCCACGTGGGTACGAGCCCGCGCGCTCCAGCACGGCGACGATGCGGTTCGATCGAAGCAGGCGCGAGATCGCGACCCGCACGAAGTAGTTGCGAGCAG
>DATDCH010000235.1:0-2244 GCA_036524455.1 Kofleriaceae bacterium | reverse complement strand
AGGTGTACGCGTTTCAGGAGCGCGGCGGCTGTTCGTACTTTCGCGTCGGCGTGCGCGCCGAGGTGGCGCTGGAGGGAGACCGCGTCCGCGTGACGGCGCTCGATCGCACGCTCGAGGCGAGCGCGGCGAATCCGCTCCTCGAATTCGGCGCGTGGGCGAAGTTCTTTGTCGCCGGCTGGGTCGATCGCACGAAGCGCGTCGCGGCCCACACGCAGGTCAAGATCGGCAAC
Organism: Kofleriaceae bacterium; assembly: GCA_036524455.1. Classification (GTDB taxonomy): domain Bacteria; phylum Myxococcota_A; class Polyangia; order Haliangiales; family Haliangiaceae; genus JABFXX01. Next base: position 2,014 of record DATDCH010000235.1, on the reverse strand, counting down.
CGCGTGCTCGAGACGCGCGTGGTCGGGATCTCGATCGTCGACCACGAGGTGCGGGTCGCGCTTCAGCTCGCGGCGAACGCGCCTTCGAGCGCACCGCGCGACAGGTGAAGGAACACGCTGGTCGCATCGAGGATGCGCGCGGCCGATGACGGCACCTGGAGATTGACGGTGAGCACCGAGCCGTCGGTGACGAAGCAGCGGAACCACAGCTCGTCGCTCGAGATGCGGAGGTGCTTGCGCGCGTGCTGGAGAGCGGACTCGAGGTGGGCGGTGTCTTCGTAACGATACGAACCGTGAAAGTGGATCATCTGCATAAAGGGGTTGCTGGCTGAGGCGCTATCTAGCGCTTCGCCGACTGAATGCAGAGTTTTTGGCCACCGATCGTGCGAGCGATTCGTCGCACGTGCGCGTAGCCAGTTCAGACCGCTATTCAGTCTTCGGCTTGATCGCGCGCCGGTGCTTCTTGATGCTCACGCCGCCGTAATTGAGCTTCAGGCTGCCGGCTTTGCCCAGATTCTCTTGCGTCGCGGTGTAGACGAAGTCGCCACCGACTTCCTCGCTGCACTCGAGGCACAGCCAGGTGGCAGGGATCGCGCGGACGCGCGCGGCCGGGATGACGGCGTTACAGCGTTCGCAGGTTCGAGGCTCATCGAGGTCTGTCGTCATGGCGAGCTTCTCCCATTGGCGACCGGGTCAGTGGTCGCGGCCGAATTCTGGGGGACGCGCCCGGATCTGTCGAGCGAATCCTCGGACGGCCTGTGATTACACGACCTTGATCGCGTAGGACGCCGCATCGGGCTCGACAAATCGCACGAGCGGCTCGCCCTCGGCCTCGAGCGCCACACGCACCGGCTTCTTCAGCGCGGCGAACGGTGACAGCACGAGCGTCGCGGTCTTCTTGCGCTCGATCGTCCACGTTCCGGCGACCACGCCATCGACCAGGAACGTCGCCTTCACCTGGAGATTCTTGGTCACCACGGCCGGGCGATGCGCATCGGCGATCACGCGGCTGCGATCGTCGTGCGAGAGCACGAGGTTGTCGAACTCGGGCAGGTACCGGACGGGCACCGCGGTGTCGGCATCGGGCCGCGGGGCATCGGGCAGATCGAACAGCTCGCGCTTGCCATCGCGAAACGTGACCAGCTCGTCGCGCAGCTGCGCGAACACCGGCGCGAGATCGCGCAAGCCGGACCAGGTCTGCGCGTCGCGCACCGAGGCCGGACCGAACGCCGCGAGGTACTTCTTCACGAGCAGCGCGCTGGCAGCTACCGGATCCGTCGGACGTCCGAGCCAGGCTTCCCCGCTCGCGAAGTCACTGCTCGCCGGATAGGCCCAGCGATCGTCGGTCGGCACCTGCACGAGCGGCAGGGTCATGCGCACCGTGTAGCCGAGCGCGCGATCGTCGAACTTCGGAAACTTCTTCGCGAGCACGGGGCGCAATGCCTCGAACGTCGCCGGCAGCTTGGTCTGCGCGAAGGCACACAGCTTGGCGAGATCGAGGCCATCGACGCGCTTGCCGAGGATCGCCTTCACGCCGGCGGCGAACATCGGTGCCAGCGCGCCGCGCAGCGCGACGTAGTCCGCGGCCGTCACCAGGTGCAACGTCCCGCGCATCATCGTCGCGCGGACGACCGCCTTGTCGCGCACGAGCGCGTGGAGCTGCTCGCGCTGGAAGCCGTCGACGCGCGACCACAGCCCGACGAACGGCGGCCGCGCCTGCTGCGCTTGCAAGCCGACCAGCCGCTCGACGATCGCGAGTGGATCGGTCGCGCGCACGAGCAACGCCTGGCGCGCCAGGGTGGCGCGATTGAGTGCTCGAGAATTCACCGCTGGCGAGCCGCGAGGTACTCGCGCAAGAGCGTGTCGAAGCCGAGCTTCGGCGGCGCCGGTGCGCGGGCCCGGGCGAGCGCGAGATCGGCGATCTCGCAGATCAGCTGCTCGTAGGTGCGGCCGGCCGCACGCGCCGACGCGAAGAACGCGCAGGCCTCCGCGAGGTCGGGGTTCGGGTTGACCT